>JBAHZU010000123.1:0-18860 GCA_037132875.1 Pontiella sp.
ACGTCATCAAGATAAGAAAAATAGGTTAAATCATCGTTGATACCGCGGACGCATTCGTGCACCGCGCAGATCTACTCCATCGAACAGCAAGGCCAGCGCCTCCGGTTTGAGCGACATCTTTTGCTGATCCATTCCCTTCGGCCAGCTGAACGTTCCTTCCTCCAGACGCTTCACGGACACCCAGCACCCGGTTCCGTCGAAACACAGCACCTTGATTCGGGTTCGTGTGCGGTTGGAAAAAATAAATAGGGCTCCATTTTCAGGAACCTCCCCGAGTTCATTGCGGGCAATCACGTACAGGCCATTGACGCTCTTGCGTAAATCCACAGGTTCAGTGGCCAATACTACCTTCAGGTTTTGATTCATGCGAAACATCGTCGACTCCTTGGTTAATGAAGGCGCCAACAATATCCCATCCATGGAATCTGGCGAGTGGGTCGAATCTCCGTCGCTTACGTAAAGCCCCCACCAACTCGTCTGAAAGCCCATCCAATACCGGCGCGCTGATTCGCACAGAGCCGGCCCAATAAAAAGAAAACCCGGAGTTCCAATCATTGGACGTTCCGGGTTTGTTGGGTGCGCTGTGCGACTTTTATGGAAGGACGGTATCACCCATCAGATAGAGATCAACCTCACGAGCCACACCGCGGCCTTCGTTGATGGCCCATACCACAAGGGACTGTCCTCGGCGCGAATCGCCCGCAGCAAAGACACTCTTTACGTTGGTGATGTAAACTTCGTGTTCTGCTTTATAATTCGAGCGCGCATCGCGTTCAATTCCCAGCTGATCTGCATTTTCATCTTCCGGCCCAAGGAAACCCATCGCGAGCAGGACCAGATCGGCCTCCACACGTTTTTCGGTTCCTGCAATGGCTTTAGGTGCTCGGTCGATCCATTCGACCTCGACGGTGTGGATGGCTACCAAGTTGCCCTCCGCATCGCCCTCAAACTTCTGGGTCATCACCGAGAAATTACGCGGATCTTTTCCCTGCACCTTGATGGCTTCCTGCTGACCATAATCGGTTTTGAGGTTGCCCGGCCACTGCGGCCAAGGGTTGGAAACGCGGTTCCGGTCGGCTTCGGGCTTCGGCATGATTTCGAGCTGCGTCACCTTTTTGGATCCATGACGCAAGGACGTTCCCACACAGTCTGTGCCGGTATCCCCTCCGCCAATAACAATGACGTTCTTCCCCTTCGCAGAGATGTAGTTTCCATCTTCCAGCTTGCTGTCGAGCAGGCTTTTGGTATTGGCACGGAGGAATTCCATGGCAAAATGGACCCCTTTAAGGTCGCGGCCTTCCACCGGAAGATCACGGGGTTTGGTGGCCCCGGTGGTGAAGATCACGGCATCGAACTGCTTCTTCAGTTTGTCTGCTTTGATATCCTTTCCGATTTCAATGCCCGTTTTAAATTCAATACCTTCCGCAGCCAGAAGATCAACACGGCGTTGCACAACCGATTTATCGAGCTTCATGTTCGGAATACCATACATCAGCAGTCCACCAATCCGGTCGTCGCGCTCATAGACCGTGACGTGATGACCCGCTCGATTGAGCTGAGCCGCAGCCGCCAGACCGGCAGGTCCGGAACCAACGACGGCCACCTTTTTATGGGTGCGAACTTCCGGTGGTTCAGGAACCACCCAGCCCTTCTCAAAGCCTTTATCGATGATGCTGCGTTCGTTATCGTGAATGGTTACGGCCGGCTCATTAATGCTGAGCACACAGCCCGCTTCACATGGAGCCGGACAAACGCGGCCCGTGAATTCGGGGAAGTTATTCGTGTGGTGCAAGCGATCGAGCGCGTCTTTCCAGCGGTTGCGATAGATCAGATCATTCCACTCTGGAATAAGATTATTGATCGGGCATCCGCTCGTGCCGCCCTCCATGATTTCCGAACGGTGGCAGAATGGAACCCCGCAGTTCATGCAACGCCCTCCCTGCTCTTCGCAGGTTTGGTCGTCGCGCAATACATAGACTTCGCCCCAATCCTTAACCCGTTCCTCTTCGGGACGCATCGGATTAGTGGTCCGCACAAATTCTAAAAATCCAGTTAGTTTTCCCATGACCAAATCTCCTTAAACTATCGGTTAGAGCGCCGCGATATGCATATCGAATGCCGCGTCAATAATCTGCTCTTCCGTTTCATATTCGCCTGTTTCACGAGCCGTCTCAATAAAGCCGAGCATACGTTTGTAGTCGGTTGGGATGACCTTCACAAACTGGGCGAGACTGGCGTCCCAATCGGCCAGCATATTCGCGGCAACTGTGGAACCGGTCTTCAACTGGTGCGTTTCAATAAAGCTTTTCAGCTCGTCGACTTCTTGGGTTGCGTGCACTTTTTCAAGCTCGATCATTTCCATGTTGCACTTATCCGCAAAGAGGCCGTCTGCATCGTAGATATAAGCCACACCGCCAGACATGCCCGCACCGAAGTTGCGGCCGGTTGCTCCGAGAACAATCACTTTACCGCCGGTCATGTATTCGCACCCATGATCGCCAATGCCTTCCACCACCACTTCCGCGCCAGAGTTACGAACGCAGAAGCGTTCCCCTGCCACTCCGCGGATGTACGCTCTGCCGCTCGTGGCTCCATAGAAGCAAACATTACCCACGAGGATATTGTCTTCTGCAACAAACTGAGCGCCTTTGCTCGGATAGATTGTGAGATGACCCCCCGAGAGACCTTTACCCACATAGTCATTGGCGTCGCCTTCGAGCTCCAGCTCAATTCCTTTGCACATGAAGGCGGCCATGGACTGCCCCACGGAACCGTTCAACTTAAACTGAATGGTCCCATCCGGAAGGCCTTTGCCTTCCGTCGCTTTGGTGAGTTCGTGCGACAGAATGGTGCCGACCGCTCGGTCCGTATTAATGACGTCAAACTCAGCAGAAACCTTCTCTCCCGTTGCAATGGCTGCTTGGGCTGTTTCGAGCAGCTTCCAGTCAATCACATTTTCGAGCATGTGGTTCTGATCTTTGGAATGGTAGGTTCCCCCCTCTTCCGCGCCGATGGATTCCTTATGAAGGATCGGAGAAAGGTCGAGGTTCTTATATTTCCAGTGGTCCACATTGTCGCGGAACTTCAGACACTGTGATTCGCCAACCATCTCATCGATCGACTTAAAGCCCAGTTCGGCCATGATTTCGCGAAGACCGTCTACGAGGAAGGTGAAAAAGTTCACCACGTGGTCTGCATTTCCAGCAAACTTCGCACGAAGATCCTCGCGCTGCGTGGCAATACCCACGGGGCAGGTGTTGCTATGACACTTCCGCATCATAATACACCCTTGCACCACGAGGGTGGTGGTCGCCACCCCCCACTCTTCCGCACCGAGCAAGGTTGCAATGGCGAGGTCGCGGGATGTTTTCATCTGGCCGTCGGCCTGAACCACAATTCGATTACGCAGGCGGTTACGAACGAGTGTCTGATGAGTTTCGGAAAGTCCAAGTTCCCACGGCAACCCCGCGTGTTTGATGGAGCTGAGCGGCGAAGCGCCTGTTCCACCATCATAACCGGCAATCAAAACCGCATCGGCTTTCGCCTTACAAACGCCGGCCGCAATGGTGCCAACACCCGCTTCGGACACCAACTTTACATTCACCCGTGCATCGCGGTTGGCATTCTTCAGGTCGTAGATCAGCTGTGCCAGATCTTCGATGGAGTAAATATCATGATGCGGCGGCGGGGAAATAAGCCCCACGCCCGGGGTGGAACCACGGGTGCGGCCAATCCAGCCGTTCACCTTGTGGCCCGGCAGATGTCCGCCTTCGCCGGGTTTTGCGCCCTGTGCCATTTTAATTTGAAGTTCGCGAGCTTTCGATAGGTAATAGCTGTTCACCCCGAAACGACCGGATGCAATCTGCTTGGTGGCCGAACACATATCGTCACCGTTCGGCAGTTTGGTATACCGCTTCGGATCCTCGCCCCCCTCACCAGAATTGGATTTGGAACCAATACGGTTCATCGCAATCGCCAGGGTGGTGTGTGCTTCCCAGGAAATGGAACCAAACGACATCGCCCCCGTTGCAAAACGCTTCAGGATATTTTTTGCCGGTTCCACTTCGTCGAGTGCGATTGATGGACGGTCGGAATTAAATTCCATCAGGCCGCGCAGCGTGAAGGCCGCTTCGCTCTGATCGTCGACCGATCTGGAGTATTCCTTATACTTCGCATAGTCATTCTCGCGCGTGCATTCCTGCAGCAGACGAATGGTGGTCGGGTTGAATAGATGGCGCTCGCCATCTTTACGCCAAGCATATTCACCGCCCGGATCGAGCACCTTCTGAGCGCCGCCGCGGGTCGGGAAACCTTTGCGGTGCTTCAACAGGGTTTCTTTTGCAATATCATCCAGGCTCAGACCTTCAATACGACTGACACATCCGGTGAAATATTTATCCACCACGCTGGAGTTAATCCCAAGGATCTCGAAGATCTGTGCGCCCTGGTAGGATGCGAGAGTGGAGATGCCCATTTTAGAGAAAATCTTCAACAGGCCGCCATTCACGGACGTGATGTAGTTCTGGATCGCTTTATCGGAATCGATTCCGTTCAGCAGATCGTCTTTCTCCATATCACGGATCGTATCCAGAGCCATGTAAGGATTAATGGCTGATGCCCCAAAACCCAGCACTGTTGCGAAATGGTGTACTTCGCGAACATCGCCCACTTCGAGGATAATATCGGCCTTGCCGCGCTTTCCAGCACGAATCAGATAGTGATGAACCGCTGAAGCAGCCAACACCGATGGAATCGGTGCGTGGTCTGAATCGCAGGCAAAATCGGACAGCAGGATAATGGAATACCCTTCATCAATGGCATCTTCCACATAGCGGCAAACGCGATCGAGCGTATGCTCCAACACGCCCGCTTTTCCGTTGGAGGGGAAAACAATATCCAGCCGCTTGGTCTGGAAGTGGTTATGATCCACATGCGTCAACTTCGCCAAGTTTTCATTCGTTAGTACCGGCTGCGTGATCGCAATGCGTCGACAGTGCTCCGGAGACTCGGTCAAAATATTTTTGAATCCCCCGACATACGTCCGGAGATCCATCACAATGCGTTCGCGGATCGGATCGATCGGCGGGTTGGTAACCTGCGCGAAGAGCTGTTTGAAATAATGCGAAAGCTGTGTCGGGCGATCCGACAGCACAGCCAACGGATTATCCGCACCCATGGAGCCGAGCGGTTCTTTCCCCCCGATGGCCATCGGCGCAATGATTTCCGTTATATCTTCGTAGGAGAACCCAAAGGTCTGCTGCCGCTTAAAGAGGGTTTTGCTGTCGGGCGTTTTCAGTTCGAAATCGGCCGGGGAAGGCAAATCATGGAGGTGAACCATGGTCTGGTCAATCCAGTCCTGATACGGCTGCCGCGAACAGAGGTCGGCCTTCAGCTCATCGTCAGAAATAATCCGACCTTGTTCCAAATCAGCCACAAACATTTTTCCGGGTTGCAAACGGCCCCGCATTTTAACTTTGTCGTGATCCACATCAATGACTCCCGATTCGGAAGCCATGATCAGGGTATCATCATCGGTCACGCAGTAGCGCGAAGGCCGGAGGCCGTTGCGGTCGAGGGTGGCTCCAACGAGCACACCGTCGGTGAAGCACACGGAAGAAGGACCATCCCACGGTTCCATCATTGCGGAGTAGAATTCATAAAACGCGCGCTTGGTCGGATCCATATCCTTATCGTTCTGCCACGCTTCTGGAATGAGCATCATCAGCACATGCGGCAGCGAGCGACCAGACAGCACCAACATTTCAATGGCCATATCAAGGTTGGCGGAATCGGATGCGTGGACATCGCAAATCGGGAAGATCATCTCCAGCTCTTCTTTTGAGAAGGCGGTGCATTCAAGCAGGATTTCGCGGGCACGCATCCAATTGATGTTCCCCTTATTGGTATTAATCTCCCCGTTATGCGCAATATAGCGGAACGGTTGCGCCAGTTTCCATGAAGGGAAGGTGTTGGTGGAGAACCGCGAGTGCACGAGGGCAATCGCAGAAACAGCAGATTCGTTCTGCAAGTCGAGGAAGTAGCGCGGAACCTGTGCGGTCACGAGCTGGCCCTTATAGTTGATCGTCTTGTAGGAACACGAAATAATATTCAGGCCGTCCGCACCGAGGCCAGTAACCGTTTCGTTGGCCATCCGCTCGGTATATTTGCGGAATACAAACAGCTTACGGTCGAACTGCTCAGCAGTCATGCCTTCCGGCTTACCAATAAAGATCTGCTGCACACTCGGCTCGGTTTCAGCAGAATCGCGGCCCAGGTCAGAATTATCAACCGGTACGATACGATAGCCCAAAAGCGGAAGCCCCATCTTACGCAGATTGCGTTCGATGATCTCTTTGCATTCAATCTGTTTGACTGCGTCCTGCGGGAAGAAAGTCATTCCCACGCCATATTCACCAAAATGCGGCAATTTAATGCCCGATTTCGGACACTCTTCCATGAAGAGTGCATGAGGAATCTGGAACAGAATACCGGCGCCGTCGCCCGATTTGACATCAAATCCGGTTCCTCCGCGATGCTCCATACGCCCCAGCATATCCAGCGCGTCGGTGATGACCGCATGTTTTTTGCGGCCTTTCAAATTTGCAATGAAGCCGATGCCACAACTCGTGTGTTCGTAGTCTGCGCGGTACATGCCCTTACCTTCGGGCATTCCGAACATGTTCAGCTTCTCTTCCTTATAAGGGGTCATTTTTTTTGACATAAAAAACCTCGATATGGGGTTCACATAAAATAGCGAGCCAACTTGCCTATCCGGACGGATCAAGTCAACCCCTCAGCCAGCATAAATAGGCACCTATCAAGCCCATTTAACCATTTAAAGCCCTGATACAGGACTTAATCCTAAGGATTTCTAACCTTGGGAAATATTTCTAAAATTTCCAACCCATGGAAGAAAACACCTCATCGAACGGGTCAGGAGCAATTGGACGCCCCTTTCGGGTAAAAACCCCAATCACTTGCGCTTCAATAATCAACTTTTCATCCGATTTTCGATAGATGGCCTGATCAAATACAAAACGCACGCGCCCCTTTTTATGCATGCCGACCTTCACGACAAATTCATCCCGCGGACGAAGCGGAAATTTATAGTCGATCTCGATTCGGATCACCACCGCATCCACACCCTCGGCACAAAGCTGAGGGAAATCAATGCCCACAGACCGAAGAAACTCGTGGCGAGCATGCTCCAAATAGTTCTGGTAGACCGAATTATTCACAATACCCTGCAAATCGCATTCGTAGTCGCGCACCATCATCTCGGTTTCGAACACGTAGTCCATCAGGAATCCCCTTTCGCTCTGCGGTCCTTGCTTTGCGTGGACCGATAAAAACGACTGAGTTTGCGGTCCTGATCCCGCTTTTCCAGCGCAGACTGTTCATGAAAGGCAGCTTCTTTCACCAAACGAACATAGTTATCATAGCGGGATTTTGCAATGACTCCATTTTCAACCGATGCCATCACGGCGCAGCCCTTGGTATTCACATGCGAACAGTCATTAAATTTGCATTGTCCTGCCAATGCGTGGATATCGTCGAACGTTTCTTCGATCCCTTCATTCAAATCGATATTGCCCAACTCGCGCATGCCAGGCGTGTCCACCACATGTGCGCCATTTTCAAGCGTAATCAGTTCGCGCCAAGTCGTCGAATGCACGCCTTTACCATCCGACTCGCGAACCGGCAGCGTGAAGAGATAGTCTTCCTCACCCAGTAAGTTATTCAGGAGCGAGGTTTTTCCCACCCCAGACGTTCCAATAACACAATACGTTTTCTCTGGTTCGAACAGCGCCATGACGGTTTCTAAACCCTCCTGATCCACATTACTGAAAGCATACACTCGAGTTCCTGGCATCCGCTCTTCCACTTCGGCCACCTTAACCACCAATTCTTCCGGCGTCAGCAGATCCGATTTGCTCAGCAGCACAACCGGCTCAATCCCGCATTCATTCACCATCACCAGATAGCGTTCCAGCCGCTTAAGATTATAGCCCAGTCCAACGGTTTGCATAATGAACGCAGTATCGATGTTCGCCGCAATCAGCTGAGAACGGCTTGTTTTACCCGATGCTTTTCTTTTAAGAGCAGACTGCCGAGCGAGCACTCGAAAGAGGCGGCCAAAATTTTCGTCATCAAAGTTTTTAACCAAAACCCAATCCCCTACCGTGGGATAATCCAATTTGGATGTAGCTTGGTGCCGCATGCGACCGGTCATCTTTGCAGATTTGGTCTCTTTTCCATTTGAAACTTCGCACTCGCCCTTATGAATGGCCGTAACACGCGCAACCGTAAGTTTCGATTCTGTTTCAGGATCAATTTGGTTCGCAAACCATTCATTATAGCCAAATTCTTCGAGGGTCATTCAGAGATTCCTTTTCCTAAGAGTTAGAAATCCATAACATGGAAAGAGGGCAATACGAAACGTGAATTTGAGAGTTTTGGATACACAAAGCCGCGCAAGCGAAGCAAATCGCTTTAAATCCAACGCATATTTAGGTCCGTATCTGCGGAACGAATTAACCGTGATGGGAAATTTCGACGACCACATCATCCCCATAAAAGGCCTTCGCCTTTTCTTCGAGGCCGTAGAGTACTTCATCCACGGTATCTCCAGCAGAAGGTTCCATGCCGGGCAGGCATCCTTTAAAATGACAGGACTCATCCTCGCGGATGTATCCCTCTGCAAGTTGCATCCCACCTGCGGGATGGACAACAACACCCTCATTGATCATAGATTTTTTCATAATATACATCCTCACAGAGGGATATATATACTCCACGACCTTTATTTTCAATTTTTTAAGCAAAAAAAATACCGAAAATACTGAAAATACCGCGCGTATTCATCCGCCATTCCCCGAAAAGCAATGCGGACTCAGAGGTCATTTAACCTGAGAAATATAATGAAAAGTGCCGATGCAAGGAGGACGTCTAGACGACGCAGCGGCACGGCACGACCCAGACTGCGTCGATCCCGACCTCCCGATTCACCCCGCCATTCGGAGGCGGTCATTGGCACAACTTATGCAAAAATAACCCCCATCTATTTTCAGGATTATTCGGTTTCTTGACCTCAACAACCGCGATACACCGGCGCACGCTTTTCAACAAAGGCTCGAAGTCCTTCGGCGGCATCTTCCGAATGACAAAGCTCATCCGCCAATTCGGCCTCCATCTTCAGCCCATCCACCAAGGGCCTTTCAGCACCCTGTTTAATTCCACGCTTTAAGGCGGCCATGGCCAACGGCGCTCCTGATGCCAATCCGGAGGCATACATTTCGACCGTTTGTTCAAAGGTTCCACTGCGGGTTAATCGATTCAACAGCCCCAAATCAAACGCTTCCTCGGGATCAATGCTTCGTCCCGAAATGCAAAGTTCTAACGCAACGGATGCTCCAACCAGCCTAGCCAACCGTTGCGACCCGCCATGGGCCGGCATTAACCCGAGCTTCACTTCCGGCAAGCCCAGGGTATACGAACCCTTGGCTCCAAACCGAAGGTCACACGCCAGAGCAATTTCCAATCCGCCGCCCAAGCAATGTCCGTTGATCGCCGAAATAAAAATCTTCCCGCTCGCTTCAATGGCCGCAAGATTGCTCCGCATCCGATCAGCCATCCGCAGATTGGTTTCGGGATCATTTTCCAAAAACACCTGAATGTCTGCCCCGGCGCAGAAAAATTTAGCCACCGCGCTGCGAATCACCACCACCTTGGCCGTCGCGTCCGAATCGGCCCGCTCGATCGCCGCAGCAAACCCTTCCTGAAACGATAGATCATAGGCGTTGGCCGTTGGACGATTGAAGGTAATCCAGGCTGTCCCATTCTCGCATGCATACTCAATCCCGTTCATCCCATCGCTCCACATTTCATTTCATCTCTTCAGCGCGCTGGCGCACGGCAATCCACCCGCTTCAAATAAATCTATTAAACAGCAGCACACCTCATACAAAAAAGGCGGCCCGAGGACCGCCTTTCGCTTTCAATCCGTAGACGTTTCCACTCAGACCGAAAACTCGGTCATCTGATGGAAGTTCAGGTATTTATAAATCGACGCTTCCTTGCCTTTCAGCTTGGGCGTAACGATTTTAACATATTCAGCGGGAGTCGGAAGTTCGCCTTTCAGCGCAACCACACCGGCCAATTCCGCAGAACCCAGATATACCTGAGCATTGGTTCCCAAACGGTTGTTGAAGTTGCGTGTTGACGTGGAGAACACCACGGCTTTGTCTTTCACCCGAGCCTGATTACCCATGCAGAGCGAACAACCCGGAATCTCAATCCGCGCACCGGCGGCACTAAACTTGGAATAGTAGCCTTCCTTCATCAGTTGCGCCTGGTCCATCTTGGTAGGCGGACAGATCCAAAGCTTCACGTTGGCAAAGCCTTCGCCATCGAGCACCTCACCGGCCGCACGAAAATGGCCAATGTTGGTCATACAGCTTCCAATGAAGACATCGTCGATTTTCACCCCCTGCACATCGGACAGCTTTTTCACATCGTCCGGATCGTTCGGACAACACAGGATTGGCTCTTTAATTTCGTTCAGATCAATTTCAAGGATGGCCGCGTATTCCGCATTGTCATCGGCGCTCATCAGCTCGCCATTTTCAATCCACTCGTTCACGTCATCAATCCGCTTCTGAATGGTTTCGGCATCGCCATATCCACCTTTGATCATCTCTTCCATCAGTTTCACATTCGACAAGAGATATTCAACGGTTGATTCACGGCCCAGCTTAATGCTGGCTGCCGCCGCAGAGCGCTCGGCGGCGGCATCGGTCAGCTCGAACGCCTGTTCGACTTTCAGATCCGGTAGCCCTTCCATTTCCAAAATACGGCCGGCGAAGATGTTTTTCTTATTCTTCTTCTCAACAGTCAACAGGCCTTCTTCAATGGCTCGGTATGGAATGGCATTCACGATATCGCGGAGCGTTACGCCCGGCTGCAGTTCGCCTTTAAAACGAACGAGCACCGATTCTGGCATATCAAGTGGCATCACCCCCAGCGCAGCGGCAAAGGCCACCAGTCCAGAGCCCGCCGGAAAGGAAATCCCCATGGGGAAACGGGTATGCGAGTCACCGCCGGTTCCAACAGTATCCGGAACCAACAAACGGTTCAGCCAAGAATGGATGACTCCATCACCCGGACGGAGCGACACCCCTTTTCGGTCCATAATGTAATCGGGAAGCGTGGCATGGGTGATGACATCGGTCGGCTTCGGATAAGCCGCAGTATGGCAGAAAGACTGCATGACGAGATCTGCATTAAATTTTAGGCAGGCTAGTTCTGTAATTTCGCCCGCGGTCATCGGGCCGGTGGTATCTTGGGAACCCACGGTGGTCATTTTCGGCAGGCAAGAGGTGCCCGGCAGGATCCCGTCCACGCCGCATGCATTTCCAACCATTTTCTGCGCCAGCGAATAGCCCTGACCCTTAACCGGCTTCGGATTATCCGGCACCACAAAAATGCCCGATTCATCGATGGAGCTCATATTCAACATTTCACGTGCTTTTTCCGTGAGCTGTTTCCCAATGATCAGCGGAACACGGCCCCCAGCACGATATTCGTCGAGGATGGTATCCGGTTTAATGGAATACTGGGTGATCTCATTGCCATCGACATCCGTGATCAGCCCTTTGAGTGGATACACTTTGATGACCTGACCGGAGGCGAAGTTGCTCACATCGGTCTGAATGGGCAGAGATCCAGAATCTTCCGCCGTGTTAAAGAAAATCGGAGCAATGGTGTTGCCGATGATGATGCCCCCGCGGCGCTTGTTCGGGATACACGGAATATCGGAGCCAATATGCCAAAGCAGGGAGTTAATGGCCGATTTACGCGAGGAGCCCGTTCCAACCACATCGCCCACAAACGTGATTGGCAAGTTGGTCTTTTCTTTCAGGTCCGCAATTTCCTGCGGGCCGTTCGGGAAGAGCGATCCGCCCATGCAGATGGAATGCAGCGGAATATCAGCGCGGGTGAAGGCGAAGGAGGCCGGTGAAAAGTCGTCGGTATTAATTTCGCCTTCGACTTTATAGATGACCGTTTCAATTTCTTCCTGCACTTCCGGAAGCATGGTGAACCATTCGCCGTTGGCCCAAGAAACAATAACCTCTTTTGCGACCGGATTGCCTTGATCGGCCAGCGCCTGAACATCGTCAAAACGGTTTACCGTCAGCACCATTTTTTTCAAGGCCGTTCCTGCAGTTCCGGCCAACGGGCCTTGCTCGTCGACCAATTTAATCAACCCATCCAGGTTATATCCCCCCACCATCGTTCCAAGCAGTTCAACCGCCTGTTCCTCCGAAATCAGCGGGGTGGATTCTTCGCCATGGGCGACTTCAAATAGAAATTCAGCTTTAACCTGTGCGGCCGGATCCACGCCCGGGTTCACACGGTCCGTAAGCAGCGCAACCAGTTCCTCTTCCTTACCCGCCGGCGGATTCTTCAACAGGTCAATCACAGCCAACGTTTGCTCTTTATTCAAGGGAAGCGGGGGAATCCCCTCTTTCGTGCGCTCTTCAACATGAGCGGAGTACTCTTCAAAAAACAGATTCATCATGTGGCCATCCTTTTCTTGGTTAGGAAACGCGGGTGAAAATAAAGGTTCGTATCGAAAGTGTCAATTGCGGCTAAATACTTTAGCTTACTCCACAAAATCCTCCCCACGGCTACAACAGTAGGTTATACAGCTGGAAATTGCATTCGCCGACACCCCTCGCCAGAAGACTTCCCACTTGCCAATATGATGATGCCCGTTGGACTGTTTGTGATACCACGAATTGAAGGGATTGTTCTCGTTCGAGCGCCAGAACAACGCGGGGTGGTTGCGATGAACCTCTCGCCAGAGTTCAAGGGCCACCCCTTCGCCACGGGCCTCTCGCCCGACCGCAAATTTGGAAAGATACAGTCCTGCCGGATGCTCTTCGAGCAGCACCGCGCCGCGATAATCCTTGTCCACATACGCATGCGCCACCTGGCCCATAAACTCGGTCTGCGAAAGAGGCTTACCGAAACTCGACTCCAAGAGCTCGAGCAATCGGTCCCGATCCACCCCCTCCAATCCTTGGAAATGGTGAATCACCGAGCCTTTTCGAAAAAGAGTGCCCGCCCCTTTCACCGTAAAAATTTCCTGGAGCAGCTTGATCGGAGAAGTCACCGAAAGGTGAACCCCCGGCCGTTCTTCCAGTAGTTTTTTTCCAAGGGCTTGAAAATCGAACTCCAGTTTTTCCAAGGCGTGGAAGTTTTCCTTATGCGTATAGATGTAGGGCAACGTTTCGCCCGCTTCCGACTTCAGCCCCCCAGCCGCACGGACAAAATGAACCCGCATAGCCACTTCGGGCAGCAGTTGCAACAACGCGTCTTCCAACGGAAGGCTTTCTGCCACCAACACGGGAATCTTCTCATTTTCCTGAGCCCGCTGAATAAAGGCCGCGCATCCGCCTTTTTCCAAGGTTTGGAACTCAAAAATGGGCTCAACCCGAAGGGCCGCCTTCATTTTCTCAATAGCTGGGCCACTCAAAAGAATGGCCGGAACCAGTTCTAATCGGAGCAAGAAATGCAAATCGAATGCCAGCACCTCGGCCCCGGCTTCAATACTTCCAAGGTCTGGACAGAGCAGCGCAAAGCAGGCCGATTGGTCGGATTGGAACTTTTTGAGATAGAACTCATATTCGTCCTGCCGACCAATGCTATCCAGAAACAGCCGTAAGGTTTTATTCAATGCGATCATGAACTGGATTTTAGCCACAGATGAACACGGATGAACACGGATTTCTTAAAGGGATTTCTCGGAGCCCCCGTTAGTCCGCGGCTCCCTACAGGGCTTTCTTGGTTGCTTTGACGAGGCGTTTAAGTTTTCCACTTAGGGCCACTTTTTTGACATTCGACATCCGATCAACGAGCAGAATTCCGTCCAAATGATCCAGTTCATGCTGAATCGCGCGGGCGAGCAATCCCTTGGCATGAAGGGTCTGCGGAAGGCCATCGAGGTCGGTATAGGTGGCATCCACTTCATACCATCGCTCCACGTTAACAAAGATATCCGGAAAGCTGAGGCATCCTTCCGGCCCCATCTGCACATCATTCGTATGGCCCGTAATTTTTGGATTAATGAATACCAACGGCATTTCCACCGAGGGATTATCCCGCTGTCCATCTTCACCCAGATCCCCATCGGCCGAAATATCGAGAATGAAGATGCGCTCGGTATGGCCGATCTGTTCAGCCGCCAAACCAATGCCCTCTTCTTCATACATGGTTTCAAACATTTCTTTCACCACCGTGCGAATCTCGTCGTTAACCGACATGACGTCCACTGCTTTTTGGCGAAGAATTGGATTTCCGTAGATACAAATAGGTAAACTCATAGCCGCGCAGTTTTTATGGAGTGGCTCAATATTGTCAATTGAAATTGAGAAGACTCCCGTATCGCGCTATATCTGCACCAATGAATTCTGACACCCCATCTGATATTATCTTCGCCGCCTTCAACGCACGTTATGCCCACACCTCATTCGGAACGCGCTACCTGCTCGCGAATATGGGCGCACTGAAAATCCGAGCCCGCCTACTGGAATACGATCTCCAGGTCCAACCGCGCATTGCGATTGAAAAGATCCTTGCTCATGATCCAAAGGTAATCTGCATCGGGTGCTATATTTGGAATATCGATTTGGTGACCAAAATCGCAGCCCTGCTCAAAGCCATTCGGCCAGAGATTAAGCTGATCCTCGGCGGGCCAGAAATTTCGTACGAAACCGAAGATCAGGAAATTTTTCAATATGCCGACCACATCATCTGCGGCGAAGGCGAAGTTGAAGTCCCCAAGCTCTGCGGCGAACTGCTGAATGGCACACCGCCGGCCACCCGTATTATCCAGGCCGAGGCGGTGGATGTGGAGCAGATTGAACTGCCTTACGATCTCTACACCGATGAAGATCTCAAACACCGCGCCATTTATGTGGAAGCCTCGCGGGGGTGCCCGTTCCGCTGCGAATACTGCATGAGTTCGCTCGATCCTTGTGTGCGGTATTTCCCCGAAGCAAAACTCTTCTCCTCGTTCGGGAAATTATTGGACCGCGGCGCACTGAATTTTAAGTTTGTCGACCGAACCTTTAATATCAACATCACCTTTGCCCTTCAGGTGCTCGCCTTTTTCAAGGCACGATATGTCCCTGGCATGACGCTCCACTTCGAGGTGATTCCCTCTCATTTACCCGATGAACTGATGGAAGCCGTGCAGGATTGCCCGCCGGGGATGCTGCAGTTTGAGGTGGGCATTCAGACCTTCAACGAAACCGTTGCCCATCGGATTCAGCGCCCTTTAAATATTGCAAAAATCGAGGCCAATATGCGCCGCCTCCGCGAAGAGACCGGCGTGCATATTCATTCGGATCTGATTGCCGGACTGCCCGGCGAGGATTTGGCCAGCTTCGAAGCGGGCTTCAACCAGCTTCTGGCCCTTCATCCCCAGGAAATCCAACTGGGCATTCTTAAACGACTGCGCGGCGCACCGATCGATCGCCATTCCACAGATTGGAAGATGATCTACAGTCCACATGCGCCCTACGAAATTCTCAGCACCAACCTGATTTCATTCACCGATATGCAGCGGGTTCAACGCTTTGCACGCTATTGGAACCTGGTGGTCAACAACGGGCAATTCATCAGCACAGCCCCCAACCTGTGGGAACCCGTGCCGCAGGCAGCCCACCCACCCTCCGCAAACGGAACCTCTGCCTTTGCCGCCTTCATGCGCTTTTCCGACTGGCTGTATGCCAAAACCAACACCACCGGAAATTTGCACCTGATCCGCCTAGCCAAACTCCTCATGGAATTCCAGACCGAGGAACTGGGCCTCCCTGAAAAACGCGTGGCCGAAACGCTTTGGGCCGACTACCAACGCGGCAACCGGCCGGATGTGCCCGGCTTCCTGAAAAAGTTCGGCTTTGAAAAAACCGCGGCCACGCAATCAGCCCCCGCCTCGTCCATGGCACGGCAGAGCCGGCATATGAAATGAGCCGCTATTTCCAATAGTATTTAGCGGAACTGCCCAGCTCATTTTCAATTTCGAGCAACCGGTTATATTTACAGATGCGCTCACCCCGACTCGCGGAGCCCGTTTTCAGGTGCCCTCCAGCCATGGCCACAGCAAAGTCCGCAAGGAAGGTATCGGTCGTTTCTCCAGAACGGTGCGAGAGAAAATAGCGCCAGCCAGATTCACTGCACATTTTCACGGCGTCGATGGTTTCGGAGACCGTTCCAATCTGATTCAATTTAATCAACGATGAGTTCGCCGTTCCTTCCTCAATTCCTCGTTGGATATATTTGGTATTGGTGACAAAAATATCATCTCCAACCACTTCAATCTGCTCGCCATACGCTTGTGTGAATTTAGCAAATCCCGCCCAATCATTCTCCGCCAACGGATCCTCCCACAGAATGATCGGATATTTTTTAAGCCACTCGCCCGTCAGGGCAATTAATTCATCACTGGTTTTTGGCCCCCCACCGGACCAACTCAGATCGTAATCTGATTTCAGATTGGGGCAGAAGGAATTGGCCGCACTATCCACAGCAATCCAGATATCCTCGCCGGCCGTGTAGCCCGCCTTCTCGATGGCCTCAATAATGATTTCAATCGCCGCTTCATTACTTTCCATATTCGGGGCAAAACCACCCTCGTCACCCACGCTCGTTGCCAACCCTCGATCTTTAAGAAGGTCTTTCAACACATGAAAGGTCTCCGCCACATAACGCAGGCCTTCGCTAAAAGAAGGAGCGCCAGCGGGTACCGCCATGAATTCCTGAAAATCTACACTATTATCGGAATGCTCTCCTCCATTGAGGATATTCATGCAGGGCACCGGCAGGCGCACCGCACCCGTTCCACCTAAATACTGATAGAGCGGGATATGGGCGGATTGGGCCGCAGCACGGGCAACGGCCATGGATACCCCTAAAATGGCATTGGCACCTAAACGCGATTTATTCTCCGTTCCATCCAGATCAATCATCAAATGGTCAATTTTATCCTGCTGGTAAACATCCAATCCCACCAGAGCGGGTTGAAGTTCTGTGACGACATTTTTTACGGCATTTCGAACGCCTTTACCGTGATAGCGACTCTCATCTTTATCTCGAAGTTCAACGGCTTCGTTCAGCCCCGTTGAGGCTCCAGAAGGAACGGTGGATACGGATTTTGTACCATCTTCCAGCGTCACAGAAACTGCAACGGTGGGATACCCCCGTGAATCTAGAATTTCCCAGCTCTTGATCTGATCAATTTTCATCCATTTCTCCTTAGATTAAGTTAGAATCGTTTAAACATTTACATTCTATACATAAATCACTTTAAAAGCATTATCCTTGTATCATTAATGTGGACGGCGCAGGGCGGCTTCGTTAAAACGGGCACATGATTGAAGAAAATAAAAACGGCGGAGGGCAGCTGAACCTGCTCGTTTCCATTGAACATGCGGAACACGTTTGCGAATGGGTGCGCGAGGCTCTTGGTAAAGAGCCCATTGAAGTCACACAACCCATGGCCGAAGAATCGCTGATTGAAATCTATTTTGATTCGTTGCTCGAAGCCGAAATTGCACAAAAAGCCCTCCCGAACGATCTCTCCATTCAACATTCGGTGGCCAAAGAATATACCGCACAAGACTGGACGACCTTCTGGCAGCATCATTTCAAAACGGTGGAACTCGGGCAGCGTCTGCGCATTGTTCCCGAGTGGGAAGAGGCGCCGGTCGATGATAAAATAAACATCATCATCAACCCCGGCCTCAGCTTCGGAACTGGCGGACATTTCACCACCAAGTTCTGCCTTGAAGCATTGGAGGAAGCCTTCCAAACCTTGGAAATCGATACGATGATCGATGCGGGAACCGGGAGCGGCATTCTCTCCATTGCCGCCATCAAGTTGGGCATCTCCAATGTGGAGGCCTTCGACTTCGACCCCATTTGCATCGACCAATGCAACCTCAATGCCGAACGGAATGGCGTGGCAGGGAAAATCAATTTTTTCCAAGCCGATGTGCTGCAATCCGGCTGGAATGCCAAACCCGCAGATCTGATTTGTGCCAATATCCTGACCTCCGTATTGCTCGAAGCCGCGCCGCGGATTAAAGCCGCGGCTACACAACGAATTCTACTCAGCGGCATTCGTGAAATAGAAGCCGATTCCATTGCGGACACCTTCATTCAGCTCGGCTGTAAAGAGCTTTCGCGCGAAGGCGATGGCCAATGGTGCGGCATCGTCTTGGCGGTCTAACGCATTACATTCGGGGGAGAAAAGACATGCTGAAACGACCGACGATTCATCGAGGCCAACCCATTGACCGCGTGATGGGATGCGCGGTCGCTGGACTGATAATCGTCACACTCTTCAGCTTCCTCGGGCGCGTGCATTGGATCCTCGATCTCTTCTCCCACTTTCGCGTGCAATATCTCCAGCTCGCATTGCTCCTGGTTGGAATCTGCCTCTGGATACGGCGCAACACCTGCGCGGCGGCACTTGTAGCGGTCGCGGTCCTGAACTATGCCTTCATTCTCCCGCTGTACGTGGGCAAACCATCCGTCCCCAAGGCCACGCCAGTGCGGGCCATGCTCATGAACATACATGCGTACAACGGAAATCCAGCACGGGTGATCGCCGCCATCACCAACGCCAACCCCGATTTGCTGGTGCTCGAAGAAGTCACCCCACGCTGGGCCTCCGCACTCTCCCAGCTGATCTCGACCTATCCCCACCACATCCTCGAGCCCCAAGCCGATTGTTTTGGCCTCATGCTATTGAGTCGTTATCCACTGGCCCATAGCAAAATCGTAGACCT
>JBAHZU010000144.1:0-10843 GCA_037132875.1 Pontiella sp.
TAAAAACGCACCGACACAAAAACACTGCGCCTCCACGAGACGCAGTGCTTTCACCATCTTTTCTGATGCAGATTAGAACATGAAACGACGGCGAAGGAAGAATATTCCTCCGCTTAAGACCACCATCAGTCCCAGTGAAGATGGCTCAGGAATCACGGTGACCTGGAGGCTTCCATTCCCGAAATAGGCGCTCTTTCCGTCTCCCAAGTCGAACGCGTTCTCTATACCGAAGTTTTGGATATGGTCGAACGTGGAGACGGTTTCGATCAGGGTGTAGGTTCCATCTGCGGTACTCGAAGAGAGCCCGATCAAATCCTCAATACTAAAGCTATCATCCAAGGTGACCAAACCGGCAACCGTAAGGCTGTCGGTCTCACTGAAAACAAACCCCGCACCCGCGTCGAGAGTCAAAGCTCCAGCAAGAGAGCCGCTCCCCCCGATGGCCCCCGTCGACCCAACGAGGGTCGTACCCGCGAAGGTGTTGGCTCCCATAACTAGGATGTCTCCGGTGAAGGTAAGCGATGCCCCATCAACGCCGCTAATGGTGGCCCCATCGCCCAAAGAGGCCAAGGACAACTTAGAGGTGGAATCCTGCAGATCGATATTCCCCGAGAACGTATTCGCTGTTCCACTGAGAAGAACGGTTCCACTATCCCCGACGATGATCAGATCACCTGAGCCGGAAAGGGTACCACCGAGGGTTAAGCTTTTGTTCCAGCCCGCCATCAATTCGGCGCCACCGGAACCAATGGCAACGGCGTTGTCGAGCGTGGTGTGGCTATCGCGGTTTTTCAGCTGGGCGCCGTTGTCGAGCGCAATCGCACCGGTTCCAAACGCGTTGCTAGCATCCATCTGAATATCAACACCGTTGATCGTGACATCGCCAGAATGAGTGCCCGCGGATGTTATTCTCAACGTACCCCCCAGAGTCTTATCAATATTCCTGTTCTGACCATCGATCAGAAAATCTCCAGTGCCCGAAATAATGCCTCCGATCGTCGTGCTCAATCCATTGAGGCTTATTCTGCCGCCCCCACTTGCAATCGCGATCTCACGTGTGCCTAAATTCAACCCATTATTAGCAGACATTAAACGCCCGTTATCGAAGGTCACCTTAGTCCCAGCCAGACCAAGCGTTCCATCACCAGCCGAGCCCCCGTAGATAATCAGATTAACATTGTCGGTGAGGAGAGTGCCTCCAGTATAGGTGTTCGTGCCCGTCATCTGAACACGGTTGTTACCTCCTGTAGAACCGGAACCAGAACCTGCAACGGTCAATTGGCCATCCCCCGAAATCACGACGTTGTCGAGACCGTAGAAGGCATAACCGGCGGCATGACGAAGGGTGCCGCCGCCTGATTCGAGGACGATACTCGTAAGACCGGTCAGATTCACGTGGTTTCCATTTCCAGTAATTTCGCCCCCATTGTTAAGGGTAACAGCACCAGACCCAAAGACGTTACCTCCTGAGCTGCCCTTGACTACAACACCATCAATAAGCGTGCCGCCCGAATAGGTATTCCCGGTATTCGAAATCGTAAGCGTACCGCCCGGCGAGTCACCATCGTCATCCCGCTGTTGGCCGTCGATTGTCAATGCACCCGTGCCAGTAATGAGCCCGCCGATCGTCGAAGCCCTGTTATTGAGACTGATTCTGCCTCCACCACTCCCAATGGCAAACTCGCGGGCTCCGAAATCGATACCATTGACGGTAACCAACCTCGCGTCATCAATGGTCACCTTAGTGCCCGCAGCACCCAGGGAACCATCGCCAGAGACTTGTACATTCGCCTTGTTTTGAATAAGCGTGCCGCCGGTATAGGTGTTGGCAGTTCCCCCCATCTGAATACGACTATTACCCGAATAGCTCGCGCTACCCCCCCCATCGAGAGTCAATTGGCCCTCACCTGAAATGACCGCATTTTCCAGACCGTAAAAGGCCCTAGCGTGCGCATTGACGAAGGTACCACCGCCTGAACCAAGGATAATACGGGTCGTGCTCCTCATATTAACATGACTGCCCTCTCCGACAATTGCACCACCGTTGTCAAGGGTGATGGTGCCAGTTCCAAGGAAGCCTTGATCGTCTGTCGTGACCTCAACTTCAGCATCGTCGATCGTGAGGTCGCCCGAATAAGTCCCGACGGTACCAATCCTCAAGGTGACGTTGTTGCTGAGCGTGAGATCTGCAGTACCACGGAGGCCATCATTACCCAGAGTTAGGCGCATTCCCGAACCGGTCAGGGTGCTTGCTGTGTCGACATCCAACCCGGACACACTTCGATCAGTGTCCAGCTCGACCGTGCCTCCCGTTAATTGGGCGATGTCGGTGCTGAGATCATCGGTCGGTGCTGTACCGCCCCAGTTGGCGGCGTTGGTAAATAAACCATCTGCGGCACCCCCATTCCAAACAACGGTTTCTGCCATCGCAGAGGACGACAGTGCCACGAAGGCGAGTAGGTTCAGTATTTTATTCATATTATTCTCCTTTTAATTTTTCAGTAGCTTGTCCACTCCATCCTGAATGAAAGGCAGGACCCAATCCTTTTTCCATTCAGAACAGTCCAGTTATAAGACAAGCTATAAAAAATAACTAGTTGTTACAGGGCTACCTTGTTAAGTACGGATTTGTTTATGAAATTTAGGGTAAAGTGATTTTATTATTTCTAGATAAAATGAGCCGTTCTCCTAAAAGATGAAAGGGCCCAACGAGATTGGAGTCCTGACGGCGCAGAGGCCTACCCCAAGGGGATCAAACGCAAATTGATACGCGAGATCAATGGTCCATTTCGGGAGGCCAGTGCGTTGCCCGCCTCGTCCTCCCCGCGCCACCTCACGCGGCCGGCGTTGATCCCAAGCGAACGGGGTCACCCAATCGGGCCCGGAAGGAACGTTCAACCTCCAGAGGATGCGCCCCAGCCGGATGCACATAAAAAAACACTGCGCCTCTACGAGACGCAGTGCTTGCACTATCTTTTTTGATGCAGATTAGAACATCAAACGACGGCGGATGAAGAGAATTCCTCCACCGAATGTTGCAATCAAACCCAGCGTAGCCGGTTCAGGAATCACGGTAACCTGGAGGCTTCCATTCCCGAAATAGGCGCTCTTGCCGTCTCCCAAGTCGAACGCGTTCTCTATACCGAAGTTTTGGATATAGTCGAACGTGGAGACGGTTTCGATCAGGGTGTAGGTACCATCGGCGGTAGTCGACGTGAGGCCAATCAAATCCTCAATACTAAAGCTATCATCCAAGGTGACCAAACCAGCAACCGTAAGGCTGTCGGTCTCACTGAAAACAAACCCCGCACCCGCGTCAAGAGTCAAAGCTCCAGCAAGAGAGCCGCTCCCCCCGATGGCCCCCGTCGACCCAACGAGGTTCGTACCCGCGAAGGTGTTGGCTCCCATAACTAGGATGTCTCCGGTGAAGGTAAGTGATGTCCCATCACCGCCGCCGATGATGGTTGCCCCATTCCCTAGGGAGGACAAACTCACCGAGGCAGTTGATGTTCCAAGATCAAGAACCCCCGAGAAGGTGTTCCCTATATTGTCAAAACTGATTGTTCCGCCGTCTTTTATGACCGCAGTGCCTGAGCCTGAAAGAACTCCAGTAAAGCTCACGTTCTTGCCGGCCACCTTGAAATCACCTCCACCACTTTCAATGATAAAATCATTGGCGAACGTCGCATTATTAACCGCTCGAAAATCTCCACCATCGAGGGTTACCGAACCCGTGCCGAACGAATCATCATAATAGGCCCATGCCTGACCACCTTCGATGATGAGTGTTCCGCCGGTATAGTCGCTACCAACCCCTGTCATCTGAAAACGACCATCATCCCCATTTTCACCAGCGATTATCAATTGGCCAGCACCCGTAATTTTTGTACTCCCATATATATTTTTGGAGCTACCATGACGAACCGTGCCCCCATTTTCAGTCAAAATAATTTGACGGTTAGCAAGGTTCATATGATTATTACCGTTGGCGGCCAATTCACCCCCGTCCAAAATAATATTGGCGGATTCGGAGTCCAAGGCGATCGAGTGTTGGCTGGCTTTTAGAACAGCTCCAGCACCAATACTGATGTCGCCGGTGTAGGTAGCCGTACTGTCCGCGGTAAGAGTAACCGTACCGGAAGAAACGGTTAATGCACCTGACCCTGAAATATTACCACTTAAAACCGTAGACTTTCCGCTACCCTTAAATTCCGCCCCTCCAGCATCAATAACAATCATATTGGTCAGCGTTACACTACTCGCCGCCATATAATCTCCGCCATCAAAGGTAACTAAGCCCGTACCGAGAGAACTGCTATTGTAAACATATACTTGTGCGCCGTCGATAATGCGAGTTCCTCCCGTATAGGTATTTACACCTTGCAGCTGAATACGCCCCGCATCAGAAGTCCCACCAGCAAGCGTCAATTCTCCATCGCCAGAAATGACCGTTCCCGCCATGCCATAGACATTATAGTTATGGGCATGACGCAGGATACCGCCCGTTGAATCCACGATAATATTACGGCCGGTCAAATCAAGATGTCTAGAGGTGCCACTTCCAGCACCGGCAGACAACTCACCCCCATTTGAGAGGGTGATGTTCGCGGACCCCTCATCATCCAGCGCGATACTGTGTCTTATCACTTTGAGCACAGTACCGCTCCCATCAATACTGATGTCGCCAGTGAAACTGCCAGTACTATCCGCAGTTACCGTGAGCGTGTTACCGCCGCTTATTGAGAGCGCGCCAGCGCCGGTAAAAACAGTTTCAATGGTACTGTCAGCACCAACTTCAATCCCTCCAGATCCGACCTCAATGCTGCCTGCACCTGACAAGATCGTGGCGTCGGAAAAATAGAGACCGTTTACCTGCCGGTCGATATCCAGATCAACGGTACCGCCGGTGAGTTGGGCGATGTCGGCGAGGAGGTCATCGGTCGGTGCGGTGCCGCCCCAGTTGGAGACGTTGGTAAATAAACCATCTGCTGCATTTCCATCCCAAACAATAGTAGCTGCCATCGTAGAAAATGGCACTACCACAAGGGCAAGTAGACTCCGTATTTTCTTCATGTATTTTCTCCTTTTAGTTTTTCAGTAGCTTGTCCAACTCCATCCTGAACGAAAGGCAAGGACTCGATCCTTTTCCTCACCCAGAACAGTCCAGTTCTAAATCCGTCTAGTAAAAAGTACTAGCCACAATTGGATTACCTTGTTAACCCCGGATTGTATTTCTAGATTTATAGGGCAAGGATCTTCATTATTTTCGGAAAAAAGAGCCGCTCTTCTAAAAAATATAGTGGGCGAGTTGGTTGCACCTGACGGCATAGATGCCTACTCTACAGGGGATCAAACCGAAGGCGATGCGGAGAAATCGGCACCCCGAAGGGGGGCGATGAAGCAACGAAAATCTGACGAAAGCGCGGCGGTTATTGATTAAACCTCCCGATCCTTCCGTTCGACTGCTTTTTATCGGGTGATTGACGACCATTGGATCTACGGAGAAACAAAAAATAGGCGCAGCCAAAGCCACGCCTATGAAGATGCATTCGGAATATATGGAAATCTATTACTTTGTTTTTTCCTCTCGGATTATTTGACCATTCCTCCGCTCTTTAACCGTCACCTGCACTTGGTCATTCGACACATGCTCCAGGCCGGAAAAGGTAATTTCCTGCACGCGGCCATCCAGCAATTCAACCACCAGTTCGTTCGCACTTTTGGCGGTAACGGATTTGATCACCGAATCGGTTTCAAAGGGCTCGATAACCGAAAGATAGCGGGCGGTCTTTCCCGTGCTCCGAACCGCCATGGTTTTACGCCGCGACGATTCATTGCCCATCGGGAAATCGCCCCCCAGCGACGCCTTGAAGGCCACGGCATTGAGGCCCGTAAGATCAATGGTGATGAAGCCTGCAGTCTTGTGGTCTTTCGGCATGCCCGGCGTTGAGTTGGCCATTCGTTCGCCTTCAATTTTAACCGGACCCGCATAGTAGTCCTGCCCTTGGGCGGGCGGCATCAGCATATTTTCATACTGAACCGGTAGCGAGGAAACGAATACCTCCGAACCATCATTCAGAACCAGTCGGGCATTGCCCCAGAAGATCGTATTATTTTTCGACCGGCCCACTTTGGTCTTCAGCACCAATTGTTTTTTACCCGAAATATTGAACTCTAGATCTTTGGCTCCGAGAATCCACGCGCCGGTGCTTCCATCCTCCAACGTTTCGCCATCGGCGATCACGCTGTACCACACGCGTTTGTTCACCCCAAAGTTTTCCGCGGCCGTTCCGATCATGATTTCATTCTGTTTCGGCCAAGCCGTAAACACATCCATTTTCAGAATACCCTCTTCGCTGTTCGGCATGCGGGCACCGGCATTATCATGCCCCTTACCCCAGCCCATCACGAAGGACGCCCGGGACGTGCCTTTGGTTTGATACCAGTCGCAATCGGTAATAAACTGTGCGCTTCCCAACGGATCTTGATTCATCTGGCCGGTGTGCCGAACCTTTTCAACGTGGTCGGCTTCCAACCCTTGGAACCCTTTCACCTGCATCAGCCAATCGAACGTATGCTCCTGCTCTGCCTGCAGATAATCTGCCAGCACCACATAGTCGTCCATCATGATCATCAGGCGGCGTTGCACAATATCTTCTGTATACTCCGTGCAGAGCCCATATTCAGGGGTTTCTTTGGGCACATATAGAGACCGATTTTCCGCCTCCGATTTCTTTTTAAAGCTGATCCCCTGTTGATCGGTATATACCAGCCCCCCATAGGGAGGATGACTCCATTTGGAAACACTTTCCACGGCGGTGGCCTGCATCATATCGCCCGTATAATAGAGCGTGCGGAAACTTTCGCGCGGTTCCTGCTGTTTCTGGTCGACCACCACCATGTTTTTGGTCAGGGAAGTCTGCACGAGGAATTTGTAGAGATAAGAGCCGTAGCCATACCAAAACATTTCTGGATTATAGAAGCTTCGGCCATAGCGCATCATGCTAATGAAGTTCAACCGGTCGAAGTGGCCGTGGTGTCCTCCGTGCGAACCATAGTGCAGCACCGCTTGAATCTGTTCGCGTTGCTCGCGGTTTGGCGCCTGCGAACGGAGCATCACCGCACCAAAATTATCGGCATAGGCCGACTGCGTCATTTTTTCCGATTTCACGTCCGGCAGATTGGGAACACCATAGAGCAGATCGCGCGTTTCACCCCGGTTGATCACCGCAGCATATTCTGGATCGCGATACAGATAATAGGCCAGTTCATACGGCGTACCCGTCACAAAAGATTCCTTGGCATCATTCACCGCAAAAATCACACCGCGATAATCGAGGAAGGGAATGGCTGCATCCCACATCGTTTTGATCCCCACAAAGTTTTGATTGATGGAGCCCCACTTTTCAAAACTCATGCCGTGTAGTCCAGCCACGCGGCGACTCTTCTGCAGCGAGAAATGCGGCGTGGTACCGATTAAAAATTTATGATCCTTCAGGTTAATGCCCCAAGGTTCCAAGGCGATGGCCGTTTCTGAAAATTCGCTGGCCACCCAGGTGTTATACCCCACGGCGCACTCATACCACCAGCCGTCGGCCATGATGCCATGATACATTTGCGCATAGACCCCCGAAGGCATATTGAGAATTTGGTCCACCAGATACCAGTCCTGCAGGGCCAACGCGCAGTACAATCCCCCGATGATTTCAGCAACATTCCAGTTGCTGATGCCCCCGCGCGTATTGTATTTGATCGTCAATTCTGCAAACAGACGCAGGGTCTGCTGGATCTGTGCATGATCCTTTGCGGTCAGCAGTCCGGAATCGCGGACCATATCGTAGCTCCGTGCGACGCCCTGGAAAAAGACGCCTTCATGAACAAAGCCTTCCCCGCTGGCTTTCTGGGTGACAGGAAAGCCATCTTTCTCGCGAGAAAGACGGAGCAGCAAGGTGGTGATTTTCTCTGCATATTCCTTTTTACCGGTCAACTGATACGCCACTCCGCAGCGTTTGAGTTCGTCGGCATTCGACTTATGATAGAGTGCTTGGCCCAATTTATTGGGATCAAACTTGGCATCGGGCACCTTCCAGTTCGATGCGTTCTTCTCGTATTCCGCCAGCGCATCTTTCGCCCAGTCATAGTTGGCCACTTTATCCTTCACGTCCTGCCATTTATCCGCCGTGAAAATGATGTTCGGCGTCGGCACGGCAACCGCCGTGAAATATTCAAAGGATACCGCAGAAGAACCCTGCCCGTTCGGAATCGCTTTAATGATTTGTTTTTCACGTGCTCCATTGGGGAGCGATGCCGGAATGGCGACCTCGACCTTCACCGTTTTCACTTCGCCCGGAGCCAGTTCAAAAACGGAGGGCTCCAGCGAAACCATCATGGATTCCCATCCTAATTTTTCTACCAAGAGCTGAACGCCCTGTTTTTCTGCCGTTGTATTTCCAATGTGAAGGTCATACTCAACCGTCCCCCCCGCATTGATCGACCGGCCGCGAACCTTCGATTCCAACGCCAGCATTTCGCCTTGGGTCACCTGAATATTCCGAATCTTCAGCGTTTTATTTTCCGCGGAATTCACCCGGATCTCCAGTTCCTTCACCGCCTGCAACGCGTTGCCCTGCTGACCAATGTTGACCTCAAAAAGGTCCCACGGCAGATAAATCGTTTTCCAGCCCTGCCCCGAAACCAGGGCCTGCGCCGTCGAGGCCGGATTCAGCTCCATATGATCGGCTGGATCGGTTTTGAACGTGACGATCACTTCGGCCGTCGTCGGCTTATCCAGAAAAATATCAAATTTAAGTCCGGCATAGTCATACCAGTCGGCAGAATCGCCAACGAACTCGCGCTTCAGCGTTGGATATATGCGGTGCTGGTTGCTATAGACATACGCAATGGACTTCCCACTTTTAAAGTGGGCCTCTTTTTTCCCCACCTTGGAAATGCCCGACCAATCTGAAAGGTCCGGACTCCCCACATTCATGTGCAACTTCGCGGTTCCAATCATTGGAAGAACCAACGCAAACAAAACAATCATTTTTTTCATCATCACTCCTAATCATTAAATAGATAGACGTCCGGTTTCTGCAAAATATTTAGCCGATTCTCATTCATCTCCTAAAGGGCCAACCCACGTGGTCTCCTCGCGGATGAGCTGTCCATCCTTGAATTCTTTAATCCATACGTTGGTTTGATCATTTGAGGCATGATCCAAGTCCACAATACGAATTTCCTGAATACGGCCATCGGTCAGTTCCACTCTCAACTCATTCGCACTTTTTGCGGTAACGGATTTAATCATGGAATCGTTTTCATGCAGCTCAATCACGGAGAGGAAGCGCGCTTCGGTTCCGGTGCTGCGCACGGCCATGGTTTTCAAGCGTTGCGCTTCATTGCCGAGCGGGAAGTCGCCACCGAGCTTGGCTTTAAAGGCCACGGCGTTCATTCCGGACAGATCAACGGAAATGGTGGCGGCCTTTTCAACATGGTCCGGCATGCCGGGCGTCGAATGGGGCATGGCCTCGCCTCCAATTTTAATGGGGCCCTCATAATAATCGCGCCCCTGAACCGGCGGCATCGCCATATTGTCGTATTCCAAGGGAAGTGTGGCAAGCAGCACCTCGGAACCATCGCTCATCACCAAGCGGGCGTTGCCCCAGAAGATGGTATTGTTGCGGTTGTTGTCCACTCGGGTGGTTAGTAGCAACTGCTTCCTGCCCGCGATATCGAGCTCGATATCCTGCGCGCCGAGGATCCACGCGCCGGTGCGATCGTCCAGCAGCATTTCCCCGTCGGCCTGCACGGAATAGTTCAGTTGCTTGTTCACCTGATGGCACTCCGGCGCGGTGCCGATCATGATTTCGGCGCGGGTCGGCCAGGCATTGAAGATGTCAATTTTCAAAACACCGTCGGTGCTATGCCGCAGCCGTACGCCTCGATTATCGGCGCCTTCGCCCCAACGGGTTTGAAAGGAGGTGCGAGAGGTGCCCTCAACGGCGAACCAATTGCAATCGGTGACAAACTGCGCACTGCCGAGCGGGTCGGCGTTCATCTGGGCGGTCTGCCGAAGATGTTTCTTTTCAGGTGCTTCCAATCCTTGGAACCCCTTGGACTGGAACATCCAATCGAACTGATGTTCTTGCTCCGCCTTCAGGAAGTCCGCGAGCAGAATATAGTCGTCGAGCACCAGCATCAGCCGGCGTTGGACCACGGGTTCGGTATATTCGGTACAGGTGCCATATTCCGGTGCATTTTCAGGCACGGGAATGGTGCGGCCTTCATTCCACACTTTTTCGGCGAATGGCACCTCTTCGTCATAAACGATGCCGCCATACGGCGGATAGCTCCAGCGCGAGATGGTCTCCACGACGGTGGCCTGCATCAGGTCGCCGGAGTAAAACAGCGTGCGCTGATTTTCTTTTGGCTCCTGCATTTTCCCATCCACCACGACCATATTTTTAGTGGTAGAGGTCTGCTTGAGGAATTTGTAGAGGTAGCTGCCGTAGCCATACCAATACATCAGCGGACCGTAAGGGCTTCTGCCATAGCGCATCATGCTGATCAGACCGGTGCGGTCAAAATGACCGTGATATCCACCATGCGAACCGTAGTGTAGCGCGGCTTGGATCTGCTCGCGCTGCGGGCGATCCTGGGTCTGCGAACGCAACTGGACGATACCCATATTATCGGCATAGGCAGATTGTTTCATCTTTTCCGAGTTCACCTCGGGCAGGTTCGGCACGCCGTAGAGCAGATCGCGCCCTTCGCCGCGCTGGATAATCGCGGCATATTCCGGATCGCGGTAGAGGTAGTAGGCCAGCTCGTACGGCTTGCCCGA
>JBAHZU010000033.1:0-36987 GCA_037132875.1 Pontiella sp.
GTAAGGCGTTGCCGGTTACCTATGACGCCAACGGCTACATCACAAAGATTAAAGTGCCAAAAAAGGCTCTGGACGATAGAAATACCGTGATTGCCATCGAATACGATTCCGCTGTGAAAACAGATCCGAACGCAAAAGGAACGTATCACTGGTGGACCAACCGAAGAACACGTCATACCGATATAAAGACCAGTCGAAATGCGGGAAAATACGCATTGCCTGCTGCCGTTAAAGAAGCGCGTTAGCAGCATCGGCGTTGATGAAGAAACAATCGTTAAATATGTCGAATACCAAGGACGGAAGGATTCAGACCAGCTCCGAATGGAGCTGTAAATAGGTGAAGCGAAGCGGAGCCTATAGAACCACGGGTTTACCCGTGGGTATCTATTCATAGTTTCTGGCGGTTGTTTGCTTTGAAGGTGCATGCCGTAATCATTATGAAGTCAAGGGTGCCGTAATTTAGTTTATCTAGAGGGTGTCCCATTTGATGAGGTTTTAAATCGGCCTGACATCTGATCTGCCGAGAAATGGACAACTTCTAAAGGTTGCAAACGTGATTTAAGCGTGTAGCATCCTCGCTTTGTTAATTTTAAGGAGAATTTTATGGCTAAAGAGGAATCAATCGAAGCAGAAGGCGTTGTCAAAAAGGTACTTCCTGCAACAATGTATCGGGTTGAATTGGGAAATGGACACGAAATCCTGGCACATATTTCCGGAAAAATGCGTAAGCACTTTATCCGCATTGCTGTTGGCGATAAAGTTACCGTCGAAATTTCTCCCTATGATCTGGAAAAAGGACGCATCACTTTCCGTCACAGAAACTAAAAAGAAACCTGGGATGTTGGATTATGGGATGACGGTTTGATCGTTCAGTTCTTCAACCACCCATTTTTTAATATCCAAGCGGCTATATTAGTGGTGTAACGCAAGGACTGAACCGGGACGCTTCGTTGGGATGCATGGCGGGTGTCCTGCTGGCCCATTCTTGGGCATCCCGTTGGCGGTGTTAATTCCGGTGGAAGTTCGTCTGCTCAGATTTTAGGAGTCGGTTGCTCCAAGTTTGAAGCTGTGGGGGAATAGATTGCCGAGGGCTAGGGTTTCGAAGCCACCATCTTTGGCCACATAGACGGGGAAATCCTGCTGGAAGAATTCAATCATCACTTGCCGACAGGCCCCGCACGGGTAGGGGGTGGATTCGCCCGAGGCTGCGATGGCCAGACCAATAAAATCGCGGTGTCCTGCCGCAATGGCTGAGAAAATCGCGGTGCGCTCGGCGCAGTTGGTCAGGCCGTATGAGGCGTTCTCCACATTGCATCCTTTAAAGATCGTTCCATCAGCACATAGCAGCGCGGCTCCAACCTGATACTTAGAATAAGGCGCATGTGCATGTTCCAAGGCTTGGAATGCTTTTTCGATTAATAGCAACGGTTTCATAATGATCCTTTTGGTCTAAAAAGTGAGTGTCTAGTCTCATTTTTTCGGACGGTTCTTTTCATCTTTTGCGAGATCGTTCAGGAAGTGGGTGATGGTGGATTTCATGCGGGGCATGGCTTCGGCGGCAGTTTGGTTGACGTCTTCGTGGGTGAGCGGGACTTTGCTAATGCCGGAGGCCCAGTTGCAGATGCAGGAGAGGCCGGCCACCTGCAGGCCCATGGCATTGGCGACCATTGCCTCGGGCGCGGTTGACATGCCGACGGCGTCGGCGCCCATGGAGCGGTATTGGCGAATTTCAGCGGGCGTTTCAAAGGTGGGGCCCATGGTGGCAATATAGACGCCTTCTGAGTCGGCTCCGGCCTGAAGCAGTTTTTCGCGGAGTGGTTTGCGGTAGATTTCAGATTGATCGGGGAAGCGGGTCCCTAACGCGGGTAAATGTGGGCCGATTAGTGGATTGGAACCAAGCATGTTGATGTGGTCGGAAATTGCCATGAGCGATCCAGGCTTTAAATCATCGCGGATTCCGCCCGAGGCATTGGTGAGCAGAACGGTGTTGGCTCCCATGGCCGCGAGCAGATAGACGGGAAGAATGACGGGCGTCCAGCCTTCGCCTTCGTACCAATGGCGGCGGCCCTGAAAAATGAGGACCTCCATGCCATCCACGTTTGTGAGCAGAAGTTTCCCTGCATGGCCCATTACGCCGGTTTTTCCAAACCCTGGAAGTTCGGTATAGGGGAGTTCCTTTCCTTGGAAGTCGGCCACGGCTTCGCCCCAGCCAGAGCCGAGGATGAGTCCGACTTTGGGCCGGGCTGCTGGCCACCTTTTTTTCAGTGCTGCGGCCGCCATATCGAGTATGTCAGGATTAATTAGTGTGCTCATGTATCCAACTTAGGAACAAGTGGCAACCGGTTCAACCTTTTGATAGCTTGAATGCGTGAAACGAGTTTTTATTTTTGATTCAGACCGGACTGGATGGGTCCTTATGAGGCATATCTCTATTGAGATTTAAAAGGTGTAAAAAAGTAATCCTGCATGGAAATATCTTGAAACATGATAAGGTTGGCCATATATAAGGTATTTTTATAGGTGTAAAATCCGTGCGTATATTCAGTAAAAAACTATTTCCATTTGTTTCATGGTTCCCGATTTCTCGAGCGTCGTTGCGCTGTGATTTTCTGGCCGGCCTTACCGTGGCTTTTGTGCTCATCCCGCAGTCGATGGCCTATGCCGAGTTGGCAGGGTTGCCGCCGTGGGTGGGGCTCTATGCCTCGTTTCTTCCGGTGATTTTGGGCGGTCTTTGGGGCTCGTCTAATCATTTGCAGACGGGTCCGGTGGCCATGATTTCGTTGTTAACCGCATCGGTACTGGGGCCCCTTGCGCTGGCGGGTTCCTCGGAATATATTCGTTTTGCAGTCATGCTGAGTTCTTTAATTGGGATCATTTGGCTGCTGGTTGCTGTTTTTCGGCTGAGCTTTATTGTTAATTTTGTGTCGCGCCCGGTCATTGAGGGTTTTGTGCATGCCGGTGCGGTGATTATTGCTACTTCACAGCTGGGTAAAGTGCTCGGTATTCAGACGTATGGGGGTGAACATTATTTGAGCTCGCTCTGGAATTTGCTGACCCGGTTGGGTGAGACCAATCCGATGAGTGTGGCGATGGGCGGTGGAGCACTGGCCCTGTTGCTGATCGGTCGAAAGATGTTCCCCAAACTACCCATCGCCCTCTTTGTGGTGGTGGTGAGTGCCGCGCTGGTTTATTTGCTCGGACTGAGCGATTCCGAGCGTTTTGCCAAACCACTTGCCATTGTGGGTATCATTCCCTCCGGTATTCCGAAGCCTGTGGTGGCCATTCCGAGTTGGCGCGAGCTGATGGATTTGTTGCCGGGGGCATTCACAATTGCTTTTGTGGGTTTCATGGAAATGTCTTCGGTGGCGCGAGCATTGGCCATTCGTTCCCGACAGAAATTGAATTTGAATCAGGAAACCGTTGGGCAGGCGATGGCTGCGTTTGGAAGTGCATTTTTCGGTGGATTTCCCGTGTCTGGATCTTTTTCGCGGTCAGCTTTAAACTTTTCGGTGGGTGCGCGCTCTGGGCTGAGTGCGGTCTTTACCGGTTTGTTTGTGATGATCTTCCTGCTGGGTTTTACGCGCTATCTCTTTTATCTGCCGAAAACGGTGCTGGCGGCCATTATTATTGCGGCGGTGCTGAACCTAATGAATTTTCGGAAACTTTGGCATTATTTTCAGGTGAATAAGGCCGATGGGTTGGCTTCATTTGCCACCTTTTTTGCCACCGTACTTTTGGCGCCGCATTTGGAAAAGGGGATCATACTTGGGGCATCACTTTCGATCCTGATTCATCTTTACCGGATGATGCGTCCGCATGTGGCCGTGCTTGGACAGCATCCTGATGGGCGCCTGCGCGATGCGGCGGTTCATGGGCTGGAAGTCGATTCCAACCTGCCGGCGATTCGACTCGATGAACAACTATTTTTTGCCAATATTGCCTATTTCGAAGAGCGGATTATTCATACGGCAGAAACGTTCCCCGACGCGAAGTATCTGGCCATCGTCTGCGATGGAATTAATGAGATTGATGTGTCCGGAATCGATGTCCTTCAGGATGTGACTCGACAGCTGGAGCATCAGGGTACGCAGTTGCTGTTGATTGGTGTCAAAAATCAGGTGATGGAAGTGATGAAGCTGAGTGGATTGGATACGCTGATCGGTATAGAAAATATTTTCCCGAACTACGAGGCCGCTCGTAAGGAAATTTATGCGCGCCTGCCATCCGATATGACCTACGCGATTTAGCGCGAACCATGGACTGGGTGCATTTTTTCCAAGGGTTGGAAAAAAATAGGCTTAAACCCTGCTCCCGGAAGGAAACCTCTGTATAATCTGAGGGCACTAGTAAGTGAGGACCTATTTTATGAAGAATAAAGAACTACAAAACAGCCCCTTGCATGGATTATCCGCTGAGATCATGCTGACCGAACTCTTGGACTTCTATGGCTGGCGTATTTTAGATGCTGCCATTGATCTGAAGTGTTTCCGGATTCAACCGACGATTCCTAGTGCCTTGGCCTTCCTGAAGAAGGCCGAATGGGCTCGGAACCGCGTTGAGGATTTTTATCTCTATTTCTATAAGCAGATGCCGAAGGGTTCTGAAAAAGAAATGGAGTTGAAACCACGAGAGCGTGCTTTTGCAGTGGGTGTTCAACCCAAGAAACCGAAACCTCTGACCGCAAAGGAAGCGCTTGTGCAACGAGAGAGCTATGCTCCCGATGAACGGCCGATGAAGCCAATGCGACCGAGGAGCGCTCCGCAGAGCTATGACGACCTGCCGGAGCCTCCGTCCGAAGAAAGTACGTTTAAATCCAGATTCTCCAGTTCCAATTTCCGCCCCTAAGAACGCGAGATAACGGTTTGGACGATTTGATGCAAAGCGCAATGAGCTTGGCGTCATTCGGAAGTCGGGTCATTTTATATTATTTTACGACTCCGCAAGGATGCGATCTTATTCCGAGGAACGGGTGTAGGTGATGGTGTATTTGAAGGTCTCAGGATCGAGCCAGTCTAGTGGGTGTTCGCCAATCTGTGCGAAGGGATACATCAAATAATTGAGCGTTCCGCTGGAAGGGGCTGGAGTGAGCAGAATATCGCGGCCTTGGCCGAGTTTAATGCGATAGGCATCTACACCGCCAAAAAAGTATTCCCGATAGGCTTCGGTTTCCGGATCGGTCAGGGTGAGGTTTTCAATCAGCATTTTTTTGCGCACGTCGGCAGGGTCGACCGAGACCCATCCCGTTCCTGGAAGAAAAAACTCAGCCCAGCAGTGTTGCCACGTTGTGATGTCCTGCGTAGATTTTTTACCCATTCGAATGCCGAGCACTTCGCGGGCGGGAATGCCGGCCGCACGGCAGAGGCCGATAAAGATGGAACTGATGTCGGCGCATTTTCCGCAGGGGTTATCGAGCAGTAGGCGAAGATCTCCTGTGCCGCATCCGCGGGTTTCTGGATTGCGATAGGTGTTGTTGACCGTCCAGTCATAAATTGCACGGGCTTGCTCGAGGATCTGTATTTTCCCCTCGGTAATTTGAAGGGCCAGCTGCTTGAGGTCGTCGGTTAGCGGTGCTTTTTGGGTGGAGCGGAGATCGCGTGCATGGTTGGTGGGATTCCACGGGGGCTGTTGTGTTGACCAGTTCGGCCGAATGATTTCATTTCGGACCGCATCGAAAGCCAGCGTGAGGATTCTGTTTTTTGAGCCGGCAGGCCATTCGGCATAGAGCATACGGGTGCCGAAGATTTTATCGGTGTGGACTGCCGATTTGGCATAGTTGCCGGAAAGAGCAATGTTGGAGATTTCCTGATTAGGGTCTGAGGAGGGATAGGGAAGCCAGAGTCGGACGAATTCTTCCTGTGGCTGTGCAGACAGGTCCACATTAAAGGTGATAGTTCCTGATGCTTTTTTTGCATATAACGTCGTTGCAAAGGCCCAAATTAGCAACGCAATCATACACCTGTTTTTTATTCTTAAAGAGTTGGTTTTCATAATGAAGCGGGACTCTATCAAAGTGCGGTCCAATGGCAACTAAACGGCACCATGAATTGATGCGGTCGCAGGAGAAGAAACGGGGGATGATTTCTGCACGATGTGTACTTGGCGGTTTTACTTGGTTTCATCGTTCGATTTGGGCACTATTCGCCGATCAATTTATTTTTTGGGGAAATACATGGCGGGTTTGGATGAATCACAAAGCGAAATTCCTTCGTTAAAAATACCAGATTTTGAGACTTCCGGACGGGGAGTCTCAAACCAGGAACTGATGGACGATGCGCGGAAATCGCTCTCCGGAAACTGGGGCATGGCAATTCTTGGTTATTTTCTCTATGTACTGCTCTCAATTGGCATTTCACTTTTTGTTTTTTCTTCCACTCATTTCGTGGGTGCGATTGCCCTGATTTCTGGAAATGATCCCGGTATGGCGATGGGTCTGATTTCGGTATTTTCTCAGCTCTTCCAGTTTGTTATTTGCGGTCCGTTGGTTGTTGGGTTTTATGGATTTTATCTGGGTATGGTGCAGGAGGACGAGGGGAAGCTGGAACTCTTGTTTGTTGGATTCCGCCGCTTCTTGAAATCGTTTGCAACCTATTTTTTATCCTCTCTATTTATTCTGCTGTGGACGTTGCTTTTTATTATTCCAGGCCTTATTGCGGCTTTCCGCTATTCGATGGCCTATTTCTGCATTGCCGATGACGAGGATTGTGGGCCACTTGAGGCCATCCGGCTGAGTAAAGAGATGATGAAGGGCAATAAATGGAAATTTTTCTGCCTGAATTGTCGCTTCATCGGTTGGTGGTTCTTGGCGACGTTTTTTACTTCAGGCATTGGCTATCTCTGGCTGATTCCCTATGTCCAGACCTCCTATGCTAAATTCTATGAGGATGTGAAGTCGGCATGAGGGCATCGCAGGGATGCTTTATTTAACACTTAATTACGTATCACTAAAAACTAATGACTATTGGAAAATTTGAACATCATGGATCGGATCCCTCTTGTAAGGCGCGGCGAGGAACGTTCCACACGAAACATGGCACGGTGGAAACGCCGGTCTTTATGCCGGTGGGCACGCAGGCCAGCGTTAAGGCGATGTCTCCACGTGAGATGCATGATATTGACTGCGAAATATTGCTTGGAAATACCTATCATCTGAACGATCGCCCGGGCCCGGATTTGATTGAGCGGATGGGGGGACTACACGAATTTATGGGGTGGGATCGGCCGATTCTGACCGACAGCGGGGGCTATCAGGTCTTTAGCCTGGGCTCAATGAATAAGATTACCGATGAAGGCGTATCTTTTCGGTCGCATACCGATGGCCGGAAGCATTTTATTGGCCCAAAAGAGTCGATGGATATTCAGCGAAAACTAGGGTCGGATATTGCCATGGTTTTCGATGAATGCCCGCCGTATCCCAGCGATAAGGATTACGCTTGCAAAGCCGTACGTAGAACTCTAGATTGGGCGGCTATTTGCAGGGAAGCGCCCCGAGCGGAAGGCCAGCTTTATTTTGGTATTGCGCAGGGAAGTGTGTATGCAGATTTGCGGGAAGAGTGTGCCAAAGGGCTCGTTGGGATGGATTTCGACGGTTATGCCATTGGCGGAGTGAGTGTTGGGGAACCGGACGAGCTGATTATTCGCGGAGTGGAAGACACGGTCGACCACCTGCCGGAAAATAAGCCTCGCTATCTGATGGGTGTGGGCGAGATGGCCCAGATGGTGGAATCGGTTGCGCGCGGGGTTGATATGTTCGACTGCGTGATGCCGACTCGACAGGCCCGAAACGGAACGGTTTCGACTCGGCGCGGACGCTATCCTGTGAAAGCGGCCCTCTATAAAGAGGATCCCCGTCCGTTGGAGGAGGGGTGCACCTGTTATGCGTGTAAAAACTTTACCCGCGCTTATGTGCGCCACTTGCTCAATGTGGGCGAGATTCTGGGGCTGAGGTTGATAACGATGCATAATTTGCATTGCTATTTGGAATTTATGAGAGATATGAGGAAGTCGATTGAGGAAAGCCGGTTTGATGTATTCCGTAAGGAGTTTCATGCGGGCTATTCTGTTGTTGCAAAAGAGCATACTTTAAACGTAAAGGAGAATAACTAGAATGAACTTACTACCCCTGACCCTTGCTGAGGCTGCACCTGCGGCCACGCCCGGTGGATCCCCGCTGCAGTTTCCTATCATGATGGTTATCTTGTTCGCGATCATGTATTTCATGATGATCCGCCCTCAGAAACGTAAAGAAAAAGCGCGTAAGGCCATGATTAATGCCGTGAAGAGTGGCGAGCGGGTACTGCTCACAAGCGGAATCATTGGTGAAGTGATTAATGTGAAAGAAAGTACATTGATTGTGCGCATTGCTGAAAATACCAAGATTGAGTGTGTTCGTGCAGCCATTTCCCAGGTGTTGGAAAAAGGTGAAACACCGAATGATATTGAACCATCTAAGTAAGTAAAGGTTTGCCGTAATGGATAAAAATAAACTTTGGAAGTGGCTGCTGCTGGCTTTGCTGGTCATTTGGTCTTTTGCACTCGTTACTCCGTTGGATCAGAAAATAAAACTCGGCCTCGACCTTCGAGGTGGATCGAGTTTTGTGGTTGAAGTTGATGCCGATGATGTGGCCAAGAAAATGGTTGAAGACGAAGAGACCATCAGCAGTGTTGATGAAATCAGTGCGTCCGCATTGAAAGCCAAGATCAAAGAGGTGCAGGAAATTGCGGTGGAAGTCATTCGTAATCGCATTGATGTGTTGGGCACCTCCGAGCCGGAAATTTATCCGGAAGGTGATGCGCGCATTGTGGTTCGTCTGCCGGGAGTCGATGCTGAAACCCGTGCCGAGGCGAAAATGCAGCTTTCCGCCGATGCGGTCTTAAGCTTTAAAGCAGTTCATCCGGAAAGTTCCGTTTGGGTTGCTGAACTCGTGCAGAGCGGTAAAGTTCCGCAAGGCTATAAGATGGCAGGGCAGGATGGTTCTGGTCCATTTTATATTCGCGATCGCGACGTATTAACGGACGATCAGCTCGATCGTGATTTCCGCGATCGCTTGAAGAGTTTTGGGGGAAAGCATGCGGACTTCATGCTGATGGGCGACCAGTTGCAAGATGGGTCCTCGGTTTACCGTCCGGAATTCATTGAACGTCGTCGCCAGATGGATGGGTCCTCGATTGAGAATGCATTTGTATCTTACGATCCGATGACTGGGGTTCCGAATATCTCGCTGGAATTCAATGCAGAGGGTAAAAAAGAATTTGGACGTGTGACGGAAAAAATGAGTCCGAAAGAAGATGGCACCTACTCCCGTTTGGCCATTATTCTGGATGACACGCTCTATTCTGCTCCACGGATTAATGAAGCCATTCTAAATGGGCGTGCTGAAATTTCCGGAAGCTTTTCGGTGGTTGATGCCCGTCGCTTGGTGAATGTGCTGCGTGCCGGTGCACTGCCTGGCCGCGTGAAAATTGTTGAAGAACGTACCGTTGCTCCTACTCTCGGTCAGGACGCCATTGATAGTGGTAAGAAAGCCATCATCTTCGGTGGTGTTTCGGTGCTGTTGTTTATGGCGATCTTCTACATGGTACCGGGAATGATCGCAAACCTCTCCTTGGTCTTTGTTCTGATCTTATTGCCGGTTGGTATGGTGGTGTCGGCTGGATTCCTCGGCGTAATCTCGGGATCGCTGGAAGGTTCTTCCGTTGGTCTTCCCACGCTGACCCTTTACGGGATTGCCGGTATTGTGCTGACGGTCGGTATGGCTGTTGACGCTAACGTACTTATTTTTGAACGGATGCGCGAAGAGTGGAAGGTTGGCAAGTCTATCAGCGGTGCCATCAACGCGGGATACAACAAAGCATTCAGTACCATTTTGGATGCCAATGTAACGACCCTGTTGACTGCCATTATCCTGTTCTGGCAGGGTTCGGGCGCGATCCGCGGTTTTGCGGTAACGTTGAGCGCTGGTATTCTGGTGAGCATGTTTATTGTTCTGGTTATGACCCGCCTATTCTTCAATACGTTGGCGGATGCCAAATTGCTTAAGTCGGTGAAGATGATGTCTTTCCCATTCCTTCAGAATGCGAACTTCAATTTCATTGGCGGCCGGAAGATTGCTGCGACAATTTCTTTAATTATTATTGCCGTAACTTGGTCGATTTTATTCTCCAAAGGGGATGCCAATCTTGGCGTGGACTTCACGGGGGGTACCGTGACGACCTTCCAGTTTGAACAGGAACAACCGATCGAAACTGTGCGGGCTGCTCTGGCCAAAGCTGGATTCGCGAACGCATCGCTTACCCCCATGATGGAGGGCGGCGAATTTTACATGGACATGAAGCTTAAGGCCATGGAAGGCGAGGAAATTAAGGCGCAGGACGCCGTTCTTGCGGTTGCCGAAAATTCGGAAATTGTGAAGACCGATAGTGTGGGTTCTCAGATTGGTGCGGAATTGAAGACGAAGGGTATTAAGGCCATTCTCTACGCGCTGATTGGTATTATTATCTACATTTCCATCCGCTTCGAATTTGCCTTTGCCATGGGGGCCATTATGGCCTTGGCGCATGACGTTCTGATTACGATCGGCATCTATTGCGCGTTGGGGAATGAATTGAGTATGCCAATTATTGCGGCGTTGCTGACGATTGTTGGTTATTCGGTGAACGATACCATTGTAGTCTTCGATCGTATTCGTGAGGATCTCAAGTTGGAAAAAGGCAAATCCTACAAGGAGATTGCGAACCTATCCATCAATCAGACCCTTACGCGTACCATATTGACCTCGGTCACGACGCTATTGACGGTGGTTATGCTGCTGATCTTCGGTGGCGGAGCTGTGAAGGACTTTGCGCTGGCGCTGTTTATCGGGATTCTGGTGGGTACGTACTCCTCGATCTTTGTTGCGACACCGGTTGTTCTGCTGTGGCACAAGGAGAAAAAGGTTAAGTAGACTTTTAGTCCTTTTTCAGTCTATATGTACGGGCGTTCCATTGATGGGAACGCCCTTTTTTATCTATGAAAATACATACACATCATTTGCCATTTCCGATCATGAACTTTTTGCTGCAGCGTGTGGTGGTGCAGGAGCTTCCAACCGATGGTCATGAGAACCGGACGCGGCTTGGTATGCTGGCTGGCTGGACGAGTGCGGTGATGAGTGCCTTGATGGCGGCTGCCAAGTTTTGGCTGGGCATGGCTTCCGGTTCCGTTTCCATGATTGCCGATGCCACGAACAACCTCACCGATATGGGCAGCTCGCTGGTGATTGCGCTGGGGTTCCAGTGGTCGAGAAAGCCACGAGATGAGAAACATCCCTTTGGACATGGCCGTATCGAGGCGGTGGCCACCCTTGTCTTGGCCATTGCTTTGGTGATTGTTGGAGCCGAGGTGGCGAAATCGGGTGTTATGCGCTTGGTAAACCCGCAGCCGGTTGAGGCACCGCTTTGGTTGCTGATTGTGGTTGGAATTACGGTTGTGGTGAAGAGCTGGATGGCGGTATTTGCGCGGCAGTTGGCGCGGCTGACGAAATCAAAGGTATTGGAAGCCGATGCTTGGAACCATACCTTTGATATCATCTGCACTCTCATGGTGGTTGTGGCGTTGGTGAGTGCAAAGATGGGGTGGCGGGCCGTGGATGGTGGGACCGCGATTGCGGTGGCAGCCTTTATTCTCTATACGGGGATCTCCTATGCACGGGAAGCTGTCGATACCCTCTTGGGCGAAAATCCGGATTCAGATGTGGTGCAGGAAATCCGTACTGCGGTGATGGCTGTGGAAGGCGTAATGAGTACCCATGAAATTATGGTGCATCATTATGGGGATGTGAAGATGGTCTCATTCCATATTGAAGTGGATGCAAATATGAGCCTGATTGAGGCGCATCTGATATCTGAAGAGGCTGAGGCCGCAGTTGAAAAACATTTTAATTGGCGCGCTCTTGCGCATATGGATCCGGTAGATCGGTCACACGAAATGTTTGAGGAATTGAGTCGGGTGGTTCATGCCTATGTGGATCAGGAGGCGTGTCTGGTTGATGTGCATGATCTGCGCGCCGAAGGCGATGGGGCACCCTTTAAGGTTTCATTTGATTTGGTCACGGATATGCAGACTGCTCGCAATGAGTATGATGGACTCTATACGAGCTGCTTGCGTTGGTTGGAACACCAGTTTGGTGACCGAGTGAATTGGGCTGAAGTCGGAATTGAATCTGCCGTGGAAAGTGCACCAATGGCTCGTAAACAATTTGATCTGCCCGTGTCTGAAAGATGATTTGTTGCTGATTTGCTTCTCACATTAAGGGTGTTACAATCCGCCGGTTTGAAATGGATTAGGACTTCCGTGGAGGATGTGATGGCTATATTGCTCAGTAATACAACATGGGTTGGAGAACTGATTCCTGAACTCGACGCCAGAAAAACTCAGTTTGTCGTGAATACTGAAGAGGTTGATGACGAACTTATTGAGGTTTTTTTGGAAGAATTGGTGCGGCTTACGGGAGAGTTGATGCAGGGGCGCGATGAAAATGATATGGAGCTCATGCGAATGGCGGCGCATTCGATCAAGGGCATGGGAGGGACCATTGGGCTTCCGGAGATTTCTGTGCTGGGTCTTGAAATTGAGAATCTTGTAAAGGACGGTCAGCTCGCGAACTCTAGTTTGTTGATTGATGGTTTGGAAAATTGGATGAAATCCTTCGGGTAATTTTCTTATGTCGTTCATTAAAGAAGTATCCAATCCGGAGTTTGCACCATCTCGGCTGGTGCGCCCGCTTCGGGGTCGTGTGCTGGTGGTCGACGACGAGCGGCCGAACCGGCTTTATCTCCGGAAGCTACTTGAGGCACGGGGTTGCGATGTTTTTGATGCGGATAATGGTCTGACGGGAATGACCCTTGCGATCAATAAAGCGCCAGATGTGATTTTGGTGGATGTCATCATGCCGGATATGGACGGCTTTGAGCTGTGCGATAAACTGCGAAGGGAACCGCGGACCGCCAAGATCCCCGTGATCATTGTCACCGCAAAATCGAATATTGAAGATATTGAAACCGGTTTTGAGTTGGGTGCAATGGATTATATCCGGAAACCCTTCAATCCACGCGAGCTCGTTTTAAGGGTGGGTAATGCCTTGGTACTCAAAAAAAGTAATGATAAATTAACCGCGTGGAATAACTGGGTTTCTCGAGATCTTAAACTCGCGGGATCCATTCAACGATCGCTTTTTTCTGATGTCCCTCATTTTTCGCGCCGCTTTGAGGTCCGTATTGCGTATCGGCCGTGTATGGATGTGGGCGGCGATGCCTTTGATATCATTTCTCTTCCGGATGGGAAGCATGTGATTTATGTGGCTGATGTCGCCGGGCACGGAGTCGCTCCGGCCATGATATCATCTCTGTTGAAGGCCACCGCCAATGAAATGATCCCTCGTTATGCAGATCAAGGGCCCTCGGAAATATGTAATGCTCTCAATATGGTCTTTCGGCGGAAAATTGATGATCCCTCCTACTATGCAACCATGTTTATGGCCATTCATGATCCGAAGACCTTAAACTGGCATTGTATGAACTGTGGGCATCCCAATCCCATAATGATTACGGACGGGAAAATTATAAATTTAGACTGCTTTAATGAAAAGGGTGGTGCGCCGATTGGTTTCCCCTTTGGTTCCGAGCGCCCATATTCGGTAGAGGATGAGGTGGTACTCAAGGATGTAGAAAATTCGTACTTGCTGCTCTATACGGATGGGTTGATTGAAGCTCGGCATGCTGAAACCGGAGAGGAATGTGGTGGAAATATGAAACGTCTCTACCAGGACGTGGTACAGAAACCGGATGCGCCTAACAAAGCAACTAAGCTGTTAAATGAGTTGGAAATAAATGGATATAATATTGCGGCAGACGATTGTACGGCGATATCCATTCAAATGCTGGATCCTTTTAAAATTGTGATCGAACGCACCGTGGTGCGAAATATTTCTTTAGTATCAGAAACAGCCCGTCAGGCTGAAAAAGCAGTGATTTCAAAAGGGATTTCTCAAAAAACCGCGGCCATGCTTCGCTTGCTCGTAATGGAACTTGGAGCAAACCTTGTTGATCATAGTGGGCTGGATGAGGAGGACTCGTTTTGGATACAAATTCGTGTTGATGGGAGTGTTTGTCAGATTGTATTACGAGACGAAGGTCGGGAGTGGGATTTAGATGAGGCGCTTAATCGGAATCTAGATGAAACCTATATGGGCGATCGGGGTCGGGGACTGGCCATCACCAATACAATTACAGACCGGATTGAACGTTATCGGATTCGGAAGCAGAATCTAACGTATTGCACCCTCGTTGATGAAGGTCGGGAATAAATGGAGCGTTCGGTCTATAAAGCTCGTCGCGAACTGTTCAATCGGATGGAAATTCCGGTGACGAAAGCCGATATTCATATTCTTAAATGGAAGCAACGGTTTCGGCTACTTTTTTGGGAAAGTATGCTGCGCAGTCTGTTGGTGTTCAAACGCATGCTTGATATTATTGTCAGTTTGACTGCCCTGATTCTTTTCGCTCCGATATGCCTGCTCATCGGTTTATGTATTTTGATTGAGGACGGATTCCCCGTGATCTATATGCAAAAGCGAGTGGGACTTAACGGCTTAGAATTTCGCTTCTATAAGTTCCGTTCAATGGTCCGCAATGCGGATGAGTTGCTTGAACAATTGGAGCAACAGAATGAATCGGGTGATGGTGTTATATTTAAAATGAAAAAAGATCCGCGGGTGCTTCGGTGTGGCCGTTTTCTACGTCGATCCAGTCTGGATGAAATTCCACAGTTTATTAACGTGCTTGCAGGAAACCTTTCCGTTGTGGGACCTCGACCTCCATTGCCGAAAGAAGTAAAAACGTATACGTTATCCGAACGAAAAAGGTTACACGTCAAACCTGGGCTGACGTGTTTGTGGCAGATTCGGGGGCGCTCGGATATCCCCTTTAGTGAACAGGTGAGTTTAGATCTACAATATATTCAAAGTCAGAGTTTGCTTAAAGATATTGTGATTATGCTGAAAACAATCCCTGCCATTTTATTTGGCCGTGGGGCCTATTAGGAGACAAGTATGTTGGTTAACTGTTCTAAAGTTGATGGGGTTGGGGTTATTCAGTTGAGCGCCGCGCTGACCGCCGCAACCGTAGACTCATTCCGGGACCAGTTTGCCCTCTGGCAGGAAGCGGAACGATATGTGAAAAACTATGTTCTCGATTTGGAGAATGTTGATTTCATGGATTCCGCAGGACTGGGTACGCTCATTGCGATGCTTAAACGGATTAGTGAGCATGGCGGGGATATGAAAATTGTAAATTTACAAAAAAAACCACGGATGATTTTTGAGATTACGCGGGCGTATAAGGTGTTCGAAATTTACGAATCCATTGATGATGCTATTCAAGGATTTGATTAAGCAATACGTGGTCTTTCATGATTGCTGTACTCGACACATCAAACACCTGCGACTGGGCTGAAAATCTAGGCGATACGCCATGGGTTTTATTGCCCGTGGCCAATCGCCCAATGCTCGACTATTGGTTGGAGGCCTGTACTGGATTTGGCGTGCGGTCGGTTCGGGTTATTCTGGGTGAAGGGGCTAAGAAGGTGGAGGATTATATTGCCACCGGAGACCGATGGAATATGGTGGTTGAATATGTATTTTCCCGGAGCACTGAAAGCCGGGAGGACTATCTTCGGGCCATTTCTGCGGATTGTAAAAATGGGTTGGTATTTTTTGGAGGGCCCTTCTTTCTGCGCAAAGGACAGGGCTTCCGGTCGGAACATTATTCAGGGCTGAGTGCCTGCTGTCATACCCGTCATGAAGAGCCGTATTTTATCTATGCCACAAACGAGGCGGAACTTGAAAAGCTACTTTCGGGGGGCAACCTGGCAACGCGGGGACTGAATGAGATTCAGTTGCATCCCTTTATCATAGAGTCGGTTGGAGACTATTATACGTTGAACATGAAAATGGTCGCCGGAGAATTCTCTCGCTACGTGACCGCTGGATTTTCGGCTGGGGATGGAAACTCCATTGGTTTTAATGTTCGAACTCCGCCATCAAGTCACCTGGAAACGCCGGTCCTCGTGGGCGACAATTGCCGCTTTGGTGCCATGACCACCGTTGGGCCGAATGCGATCATTGCCAATCATGTGATTGTGGATGCCTACAGTGAATTGACGGATTGTTTGATTCTTGACGATACGTATATCGGCCGGAATCTTGAAATTCGCAAAAAAATTGTTTCTGGAAATCGGATTATTGATCCGTCAGATGGCACCGCGATTCAAATTGATGATGCATGGCTTGTGGCACGCAACCGGCCCGATATGCGAACAGAAGATCTCGCCCGATATTTAATTTTGTGGTGTATTGCTCTGGTCCTTGCAGTACTTCAGATGATTCCATATATCGTCCTGCTCACGATCCTCCATATAACTGGCATCGCACGGTTCACGAAGGAACTATTCCACGATCCGCACACGGGTTATATTCAGTTGCCCGTGTTTAGAAAAATGAAACAACAGAAATCCATATTTTATAGAGTGTTCCTCGCGTTTTCTCTGGATCGTTTCCCCCGTATCTTACGTGTGCTCTGCGGCCGCATGTTCCTCTGTGGGCAACTTCCCATGAGGCATCCGGAAGACGATGCAATGATCAATCAACTCCCGCATTACTACCCAGGGGTTTTCTGCTACCAGGATTACAATAAAGATTCTGATCCCTTAACCGACTCTCTTTGGTATGCCCATATCCGCTCTTTGTTTGAAGATCTAAAGATTCTCATCAAAGCGCTGGTGAGCCGTTTCGTAAGTGTTGGTCGTAAAACTTCTATGGATGAAATATAGCCTATGCCTTCTAGACGTTGGAAAATAAAATCGGCCGATGAGGCCCAAGTCAAAAATTTAATGATGGAGAGCGGTCTTTCGGAGCCCATTGCGCATCTGCTCGTGCTTCGAGGCGTCCAGACCTTGGATGCAGCGGAAGCATTTAGAAATCCACGGCTGGCCAACCTGACCGATCCGTTTCTACTCCCCGATATGGAAAAAGCCGTTTCCAGACTTTGGAAGGCCATTGATGCGGAAGAAACCATTACGGTGTTCGGAGACTACGATGTGGATGGAGTCACTTCGGCCTCGTTACTAACCCGCATTCTTAGGGCCTTGGGCGCCACAGCCAAACCGTTTATTCCCGACCGATTAGACGAAGGCTACGGGCTCTCTTTGGATGCACTCGAGCGTTGTCTGAAAGAGCACGGATCAACGGTGGTTGTTTCCGTAGATTGCGGAGTGAACTCGGTGGAGAGCGTGGGTATTGCTCAAGAGCGAGGTATTGATGTGATTGTTACAGATCATCACGAACCTGAAGCGCAGACGGCTCCCGCTTTTGCTCTCATTAATCCAAAGCTAGGAACAATACCAAAACTTGCAATTCTTTCCGGAGTGGGTGTTGCTTTCAAATTGGCACATGCCATGGTTAAAAAAGGACGCGACTTTAAAAAGCCACGTGCTGCCCAAGTGAACCTGCGAGATTATCTCGATATCGTTGCGCTGGGCACCGTTGCCGATATGGTTCCTTTAGTGGATGAAAATCGAATTCTCGTGCGTCATGGTCTGGTTCAACTGGCCACCACAAAATGGGCGGGTTTAGCGGCCCTTAAAACCGTTGCCGGAATGAAAGGAGAGCCCGAGACTTTTCATCTGGGTTTTCAACTTGGACCGCGAATTAATGCAGCCGGACGTATTGGCCAACCCATGCAGGCCTTGCAACTGTTGACCACCGAGAGCCCATCGGAAGCGCAGAAGATTGCGCACCTGCTGGATGAGACCAATGCAGAACGGCGCCAGATTGAGCGGGAAATGGCCGACGAAGCTTTTGCGGAGATTGATGCGTACTTCAATCCAGACCAACATTTTGGTCTCGTGGTTGCTCAAAAAGGCTGGCATCCAGGTGTCGTTGGAATTGTAGCCTCTCGCGTGTCGCGACACTATAACCGCCCGACCATCATCATGGGGATTGAAGAGGATGGCCGCGCACGAGGCTCCTGTCGAAGTATCGATGAATATAATATGCTCGAAGGGCTGCAAGCCTGTGAGAGCTGTCTTTCTAAATTTGGAGGACACCAAATGGCCGCGGGATTAGAGGTGAAGCCGGGGGAGTTAGATCGCTTTAAAGCGGCATTTAATGCTGCGGTTTCATCCGAATTATCGGAGCGCGATCTCGCGCCGGTGCAATATATCGATGCGATCATTGAACCGGATCAGGTGAATTGGGATTTTATGGAGCAACTAAAACAGCTGCGTCCTTTTGGACAGAATAATCCGGAGCCGGTTTGGGGCCTGGAGCAGGTTACGGTTTCCGGTTCTCCAAAAGTCGTTGGAGAATCCCATTTAAAGCTCTCACTCATTGCTAAGGGACAGAAATTCGAAGCCATTGCCTTCAATTATCCGATGGATGAATTGCCCGCCGGAAAGTTGGATGTAGCCTTCATGCTCAAAGAGAATCAATGGATGGGGAATACCACTTTACAACTTCAAATTCAGCATATTCGAACGTCAGAATCGTGATATTCCTATTAGATGTAGTTTGAAAATACAGCTGCTAGGTTCCTGAAACTACGAAGCTGGAGTCCGCCCGCGCAGCTGCCTACTTCGAGGGCCATAACCCTTCTGTTCGACTTGGCGCTCGTACCCTACTTATTCTTTTGTCAGGTCGTTAATGCGTAAGCGACCGAGATTCGACCCACTATCCGGATTCCATGGATGGGGTATTGTTGGCGCCTTCATTAACCAAGGAGTCGGCGATGTTTCACATGAATCAAAACCTGGAGGTGGTATTGGCCACCGAACCTGTGGATTTACGCAAGAGCTTCAATGGCCTATACGTGATTGCCCGCAATGAACTCGGGGAGATTCCTGCAAAGATAGTGCAACACTCTTTCTGTGATTTCAAATGTTGCATCAGTCAGTCTTCAATTTCAAATAGACCTTATCGGCTGATTCCCAGTCCTCACTTATTTCCATTAAAATCGCACTGACGAGCTTTCACAGCGAGGCCTCGTTCGGGAAAAGTCCGGATACTCGGGTTCGGCATTTGATCGCCCAGCTTCGTGAAATCAACGCAGTCATCTCCTGTCCTGTCGAAATCGTCAACGCATCTGATCTAATTCCATGGGCTATCTTCTGGAAGTTCTCAAGACACTCCTGACGATGAAATAGTCGAGGTTGCCGGTACACCAGATTAATGGAGGTCGAGTGGCGAGCCCCGCTTAACCTCTGTCAATGGGGTAGCCGAATTGATCTTGATCTTATTTGGCTATGTTTCGTTTGGGGTTGATGAGGCCAAAGATGGTTCGGATTAGGGAATGTCTTTTTCGGCGACGCATGTAGTCGAGTTGTAGGGGGCAATGGGATTGAAATAGGATCGTGCAAAAGCCTTGATCGGGTTCTTGATATTTATTTGGTGCAGCAGTTGATGTGGTGCGTTTGCCGCCGAAGTGGGCTTCGAGACAGAGGTGAAGTGCGTTGTAAGTGGTTTTGTGGGGTTTAATTGCTTTCATAATATATCTCCTTCTGAATCAGGTCTTGTATTTCCGGACAACGGCTTTGACGATGCCTCCGATGGAGAGGGAGAGTTCGGGTCGCATGCGGCTGAAGTTGGGGTTGGCGGGATCAAGATAGATGCCGGCTTCATCTTTTCCGAAATATTTCAGAGTCCATTCACCATCGATCTGAGCCACAACAATGTCATTCTGTTTTGGGACTCCTTCTTTTTCAACGAGCACGAGATCACCCGGTTGGATGCCGGCTTCGATCATGGACTCTCCGCTGACGGTCAGGAGATAAGAGGCTGCTGGGCGAGGGACTAGGTATTGATCTAAATTGATGGAATCGATGAGCTCCTCTTCGGCTGGGGAGGGAAATCCCGCTTGTATGGAGCCGAGCAATTTTGTGGAGCCGGTGATTTTGGTGGTTAGCAGCAGGCTTCCGTTTCCTGACTTATCGAGAAAGCCGAGGTCCAGCAGTTTATTGATTGGACCGTAGACCGCATTTTTGGATTTGTATCCGAAGAGGTTTGCCATTTCAGCATAGCTTGGCGCTCGGCCTTCGGCTTCGTAAAAGGATCGGAGTTGTTCAATTTTTTCAGTTAGATTTATTTTTCGTGGCATGGTTTTTATATCTGATGAGTAAGACGTAATTTCGTCTTAACCATGGAAATAGATATAGATGAACGATCGTACAGTGTCGAGTATAAATTTCAGGCTGTATTTATGATCTGTACATTTATGGGGGTTTCTCCCTGTTTTTGGAGTGGATAGAGGGGGGGAGGGCGGTAGAAGCTGGGGATTGTCCTGAGCGATTCGGTGGAAATGGCCAGATACGAGATTTGATGAGTTGTTATGGTACAGCCCCCTCCATGGGCTTAAACCGAACGGGCCCGACGGAGTAGGCGCCGGTGGTGGAGCCGTGCAGAAAATAGAAATACTAAGGGGTTAAAATGGAGTTCTGATGGAAGCGTTTTGTTTCTTGCTTAAATCGCTATTTTTTATTTCTACTGCTGTGTGCTGTGACTCGCCCGTGCAATAGCTCGGAGGTGCTGTCGTAGGTTTTGGGCGTAGATTTATGTCTTTATGGATGGATATTATCTGGAGTTTTCCGCGGATTGGAACGTGTTGGGGTGCTCATTTTTAGGGTTAACCCTGTTTCTTCTTGGGGTTGCGGCGTGCATTTTTCTTGGGGCCATCCATTTTGCTGTGCAGCTTATTCTGCTGACCAGGGGTGAGTCGCCAGGTGGTTTGTTCGCGAATTCTGCTGACGTGTTTTTGTTTGTCCGGTGTGTGCTTGGATTGCACATTTCCTGAATAGTGTTGCACTTGTTCGCTGTGAAAGGGGTGGTCTTCGATGACTTCAAGGTCTTCATTCAGGTGGGCTTGTATGTCGCGAAGATAGCCTTTTTCGGTGGGATCGCAGAGGTTGAGAGCGATGCCGGAGGCTCCTGCGCGGGCGGTGCGGCCGATACGGTGTACGAAGGTTTCCGTTTCGTTTGGCAGGTCGAAGTTGATGATGTGCGAGATGTTTTCGATGTCGATGCCGCGGGCCGCGAGGTCGGTGGCAATTAGGATGGGGGTCTCACCTGATTTGAATGCTTTGAGAATGTCTTGCCGATGGCTCTGCTCTTTTTCGCCGTGTAGCACATCGACCGGGAGATCCTGTTTCTTCATGCTGATGGTGAGGCGGTCGGCTCCGCGCCGGGTGCGGCAGAAGATGAGGATTCGTTCGTATTCAAGTTTGTTGAGGATCCAGCTGAGTAGGACGTTCTTGTTGTTCTTTTCAACGTAGTAGAGTTGTTTGGTGATATTTTCTGCTACTGCAGAAACTGGGTCGGATGAGATGAGGGTTGGTTTATGTAGAATGCCGGTGGCTAGGGAAAGGGCTTCTTTTGGCATGGTGGCAGAGAAGAATAGGGCTTGCCGGGTTTGGGGGAGCATGGGCGCGATTTTGCGGATATCTGGGGCAAAGCCCATATCGAGCATACGATCGGCTTCATCCACCACAAAGACTTCTACTTGATCCAGTCGGAGTGTTTTGCGTTCGATGAGGTCGAGCATGCGGCCGGGGGTGGCGATGAGGATATCAACGCCCTTTCTAAGGGTGAGAATCTGATTTTCATATTCGGTGCCGCCGTGCACGAGTAGGGTGGTGAGTTCGGTGTGGGCCGCAAATTTATTAATATTTTCTAGGAGTTGGATCGCCAGCTCGCGGGTTGGGGATAGGATTAGGGAGCGCACTCGAATTTCGCGCGCGGCGGTCCATGTGTCTTCCAACCTTTGGATCAGGGGGAGGGCAAAGGCGGCGGTCTTTCCGGTGCCGGTGCGGGCGCAACCGATGATGTCGCGTCCGTCCTGGATGGCGGGGATGGCTTCGATCTGGATTGGGGTTGGGGTTACGTAGCCGCAGTCGGAAATTGCGCTCAGGATTTTATCATTTTTAATAAGGTCAGAAAATTGCATGCGGGGAACGTACCTTTCGGAGGGGGGATTGGCAAAATGATTTGGAGATAGAAATGATTTAGAGAGCAATGCATGAAATTTGAAACTTGAAACTTGGATCCATTTCGACCCACAATCCTTCTTTGAATAATTTTCCGGAGAGCGATTGGATGAAGATAATGGTGGAACGGATTCCTGAAGAGGGATCGAGGTATACGGGGGATGAAGCGGGCTCTATTATAGAGGCAGAGCAGGAGCAGTTTATTCGGAACCCCAAGGACATACACTACGAACTGTATGCTCAACGAGTTTCGGATGAGCTGGTTGTTCGGGGCGTGTTAGATGTTGATCTAGACCTGCAGTGTGCAAGATGTTCTGAATTTTTCTCGACAACCGTAAGCGTATCCGATTTTCTACGCGCTTATCCCGCCCTGAAAGGCACCGACTCGGTGGATTTGACGGATGATTTTCGGGAAGAAATTTTGCTGCATATACCGGGGTTTACGGTTTGTAGTGACAGCTGTAAGGGGGCTTGTCCCCAATGCGGTATTGATTTAAATAAGGGCTCTTGCACCTGCGGGGCTGAGGATGGTCCAGATGCCTGGTCGGCACTGGAAAGTTTGAATTTATAGATAAGGAGGATTGCCATGGCAGTTCCAAAAAGAAAAACTTCTAAGAGTAAAACCGCAAGCCGTAAGGCACAGAATACGAAGAAGCCGATTGCTCGTGCTTCTTCTTCCTGCTCCCAGTGTGGAGCGCCGGCTCAGCCGCATCATGCGTGCATGAGTTGTGGATACTATAATGGACGTCAAGTGCTTACGGTTGTTGCTGAAGACTAGAGCACCATGCGGATCTCAATAGATGCGATGGGGGGCGATTTCGCACCCCAGGAAATCGTTGCCGGAACGCTCATGGCTGCTGAAAAAATTCAGGGTCTGGAAAAGCTTTTTCTGGTTGGCGATGAAACGGCCATTAAAGTCGAACTTGCAAAACACAAGGGACCGATTCCTTCGTGCATTGAAATTGTTCATTGCACGCAAGTGGTTGGAATGGGCGAATCTCCTGCATCGGCTATTCGCCGTAAAAAGGATTCTTCCATTTCCCGTTCTGTGATGATGGTGAAGGATGGACTGGCCGATGCCGTCTTTTCTGCTGGCAACACAGGTGCGGCCGTTGCGGCGGCCACGCTGAAGTTGCGTACCCTGAAGGGGGTAGATCGTCCGGCAATTGCTGCGCTTCTGCCGACGCCTGATCAACCTTTCATTCTGCTTGATGCTGGAGCAAACCCTGACAGTACGCCGGAGATGATTCAACAGTATGCTGTGATGGGTAGTATTTATTCCCGCGAAATTTTGGGTGTTAAAAATCCTACCGTTGGCCTTCTTAGTATTGGAGAAGAGGCAGCGAAGGGAAATGAGGCCACCAAGAAGACCTATGGATTTTTGGAAAAAACGCCTGTTAATTTTATCGGTAATGTTGAAAGTCGCGATTTATATGGCGGCAAAGTAAATGTTGCGGTTTGTGATGGTTTTGTTGGGAACGTAGTGCTGAAAACCAGCGAAGCCGTTGCCAGTATGATTTCGGGATGGCTGAAAATCATGTTCAAGCGGAACATCGTTCGTATTCTGGGTTATTTTTTATCGCGTGGTGTTTTCAAAGAAATGAAGATGCGTGCCGATCCTTCTAGCTATGGCGGTGCGCCGCTGTTGGGTGCAAATGGAGTGGTGATTATTGGCCACGGTTCTTCGAGCGCATTTGCCACCTTTAATGGAATTCGTGTGGCATCCGAATCGATTGATCACGACGTAAACCATTTGATTGAAGCGGAACTTCAGCGTATAAATACTGAAGCATAGCCTTTTTACGGAACGTCTGTATGGAACCGAAACGAACAGTTTCAATTATTGGAACAGGATCTTATGTGCCCGAAAAGGTGCTGACGAATAAGGATCTTGAATGCATAGTCGACACATCTGACGAATGGATTTTTTCGCGTACTGGTATGCGGGAAAGGCATATTGCGGCCAAAGATCAGGCCGCATCAGATCTGGGAGCTGAAGCGGCCAAAAAGGCACTTGAAGATGCGGGGATTTCAGCTGAAGAGTTGGATCTCGTGATTGTTGCCACCCTTTCTCCTGATATGTTTTTCCCCAGTACCGCCTGCTTTGTGCAGGATAAAATTGGCGCAAAAAATGCTTTTTGCTATGATCTGGGAGCAGCCTGCTCCGGATTTCTTTATGCCATGGATGCCGCACGGGCGCAGATTATTTGCGGTGCGGTGAAGACGGTTCTGGTGATCGGAACCGAAAAGATGAGCACATTCCTAGATTGGGACGATCGTAGCACCTGTATTCTTTTTGGCGATGGAGCCGGAGCGGCCATTTTGCAGGCTGGTGGTGAGGGTCGCGGGGTGATGCAGTCGGTTATGGGATCCGATGGGTCTCTGGCGCATTTGCTCTCAACGCCGGGTGGCGGCAGCCGAAATCCAATCTCTCACGAGATGATTGATCAGAAGCAACATTTCCTTAAAATGGAAGGACGTGAGGTTTTTAAACATGCCGTGACCCGAATGACCGAGGCCGTTGTTCAGGTCTTGGAAAAGAATGAGATCTCTGCGGATGATGTGAGTTGTTTTATTCCTCATCAGGCGAATATCCGCATCATCAATGCCATTGCAAAACGCTTAAAGGTGGCAGATCGCATGTATATTAATGTTGAAAAATATGCCAATACCTCCTCGGCGGCCTTGGCCATTGCGCTGGATGAAGCAGTGAAGGGGGGCGCAGTCGTTAAAGGCGATCTGGTAGTGCTGACCGTATTTGGCGGCGGCTTTACCTGGGGTGCAAATGTTTTGGAGTGGAGTAAATAATGAAACGAGCAATCATATTTCCCGGACAGGGATCTCAGGTGATTGGAATGGGCAAGGATCTCGCGGACGCTATTCCGGAGTGCAAAGCTCTGTTCGACCAAGCTAATGAAATGCTCGGTTACGATCTGACGACCATTTGTTTTGAAGGTCCGCAGGAAGAGCTAAATAAATCGAACCATGCACAACTTGGAATTTTTGTGGCCAGTGCGGCTGCTTTCCAAGCGTTGGAACTCAAACAACCGGATCTCGAATTTGATGTGCTTGCTGGACACAGTCTGGGTGAATGGACCGCACTTTATGTGGCTGGTGTGGTCAGTTTTGAAGACACCATTCGGATTTTAAAGGCCCGCGGGGAATTTATGCAGGCGGCCTGTGAAGAAAATCCGGGCGCCATGCTGGCCATCATAAATTTGGATGGTGATGCGCTGGTGAAAATTGCAGAAAAAGCTGGTTGCCAGGTAGCCAACTTTAACTCGCTGGCGCAAACTGTTCTTTCCGGCACCATTGAATCGATTGAAAAAGCAGAGATTCTTTGCAAGGAAGCAGGGGCCAAGCGCGTCATTCGTCTTCCTGTGGCCGGAGCATTCCATTCGTCACTGATGCAAGCTGCTGCTGATCAAATGAATGATTTCCTTGCTGGCGTGGAGTTGGGCCCTCTTGAGACGCCGGTGTTTTCGAATGTAACGGCCTGTGAGCATGTTGATGCTGATATTCAAACTAATATGGTGAATCAGATCACCTCTTCCGTCCAGTGGGTGGCTTCGGTTCAGAAGCTTGCTGCAGACGGGGTTGAGGAGATCATCGAATGTGGCCCGGGCAAAGTGCTGGCGGGGCTTATAAAGCGTATTGACAAGACGATCACAGTCCGTAACATCGGCCAACTTTCTGATCTGGAAAAAGAATAGGGGAATTACATGTTTGAATTGAACGATAAAGTGGCTGTGGTAACTGGTGCAGCGCGAGGCTTGGGACAGGCCATTGCGGTGAAACTTGCTGAAGCGGGTGCTGATATTGCGCTGTGCGACCTGAATGCTGACTGGCTCGAAGAAACGGCAGGCAAAGTGAAAGCCGTTGGCCGTAAAGCGGCGTGCTATGGAGTAAACGTGGCGGATGGTGAAAGCGTGATCGTGGGCATGAAGGCGATCGCTAAAGATTTTGGTAAGATTGATGTGCTGATTAATAATGCCGGCATCACTAAAGACGGCCTGATCATGCGTATGAGTGAGGACGACTGGGATGCGGTTCTTAATGTCAACCTGAAGGGGGTATTCCTCTGCACCAAAGCCGTAATGCGCGGCATGATGAAGCAACGTTCCGGTACGATCGTGAACATTGCTTCTGTTATTGGTCTGATGGGTAATGCCGGTCAGGCAAACTATGCGGCCTCAAAGGGCGGCGTAATTTCTTTCAGCAAAACGGTTGCGAAGGAACTGGCTTCCCGAAACGTCCGCTGCAACGCAGTCGCCCCAGGCTTCATCCGCACGGCAATGACCGAAGCTCTGGATGAAGAAGTTCAGACAAAAATGAAAGAGCTGATTCCGCTGAGCCGCTTCGGTGAGCCGGAAGATATTGCAAATGTTGTACTGTTTTTGGCTAGTGATGCCTCCGCATATGTTACGGGACAAGTCCTCTCGACATGCGGCGGCATGGTAATGTAACGTTTATTGTGTAAACTAGGAATAAGGAGATTGAAATGGCAGTTGCAGATAAAGTAAAAGACATCATTGTTGAGCAGCTTGGCGTTAACGCGGAACAGGTTACTACTGAAGCTTCCTTTATTGAAGACCTCGGTGCTGATTCACTGGATACCGTTGAACTCGTAATGGCTTTTGAAGAAGAATTTGGTGCGGAAATTCCAGACGAAGATGCTGAAAAGTTGACTTCGGTTGGCGGCGTAATTAGCTACTTGACTGAAAAAGGTTTTAAATAAACCAGCTTCGTGATTTTCCAATGGTCGGAACGACTCGATTCGGGTGCGTTTCGGCCATTTATGTTTTAAAATAATATCGAGGTGCAGGGTATGAAAGGGCGTAAAGTAGTAGTAACCGGTTTGGGGGTGGTTTCGCCGATTGCGAGTGAACTGAACGCATTCTGGGAAGGTATCAAAAGCGGCAAGTCCGGTATTGGGCCGGTTCAGCAGGTGGAAGGTATTGACCAGTATCATGTGACCATTGGCGGCGAAATCCGCGATCTGGATATTGAACACTTTGTGGGGAAAAAAGATGCCCGTAAAATGGATCCATTTTCCATCTTCGGGGTTGCTGCAGCGGCGATGGCCATTAAAGATTCCGGCTTGAATCTCGAAGAACTTGATCTGGAGCGTGTCGGTGTGATTGCCAGCTCCGGAATTGGCGGCATGCAGGTGATGCAGACTGAATGCCTGAAGGCCTATGAAAAAGGCCCTCGGCGGGTGTCTCCTCAGCTGATCCCGCAGATGATCACGAATATCCTGTCGGGATATATTTCAATTAAATATGGCTTTAAAGGCCCTAATTTCTGTGTCACCAGTGCTTGCGCATCTGGTACACACTCCATCGGCGAGTCCATGCGTATTATTCAGTATGGCGATGCCGATGTTATGATTGCCGGTGGTGCTGAAGCATCCGTTGCGATGTTGGCTATTGCCGGGTTTTCTGCGCTTCGTGCTACCAGCCGGAACAACGATGATCCTGAAGGTGCATCCCGTCCGTTTGATAAAGATCGCGATGGATTTGTGATGTCCGAGGGGGCCGGTATTCTGGTGCTGGAATCCGAAGAACATGCGTTGGCTCGCGGCGCCACCATTTATTGTGAGGCTGCCGGGTATGGGCGTACGAGCGATGCCTACCATATTACCGCTCCTTCTGAGGCCGCTGATCAGGCGGCACGGGGTATGACGCTTGCCATCAAAGATGCGGGGCTTACCGCGGATGATATTGACTATATTAATGCGCATGGAACCTCTACCTATTTTAACGATAAAGGTGAAACGCTTGCTATTAAGAAGGCACTCGGCGAAGAAAAGGCCTATAAAACAGCCGTTAGCTCCACGAAGTCGATGACGGGCCATATGCTCGGTGCGGCCGGGGGCGTGGAAGCGGCGATCTGTGCATTGGCCATTCGCGACAGCATTGCCCCTCCAACCATCAACTACACCACGCCCGATCCTGATTGTGATCTGGACTATGTCCCGAATGTTGCACGGGAAATGAATATTGACGTGGCATTGAGCAACTCGCTCGGTTTTGGCGGACATAATGCCACGCTCTGCTTTAAGAAAAACTAACATTTCCAATCATTGGAAATGAATAAGGCGTTCCGTTCGACGGGACGCCTTTTGTTTTTTACGGCTTCCAATGTTTGGAAGAAAACGGCATGTTTTCCAGACCTTGGAAGCGGTGGTTTCTAACGATAGAGAGGGATGATGAGAGATTTAGAAGATAAAATGCTAACCCGCGAGCAAATCGTGGCTGAACGGGCGCGGTTAAAAGAGCAGGGCACGGTGGTTTCATTCACCAATGGATGTTTTGATATTCTACATCCGGGTCATGTGACCTATTTGCAGTTTGCCCGGAAGCAGGGCGATGTGCTGGTGCTCGGCATGAACTCCGATGCTTCGGTGAAACGCAATAAGGGCGATGATCGCCCTATTGTTTGTGAAGAAGATCGGGCCCGAGTAATCGCCGCGTTAGAGTGTGTTGATTATGTGGTGCTGTTCGATGAAGACGAGCCCCGCGAGCTGATTGGGGAGTTGCTGCCGGATGTGCTCGTGAAGGGCGAGGACTGGGCTCATTATGTTTCTGGTCGCGAAGAGGTCGAGGCCGCAGGAGGTAAGGTGGTCTTGGCCAAAATGGTTGAGGGCCGTTCCACCACCAATGTGATTCAGCGTATTTTAGAAGTTTATGGAACCTCGGAGAAGTAGGATGGCTATTAAATATATCGTTACGGGTGGGGCCGGATTTATTGGCAGTAATATTGTTAAAGAGCTGAATGCGCGGGGGGAAGACGATATTCTGATCGTCGATTCGCTGGGTATGGGCGAGAAATGGAAAAATCTCGTTGGCTTGCGGTATGAGGATTATCTGGATAAGGACGATCTGTTTACGGTGCTGGCTGATGGGGTCCTTTCCGAGGTTGAAACGGTCTACCATTTAGGGGCCTGTAGCGCGACCACGGAAAAGGATGCCGATTATCTGGTCGACAACAACTATGGTTATACCCGCGCGCTTTGTGAAGAGTGTTTGGCGCACGATACACGCTTTGTTTACGCATCGAGTGCCGCTACGTATGGGGACGGGAATTTGGGTTATTCGGATGCGGATAAAGAAACTCCAAAATTTTCGCCCCTTAATATGTACGGCTATTCGAAACACATGTTTGATCTGTGGGCGCTGAAAGAGGGCGTGGCGGACAAGATTGCGGGAATGAAATATTTTAATGTTTATGGCCCGGGTGAAGGGCATAAAGACGATATGCGCTCTGTGGTACATAAATCCTATCACCAGATACTGGAAACGGGGGAAGTGAAACTCTTTAAATCGCATCGCCCGGATTATAAGGACGGTGAGCAGGTTCGGGACTTTGTTTATGTGAAAGATGCGGTAAAAGAAACGCTCTGGTTCGGCGATAATCGTGAGCTGGGAGGCATCTTTAACTGTGGAACGGGTACGCCTCGCACCTGGGTGGATCTGGTTTCTTCGGTCTTTAAGTCGATGGGGCGTGAGCCGAATATTACCTTTATCGATATGCCGGAGCATTTGCAGGGGAAATATCAGTATCACACTCAGGCGGATCTGACCAAATTGCGCTCGGTCGGATATGATGCGGATTTCATGGCCCTCGAAGATGGGGTTGCTGATTATGTTCAGAATTATCTGATGGGGAAATGATGGCCGTTAGTATTGCCGAGATGATTCTGCTGGGTTTGCTGGTAGATTGGGCGTTTCAAAAGCTCCGGATGCCGGGGTTGCTCGGCATGTTGCTCCTTGGCATTGCTTTTGGTCCATTTGTTTTGGATCTGCTGGAACCTGGTTTTTTGGCGGCGTCTTCTGATCTGCAGATGATTGCGCTGATCATTATTCTGTTAAGGGCTGGCTTTGAACTTAGCCGGGATGTGTTAAATCGGGTGGGAGTTCAGGCGCTACTGATGTCATTTGTTCCTGGAGTTCTTGAGGGAGGCACCATTGCGCTGATTGGGCCGCTGTTTCTTCCGTTGACTCATTTGGAATCGGCCATGCTTGGTTTCATTGTTGCTGCGGTTTCGCCAGCAGTTGTTGTTCCGATGATGATTAACTTCATTAAGCGGAAGATGGGGGCCAAGAAGGGGATTCCTACCATGATTCTTGCCGCTGCGTCGCTGGATGATGTGGTAGCGATTGTAATATTTACCGTCTTCCTTGGCTTTTATATGGGGTCAACAGAAAATATACTGCTGAAGTTTGCGGGTATTCCTGTGTCGGTTGTCTCCGGAATTGTGGTTGGGCTGGCTGTTGGCTTTATTCTGCTGAAACTGTTTGAGAAGTTTAACCCGCGTGCCACGAAGCGGACGTTGATTCTGATCGGAGTTTCTATTCTCCTCGTTCGTGTGGAGCATCTGTTGCAAAGTATTGGTATTCCATTTGCGGCTTTGCTGTCGGTGATGGCAACCGGATTTATTATTCTTGAAAAGCGCGAGCGCATGGCACACGAAATTTCTTCCAAACTAGGGAAGCTCTGGGTTTTTGCATCGATCATGCTCTTTACCTTGGTTGGAGCTCAGGTGGATATCTCGCTTGCCTGGCATACGGGTTTGGCGGGTCTTGGAGTGATTACATGTGGTTTGTTTGCTAGAAGTGTGGGGGTACTCATCTCTCTGATTAAAAGTCCTTTAAATATGCATGAGCGCCTGTTTGTAGTGGTCTCATATTGGCCAAAGGCAACGGTCCAAGCGGCGATGGGAGCGGTTCCTTTGATGGCGATGCAGTCGGCGGGAATGGATTCGGCTCCGGGGAATATTATTCTGGCGGTCGCAGTTCTGAGTATTATTTTTACTGCTCCACTGGGGGTTGTCGCTATCAAATTGATCGGAGAACGCGTCCTGAAGCCCGAAGAGGATAGCCCACGTGCTGCTGTTGAGGCTGCTGCAGCAAGCCGATAGGGGGAGAAATGTTTTATTGGATGCGGATGGGGAAGAGGGATGTTTTTATCCGTTTTCTTAGAGAACCGTATGGTCTGTTAAGTTGAACCATTAATAGGGCTGATTCCGATGGTGTTGCTCTGCAGTGAGATATGATAAATGCGATAAAAAGTTTCTAGAAGGCAATTAACTATTCTTGAAAAAGAATAAAGTATGCTGGTTTAATTTTTTATATAAAATAGACGGAATGCCCCGTGGTTTCTTCACTTTTTAAGGTTAAATGCTTGAATTGTGTCCCGTAAATAATAGGTTGGTGTGAATTGCTATTTTGTATTTTTCAGTTGGATTGAGTGTGCTCTCTGGCTGGGTTCTGATGGCCGGAAGGCCGTCTTTGTTTTTTTTGTTACTATGTGACGAGGGGTAAGTATATGAAGTTTTTCTGCCGTTCTTACGGACATGCGTTGAAGGCAACATTGGTTGCCATTGCGCTATCTTCCGGCATTGCTGTCGCCCAAGACGTTTCGTCTATGGGGATTACCGACCTAGTTTCTAGCGCAGACCGCAGGCTACAACAAGGTGATTATCGCGGAGCAATTCCTGCTTTGATTGAGATTATCAATCGTACAGGGGCATTGGGTGATCCCCAGGGCAGGGATACGGCTCAGACCTGTCGTTTTCAATTGGGTCGTTCCTATCTCCAAGTGGGCGATATGCCTTCCGGTGTCGCTATTCTTCAAGAATATTTGGACAAAGAGCCCCGCACGCAAGAGCGTATGGCGCTTCGTATGATCGCTCAGGGATTATTTGATACACAAGAGTGGGATAAGATTGAGGAGCTTTCGATGCGGTTGCTTGCATTTCCCAACCTTAATGAAGAAGATATATACAATGCAAACCTGTTGCTGGGTCAGGCGCGTTTCCGGTTGGAAAAGTGGGCGGAAGCGGTTGAACCGTTAGGCTATGCCGCTAAAAATACGAAAGACCCCCGGGTTGAAGGTATTTGCCAGATCATGATTGTGCGTGCGCTTGTCGAGGCGGAAAACTGGCGAGAACTGTTTGGTTGGGTTTCCCGTATTTACCGGACCGATTCAAAATATGATATTACACTCAATCTGACGTTGATGAAGGCGGGCAAGGCCCGATTTGATGACGCTGATTTTTTGAATGCTTTGTTGCTTTATCGCATGGTTCTTCCTCGTGAAGAACTGCTGGAATTTGCGGATAAGCGTGTTGTGAAACTAAGACGGGAACTGAATGTTGATTCGAAACGCGGCATTACCCCCGCGATGCTTGAAGAGCGGGATAATGAAATTAAGGACATCGAAGAGTCCCAGAAGGTGCTTGTAGAGCTGCCTCCCTATGAGGATGAAGTTGCGTTCCGTATTGGACAGATTTACGCAGAAGTTAAGCGCTACTGGGAAGGGTATGTGCTGTTTGATGCGTTATACCAACAGGATCGCACGAGTGAAATCGGTGAATCGTCCATGCTACAGTCCGTACTAATTCTTTATGACATCGGCCAAGTAGAAAGTGCCGAAGACCGTATTTTGCTCTATCTGGAAGAACGCCCGGACGGCCAATATGCGCGCACGTTGCTTTCTATCATGCAGCGGGATAATCTGATGAAAGGGAATTTTAGCGGTGTAATCGGTATGCGGACGTTTATTGAAGGCATGTCTCCCTCTGATAATGTGGATGAGCTTGCTTTGCAGTCCGATCTACATTATTTGCTGGCCTTTGGATATTTTCAGGACCGGAAATATCAGGAAGCGGGCAAGCAGTTTTCGGTGATTATCGAGAATTACAAAGCCAGCCAGCATATTGCTAACTCAATCTATTATCGCGGCATGACCTATATGATGCGGGGGGATTATGAAACTGCTTTGGTTGATTTCGAGAAATATCAGGCCGAAAATGAATATGGTGAGCACCTTTCTGCTGCACTGTTTCGTGAAGGGGTTTGTAATTTTGGTATGGGAGAGATTCCGAAAGCTGAAGCGGCATTTACAACATTCATTGAAGCTTATCCAGAAGACGTGTTGGTCTCGGAAGCTTACAGCATGCGTGGAGATATTGAGGCGGCCAAAGAAGCCACATATGAAGATCCCCTTACGTTAGACCGCGCTCTGGCGGATTATCGCAAAGGGATCGATAAAGCAGCAACTTCAGTCCAGGCCTCCTATGCCGCATTCCAAGCCGCTAAAGTTTATAAGCTGGAGTTTAAGTGGCAGGAAATTATTACTTTGATGAACTACTATATGGACCGCTGGGAAGAAAATGCGGACGTGGCTGAATCTGTTTTCTGGATTGGTCAGGCTCAGATTGAGTTGGGGCAGGTGCAGGATGCGGTTAATGCCTATCTTAATTCCATTGAGCGTTTTGGTAATGATCCTGCTCAGCAAGGGGTCGATAAAATCATGCTGGAGCTCGTTAATGTGGCTGATTTACACCTTTCAGAAGAAGAGCGTGAAGGACTGGCCCTTAAGTTGAAACTTAAGCTGGCAAATATTGAACCTCAATATGCAGTGCTACACTTGCGCCTTCAGGTTGCGCAGGCGCTGCTACAAGGTGAAGATTTTTCTGCCGCTTTGGGAGCCGAGTTGCTCGAAGCTGAAATCGACCTTGACCTGGCCTCTCCGGCCTCCCTCGCTCTGATGTGCGACGCCGCAGTGGATATCGGGAATGTGGACGAGATGAGTCGCCTCTACGATTATTTTGTCGCTCATTACGAAGATTCTGAACTGCTCTGGCACGCGTACCGTGCAAAAACCTATATGCATCTCGCGAGTGAGAATTACAATGAGGTGCTCTTGAGCATTGATGACGCTCAGGGAATGTTCGGTGCGGAAGCCTTCATGGGTTGGGCGCAGATCATTAAAGCCGATACAGAATTTAAGTTGGGTGATCTCAGCGAAGCGGAAGCGTCCTATAACATGGTTTTGGGAGTTCCTGATTGGCGTGGCCCACTTTTTGCCGAGGCGATGTTGGGCATGGGGAATTGCCGCCAGGCGGTTGACGATCTTGAGGCGGCGCACTCCTTCTATCAGCGGGTGTATTTGCTCTTTAAAAGTTATGACGATGGCGACTGGGCTGCCAAAGGTTATCTGGCAGCGGCAGATATCCTGATTCAGATGGGGCGTGAAGCTGATGCCATTGAAACGTGGAATGCCATGCTAGAAGATGTATATACGAATACAAACCCACTGGCCGAAAAAGTTCGTGCTCAGCTCAAGAAATACGGGGGCAATAATGAATAAATCAATTCTATGTTTAGCACTTTCCAGCATGGTTATGTTGGGCAGTGTGTCAGAAGCTGAGTCGATTAAAGCCACGCTAATCATGTCCGGTGATCGGTCGTGGGAAGGAACTATTCTGGGTCGTGATGGCGATTGGATTGAATTTTCCACCGGAAGAAGTCCTAAACCAATTCGCTTAGGTGCAAGCACCATTAAGGAACTGGTATTTGATGTGAAAATCGATCAAGACGAGCTCAATGAAATGAACCAAAATCGAGAATATGAGCGGATCATTTCTGCTCTGGATCGAGCAATGGAACCTTTTACAGCATATTCTGATATTCCATCAAACCTTTCGCGCTATAATTCGTTGCTGATGGAGCTTCATTATAAAACGAAGAATTATGATGAGGCCTTGGAATTTGCAACCCTTTTAGCTGCCGATGATCGGGATCCAGCATTGCAAGAAAAAGGCCGAATTTATCAGGCACTTACTTTGATTGATGCCGAGCGTCCGGATGATGCTGAAAAATTGCTAACTAAATATGGATGGAACGAGGGACTCTCCAACGATGCTGCCCCGGAAAAACTATATATCACCGCGAAACTACTGATGCTGAAAAAGCAATATGCCGAGGCGATGGAACTCGTCGCCAAGGTGATTGCTTTTAATAGTCAGGATCCAGATTGGATGCAACCGGCGGAATTACTTTGTGCTGAAATCTATACGGAGCTCGGAATGTTTGATTCTGCTGAAGAGGTCATCCGGCAGATTTCTCTATTGTACAAAAACACAAATGAAGATGATTTAGCTCAGCAACTCAAAATTCGTATTGAGAAGCTTCGGGCTGAGCAAGAACTAAACGAAACTTTGGAATCAGAAGAAGTCTAACTGACAGGAGAAGGAGTAATAAAATGACGAAAAAAATTATCAAACTGGCATTTTGCTTGAGTCTGGTTGTGGGCCCGGTTGCCTTTGCCCAGGAAGAAGCTGTAACGGAAGATGCAGCAACGGAAGTGGTTGCAGTTTCTAATACGCAACAAACAACGCTTTGGCAACTGATTAAACAGGGAGGGTGGGCCATGTGGCCGCTCGGTCTGATGTCCATGGGGATGGTATACTTCATCGTACAGAATGGTCTCGGACTTCGTGAAAAAGTGTTGCTGCGTCCGGATATGATTCCTGAATTTATCATGTTGATGAAAGAGAAGAAAATTGTGGCTGCGCATACCCTATGCAAAGAAAATGAAACCCTCTTCACCTACGTTTTTCAAGCAGGTCTTGAACGGTGCTCTGAATCGAGAGAAGTGAACTTTATGAAAGTGAAAGAAGCCATTGAAGAAGCTTCCACCGAACAAGTTACGTCCTATATGAAGCCGATCGACTATCTGTCCATTATCGGAGCAACTGCTCCAATGCTCGGACTGCTCGGTACCGTATCCGGCATGATCAAGGCCTTCCAGACCATTGGTTCCCAAGGTATGGGTAAGCCGGAGCTACTCGCCGGAAACATTGGTGAGGCCCTTGTCACAACTGCAACCGGTCTGTTAATCGCGATTCCGTCGATGCTCTCGTACTACTATTTTCGTAACAGCTTCATCAAAACAACCGCAACGCTTGGGCGTAATATTGGCGGACTGCTTGATACGCTTGAAACCGGCGAACTTCCGCTTGGATTCGAAAATGCAGGTGAGTAAGTCGGGGTCTTTTGATACCTGTGTGTCATCACCCCCTCCAACGCGAGGTGTGAAATGAAAATTAAAGGACCCCCTAGAGACGACGTTTCCATCGACATGAGCCCCATGATCGACTTGGTATTCCTATTGCTCATCTTCTTTATGGTGGCATCGGTCGCGACGGAACTGGAAAAGGTGGATGTTCAGATTCCTGAATCTTCATATGCGAAAGTTCCGGATGATATTAAAAACCGGATGATGTTGTCTGTTGATATGAATAATCAGGTGTATGTTGGAACCACACCAGTAACCATCGGAAAACTCAAAGAGTTGGTCAATGAGGAACTGAATGCTAATTCCGATCTGCGTATTCTAATTCGTGCTGACCGGCGTGTTGAATATAAAACATGCAAAGAGATCATGATCGCATGTGGTGAAGTCGGTGCAACCGCTCTCATCTATGCAACCTTTGAGGACTAGAGATGAAACTGCTTGAAGATATAATGAATAAAAAGGCGGAGCTGGAAATTACTCCGTTGATTGACGTCGTATTCCTGCTGCTCATCTACTTCATGGTTACGGCATCGATTGTTCAAAAAGAAGCCGATCTCTCCTTCATGCTTCCCGCAAAGGTAGATGTGCCGGACTCATTGGATCTGCCGATTGAAGTACTCATCGAAGTTTCTGAGTTAGGCGACATTCTAATCAATGGAATGGTATTCGGGAGTGAAGAGGAAAATCTTGATGATCTCATTGGTCAGTTACTTTCGTTGAAAGAAGCGGCTGATTCATCAGGTAGTGAGCTGATTGTGAACATTCTTCCCGCCGATACAGCGAAACACGGCCGAATAATACGGGTGATGGATGCCTGTGCGGCGGCCGATGTCAAAAATATGTCGTTTAGTATGACCATGTAACGATGAGAAGAGGCGGAATTTGTCCGCCTCTTCAATTTTTGCTGTATGTAACTTTTGGTGGATAAATAATTTATTTATCTTAGCGGTCTCGTTAGTAAGTGGCTATAGACAACGATAAATAGAGAAATTAATTCTTTTAAAGAAGAAGGTGTGAAATGCCCCGTGTATACGGGGCGTTTTTTTTGTTCCAGA
>JBAHZU010000062.1:0-25461 GCA_037132875.1 Pontiella sp.
GCTTTTTTAACAGATACTGAACCTTCTCCCGAAGGAGCATGTTCTCCGTTTTAAGCTGGGAGATTTCGCGCACTGAGTCGCACACGCTTCCTGTAGCTGATCAATTTTTCCCCCGAGAGATGCATGCCGTGTATTATACAGGACGCCTCAAGAAAAGTAGCAAAATCTTGCATATTTATGCATTATTTCAACGTTGATACCAAGGGCGTAGGCGCGGCCCGCGCAGATCTACACCATCAAGAAGCAGCGATAACGCCTCAGGTTTAAGCGTCATTTTATCTTCCGCAGCACTCTTCGGCCAACTAAACGTTCCCCGCTCGAGACGCTTTACAGAAACCCAGCAACCCGTTCCATCAAAACAGAGCACCTTGATTCGAGTTCGCGCGCGATTTGAAAAGACAAACATCGCCCCATCCTCCGGAATTTCTCCCAGTTCATTACGAGCAATCGTATACAACCCATTGAAACTTTTACGAAGATCTGCTGGCTCAACCGCCAGCACGACTTTTAGATTTTGATTCATGTGAAATATTAACGACTCCTTTTGTTAATTGAAGTCGGTATTTTATCTCATCCGCGGAGTCTGGATAGGGGGTGCTCGAAAAGACGTATACAAAGCTTCAGGCGGCGCTCGGAAAACTTTTCGGTTCCAGTTCGGAGAAGATCTCCCCTGATCAGCTGGCCTTGGAGCTCGGCGTTGACTCGGTTGCGCTAGGTATGCCGGAAGCTGAGACGGAAGAGGTTATCGTTCCGCGGAGGGAGCACAAGTACAAGCCCTTAAACGAACGCATCCCCGAAGACCTTCCTGTCGAAGAAATCATCCTTGAACCCGCCGCGGTACTGGCTGATCCGGAGGCCTTCAAGCGCATCGGTGAGGAAGCGCCCGAGGAGCTCGATGTGGTGCCGACGAAGTTCTTTAAGCGCCGCACCGACCGTTCGCTCCCACCCGTGATCGCCCCGCACCCAAATGGATTATCGACAACTCCTACGCCTCCGCTGGGTTGCTCATAAGCATCGTGCTCGCCAAATACGCCGACCACCTTCCGCTCTACCGCCAGTCGCAGATCAACAAGACCCGCTACGGCGTCGACATCAGCCACCAGACCATGGCTGACTGATGTTCCGCCTCGCACAAATGCTCGCGATGATCTACAAAGCCATGCGCGAATAAACCGGTCTTTGTGGTGGATGCTTATAGCAAGCGCATCTGCACTCGGCATGGCTGGATTGATGAAAAAGAGACGTATGATGATCTCGCCAAACTCTTCTCCGACCACCTACCGAAAGACGCTCCGCTCTTTAACGAATATCACGCGCTGATCGTACACGTATGCAAAGACCACTGCAATACCAAGCCGAAATGCGACGGGTGCCCATTGGAATCTTTACTGCCGAATTAAATACGAAGAGCACAATAAAAAGAGGCTTCGAGTTCGTTGTGCCTTCGTGTTTAGAAATTAGCCATCGAGCTTTTGCTTGAGCATTTGCATGACGGCGCCGGGGTTGGCTTTGCCGCGGCTGGATTTCATGACCTGCCCCATCAGGAAATTGATGGATGCTGGATTGCCGGCTTTGTATTCTTCGACCGGTTTCGGGTTGTTGGCCATGGCTTCATCGGCCCAGCCTTCAAGCGCGGAATCATCGGAAACCTGCGCCAGCCCTTTGGCTTCCATAATTTTCTGCGGATCGCCGCCTTCATTGAAGAGGACTTCGAAGATCTGCTTCCCGCCTCCGGTGCTGATGGTCTTGGCATCGATTAGCGCAACAATCTGTGCGAGCTTTTCCGGAGTTACTTTAGCATCCGCAATCTTGAGCCCCTGCTCGGAGAGTAGGCGGAGCATTTCCCCCATGATAAAATTGGAGACCGCTTTGGCATTTTTTGTATGCTTCATGGTTTCTTCAAACCAGTCTGAAACCTCCATGGAGGCAGTCAGCACACCGGCATCGTATTCCGGCAAGCCGAGTGTTTCCACATAGCGTTTGCGACGGGGAGTTGGCATTTCTGGAAGTTCGGAACGCCACTGTTCCATCTGCTCCGAAGAAACTTTAACGGGCATCAAATCGGGTTCGGGAAAATAGCGATAGTCGTGGGCGTTTTCTTTGGTTCGTTGCGTGAAGGTTTCGCCACGATCCGGATTATAGCCTCGGGTTTCTTGCACCACGCTGCCGCCGGATTCCAAGAGATTGATCTGACGTTCGATCTCATATTCGATGGCATCCTGGATGAAGGCAAATGAGTTCATGTTTTTAATTTCGACCTTCGAACCGAGCTCTTTCTGGCCCACCGGTTTAACGGATACGTTAACATCGGAGCGCATCTGTCCCTTTTCCTGATCGCAATTGGAAATTCCGCCATACTGCATGATCTGTTTCACATAGGTCATATAGGCCAACGCATCGGCGGCGGAACTCATGCATGGATCCGAGACAATTTCCATGAGTGCCGTTCCGGCACGGTTATAGTCCACCAGACTGGCTCCAGCCACGTGGGTGTTTTTTGCGGCATTTTCTTCCTGATGAATCCGTTCCAACGAGAAGGTCTTCATTTCGCCCTCGACCTCAACGGTGACTTCGCCTCCCAGACAGAGCGGCTCATCCGCCTGTGTGATTTGGTAGTTTTTGGCCATATCGGGATAGAAATAGTTTTTGCGATCCCATTTACTGTTGGGATTGATTTCGCACCCCAGCAGCATGCCGGCTTTGCAGATCAGCTCGATTGCCTTTTCGTTCATCACGGGCAAAGCACCGGGATAGCCGAGACAGGTTGGACAAACGTGCGTGTTTGGCTTTGCGCCGTATTCATATTTGCACCCGCAGAACATCTTGGTGTTCGTCTTCTGCATAACGTGCGTTTCAAGACCGATGGTTGCTTCGTATTTCATAGTGCGTGATCCGTAATGCGTGATGTTAAAGTGATGGGCGTTGCTTATGCCACTCGGTGGACTGCTCATAGGCATGGCCGACTTTTAGAATGGTTTCTTCCTGAAAGTCATCGCCAATGATATGCAGTCCGATCGGCATGCCGCTGGATGAAAAGCCACAAGGCACAGACAGGGCACAGTTGCCGGCGAGATTGATCGGCGTGGTGAGAATGTCGTCGAGATACATTTTCAGCGGATCATCCGTTTTATCGCCCTTTTTGTAGGCTGGGGTCGGGGTGACCGGAGCCAGAATGGCATCGCACGTTTTAAATGCGTCGGTGAAGTCTTTGCGAATGAGCGTGCGGACTTTTTGCGCCTTTTTATAGTAGGCATCGTAGTAACCGCTGCTGAGCACATAGGTGCCGAGAATGATGCGCCGTTTCACTTCCTGACCAAACCCAGCCGAGCGAGTTTTGGCATAAAGATCTGCCGGATTTTTTCCATCGATACGCATGCCGTAGCGAATGCCATCGAAACGTGCGAGGTTGGCGGAGGCTTCGGCGGTTGCAATGATGTAGTACACGGCAATGGCATATTTTGCATTCGGCAGGCTGACCTCAACGATTTCTGCACCGAGACTTTTGCAATGCTCAATGGCTTCGCGAACAACTTTCTCCACTTCTGGATCCATGCCTTCCACAAAGTATTCTTTGGGTAACCCCAGTTTCATGCCGACAAGCGAGGTGTCGGCCGTCAGATTTTTTCCAAAGGCGGGAACATCCATTTTAAGAGAGGATGAATCTAAGGGATCATGACCGCAGAGTGTTTCGAGCAGAATGGCCGAGTCTTTTACGGTTTTGGTGAGCGGCCCAATTTGATCCAGTGAGGAAGCAAAAGCCGTTAAACCATAGCGCGATACGCGGCCGTAGGTGGGTTTGACCCCCACACACCCACAGAACGCGGCGGGCTGACGAATTGAGCCACCGGTATCGGAGCCGAGTGCCGCAATGGCTTCATCGGCCGAAACACAAGCCGCCGAACCGCCAGACGATCCGCCGGGAACATGCTCTAAGTTCCACGGATTGGATGTTTTTCCCAGTGCCGCATTCTCGGTGCTGGAACCCATGGCAAATTCATCCATATTCACCCGGCCGAGCAAAACCGCGCCGGCCTTCCGAAGTTTGGAAATGACCGTGGCATCGTATGGAGCAATATAGCCTTCGAGAATTTTAGAGGAACAGGTGCAGGGCTGTCCTTTCACATTAAGCAAATCTTTGATCGCAATCGGAATTCCAAGCAGGGGAAGATTTTCGCCGTTCGCCCGCCGCTCGTCGGCCAGATTGGCCTGAGCCAGGGCATCGTCGCGGTCGAGCGTTAAATACGCACCTATTTTCCCGTCGGTGGAATCGATGGATGCAAGCACATCATTAACAATATCAACCGAAGTGCATGCTCCGGAGCTCAGTTTTTCTGAAAGTTCTGCAAGGGTATGTTTGTGTAAATCAGCCATGGGATTCCTACTGCTCAATAATTTTGGGGACGCGGATATGACCGTCGGCAGAGGACGGGGCGTTGGCCATGACCTCTTCGTGATTCAGACTGGTTCCCAGCTCGTCCTTGCGCAGGACATTAAAAACGGGAACCGCATGAGCGGTGGGTTCAACTGCGGAGACATCCAATTCGTTGAGCTGCTCCACATAGTGCAGCACCTGGTCGAGCTGGCTCTGAAAAAGGACCGTTTCCTCTTCCGTCAAATCTATGCAGGCGAGTTTCGCAACATAGCCGACATCCATTCCTTCGTGTGTTTCGGACATTTTTTTCCTCATTTCAAAAAACAAAGCCCGCAGTATAAATAAACTGCGGGCAGGCGCAACTTCCAAGGTTTGGAAGATTACTTTCCGTAGGCCTTTTTCAGCATGGATTCCGTCAGAACATGCGGATAAACCTGTTGGATGAAATCGATTACATCGGCCTCATAATCCGTTCCCTCCGCCTCTCGTTCGCCCTGTACGGCAATATAGGCCCAGCGATTCGCTTTGCTCCGGACCACGCGATCCCATGCGAGCCAGAACATGCGAGAATAGTGCGAGGGGGTCTCGCGGTCCTGACCCACAAACCAATAGGCATAGAATGAATAGTACGGAACCGGTCCATCCACCGTGCGATAGGTCCGCGAGGTTTTAATGATTCGAACTGTTAATGGTTCGCGGCCTTCCAACGGCACTTCCAGATCGTATTCCCCATCCAGCGTGTTGCCCTGCCCTTTCAGACAGCGTTGCGGACGGTGAATGGAATCGCGGGCAGTTCCCGACAAGACAATGGATGTGAATAGACGACGGCCGACTTCATTCGTGAAGGCCGACTTCACAAACTTGGTGTCCGCAGGAAGCTGTTCCTTTTCTGCCCGAGCCATATTGAACAGGTGGCTACTGCAATTGGGACAGATGTCGGGAATCTCTAACTCGCTCACATAGAACGAGGCATCTTTATAGTCCCGCGCACACTCTTCTGGGTTATGGCAGAATTTTAACTGATTCCCGACCCACCCCGAAACCTCCTCCGGAAGCTCCATTTTAACACCGGGCACAAAATCGAATTCCACATCCACCGTAAAAGCCAATGCAACAATAGAGAACAGCATCAACACGACGATCGTTATGAATGGTTTAAATAGGCTTTTTTCCATGATCTGAAAAGCTCCCGATAATTAACATTAAGTAGTCTTCCGAACCCAATCATCAAACTGATCGCAACGGTAAAAAGAACATAGCCCGACCAATCATGGTGCAAGCCCGTTCCGAATTGCTGTCCTGCGGTGATAGACACAATGGCAATGGATATAATTCGGCCAATATTACCCGCAACGGCAATTGGAATTGAAAAGAGGAACAGCACCCATTTTTTCACAAAGGTTCTCTGTGTGAAGTATGCATAGACTGCCGTTAGGGCCGTCATGGCCAAAAGGGAACGTAACCCCGAACACGGAGCTTCTACATTCAACTGAAAATAGGGAGAGATAAGCTGGGTTCCCACCCGCTGGCACTCAATCCCCATTCCGTCGAGCATACTATGCGCCACTGTGGTTGCGATGCGCTGCAACGGACCGGACAACGCATCCAGAAAGTTAAGCGGAACACAGAATATTAAATAGGCACAAGGGAAGATCATCAGTTTGGCAATTTTCCAGCCGAACAAATAAAATGGAATGCCCCAAATCAAGAGAATCAGCGCCATCAGCGAAATACGGGTCTGTTGCATTTTCGCACCCAACCAATGCATCGCAAGGGCCATGACAATCACCATGAGGCCCCATTTGCAGATCTGCTTGGGCGCGGCAAAGAAATCGGCCCGCCTATACCAGATCACGGCCAGACTCACGAAGGGGATTAGGAAACCATGCGAATAGTCCGCTCCGAATGAAACTTTATCGCCCCAACGGGAAATCATCCATGTGAAAGCAGAAGAGCTCCCAACATTGCCAACGGTATTTCCGTAGAGATGGAACAGCACAAAAAGAAAACCGAAAATAATCGATACAAACCCGATATTCATCAGTTCATTTTTGCTCAGCGCTCCAAGTCGCCAGCGATCGCTCCAGATTAGCACCGTATTAGTTTTCGTATCTTCCATAATTAGACAGGTCCATTAATTCCGTAATGGTCACATGTATAATAAATGAAGACTCAAAGTTCAAGAACCGTCGTTACTTGTTCGCCCCCCCATGATCACGGAAAAGAACCCTGCCTCGAAACGGATCGAGACTCCTTTGCTAAAAAGCACCGTATCGCTCCACTCCATTTAAAAAAAGGGCATGACCGCATCGAACGATGCGTGCCATGCCCTCCCCCCCATCTAGCGCATCCATAAAATATGATTTCACCGTAGCATCGCTACCACTTACGAAACCATACCGTCGACGGAGCCCCCTCCCGTTCGACTCATACGCGTTGCGCCCCCCAAAACAAACACCCCACCCCACCTCACCTCTATCGCTGTCGAAGCGAACCTTTCCCGAAGACACCTCGGTCTTGCCGAAGTTATAACTCTTCAGGTCAGGTGCTTTGTCTCGCGAATTTCAAACACGGCATTTACATGGTTTTTTGTTCAGGAACGAGCAAATCAAACTTTAACTTCCCTTCAATCCAATTGTAATCGGCAAAAAGATCTTTCAGAGCAATGCGCTTGTCGTATGGCCGAGGAAATTCCATCTCAATAATCGTTTTAAAATCAAGACAGGCCTTATCGAAACGTTTATTAACCTTGTACATATTTGCTCGTCCAAGCAGCGCCCGGGAACGGTCGTATGAATATGCCGCAGCATCCTCAGCTACCTTTCCATAAAGCGTTATAGCCTCATCGTATGACCGGTCACGATACAAGGTGTCGGCTTGTTCCAGCAGCTCCAGGCACTGGACTCGCTTCTCCTCATCAGCTACCGGGGGACGGTCGGATGGCGGGGTATTTATTTTCGCAAACAATTTTTGCGTATCAATCAACACATCAGTTTTCGGAGCCATGCCATGCAACATTTTGGTACCTTGCTCAATCAAGATATGGCGGATCAAATTAGACGCCATAATCCTCTGAGGGCGCGGCACATCATCTCCCAATGCGAGGACCTGCTCATAGGCCTTTCGGGCCTCGACATAATTCTTTCGCAAATGCAAAATTTTCGCCGTTTCAAGCAACACATGGCCACGTTCTTCCACCGACAACTCCCCTTCCAACTGCACACGGAACTCAGCAAGATCGCTCTCCCGATAGTCCACCGGCATGGTTGGATAAAGGGTGTAATCCGCATCGGGAAGACTGAAATCGGTATTCTTAAGTGCAAGATCGCACCAGTTTTTCTTGTCATACCGGTCGATCGCTTCCGCCGTCCAAACCTGATCAACGGCCTTTTGCCCCAGACGGTCTCTCAACTGCGTCAAATAGAGGCTTTGCGGAGCAACAAACGTACCGAAAGACTCATAGCTTTCGGGCGAATGATAGCCCGGCGTGGCATATCGTGCCCGGCAACCGATTGCCCAGTTACGATCCACGGGTGGGGATTCACAATTAATCTGATTTCCGACACCGTTCCAAATTATGCTGTTTGCCGCGCACCATCCGTGCCCCGATCCCATCCATGAGCGGTCAATTAAGGCCACACTGGTTTCACTGAGTAGGCCGCAGCTGTCATAGAGAACTCCGGTTGAATAACGGTGATGCAATTCTGACGCACCGCTGCCATCGCAAAAAACAAAGGCATTCGGTCCGGCTACCGCCGAGCCCACCACAAAAGGATGGCGGGTTGGCGAAGTTGTGCAGCGCTGTATCAGCACTTGATGACCATTCAGACTGAATCCGCTACCCCCATAGTAGCCCCCCCGAATCATCTCCTCATTCAGCGGCATTTCCACATGGCAGTCTTCCACAGTAACTCGGTGGACCAGGTCCTTTATCCGAATCGAACCCGCAAAGAACTGATCCATGCTTACCCGTCTCACCCAACAGTCTTGCAAGCGGTCCAGACGAATCGAGTCATCCATATGAGCTCGCGTATCCGTACCCTCATCATCAAATTCCCGAACAGAGACTAAACAAAGATCTTCAACACCCACATTGCGCACGTCATCGCCCCGTTCGATCCTGGTGACGGTACCGCCCCCGAATTTCTGAGAGAACGCACAAGTGATCGGCGCATCGACGGTCAATCGATTTCCTTCAATACTCAGAATGGTTCGCTTATAAGTCTCGCGCAACCCCGGCGTCCACTGCTTTGGCAATTGGCCTTCGATCCGAGGCGCAATCTTATCCATATTAATAGATTCAACCCACTTCGCGTTGGTGTTGCGACGAATCGCAATATAATCGCCGACTTTTAAACCCTGAACCGACTCAACTGCCAGCGTCATGGCGCCACTCGGAAACCCGCCGTTCACCTTTGTGGCTCCCTCTTTAACCATTTTCTCCCGTCTATTCCCGCGGCTTCCCATCCGAATAAACGTTCCGTTCTCTTTGGAGATGGCCCGCAGTACGGTTCCATTTTCATCGGCACCTTCGCCTCGCAATACCACGCCACTCGCGGACAGGAGCAGACTGAAATTATTCGATGAATTGTACCGTGCGTTTCCCGGCTTGATGCGGGTATTCGCCGATGCGCCGATGCGATAAATCCCTTTGCGAAGAAGCACGGCCCCACGAAAACCCTGGTCATCGAGCGGCAACGCCGCCACGGCATCCAATGCGGCCTGAATGCGTGCGCAATCGTCCAGACTATCCGGGTCCGGTTCCAACGTCACTTTGACCGGCACATCAGGAATGGCAACGCCGCCTCCCTGATATCCGCAATAGGAAAAATCGACAATACGATCGTTCTGATCGTTAATTGGGGCGTAAATAAGGCGGCCATCCGGGCCCGGATAAACAAAACGGCTATTCCCTGTTTTCGCTACTGCAGAAAACTCCGCACCCACGCTGTCCTGCGCCATCAGCCCTCCACAAAAAACCAAACCGGCAAAAAAACCAGCGGCACCATTGATCTTACCTATTCTCATCCTAACGCTCCTTGATTGCTTACCTACTCATCTTCTCAGGCGAATCATCGATGCATTCGATCCGCATGCCGTGTAAAATGAATTTCAGGGCGACTATCAACACACCGATCATTATTACTACGTAGTGGAGTTAAGATACGCAGGATAAGAAATATGTCAAGCGTGCGGATCCATCGCCAATGGTTCTGGCTCATTTAATCGATAGGAACACGTATAAAATATGTAATAAATGAGTATTTGGCCACACCAAACATATTACGCTCAAGAAACCGAGTTTGAAGTGCGGCAGAGTCGCAAACGAAAAATGCAGCATCCTTCGGCCGATCCAAAAAATCCAGCACGTAGTGCTAAGCGCTCTGCCGCACCACCACACTCACCTTGCTGCGCTCATTAATGAACTTACGTCGCCCCTCCAGCAGATCAACAAATAGCCTGAGACAGCTCCCGGCATCCTTGCCCAGCGGGATATCCACGCTCGTCAAAGGCACCACGGTACGCAAACCAATGGCATAATTATCGATCCCCATCACCGCGACCTGTTCCGGCACCCGAATCCCTGCGTTCACCAGTGCATTAAGAACAATCACGGCTTCCTTGTCGCGCGTGGCAAGAACTGCAGTTCCATGCTTGAGCAACTCAAGGGGATCCGTCTCCAGTCCAGAGTCATCGATCTTTACGGGAATCAGATCCTTCGACCAAAGTCCATTTTTACGCATCCAATTTTCATAAATTCCGTACCGCCGCACGCCAAACGAGCTCAACGTGCACAGAATACGCGTGTGCCCCTTGCCCACCAGATAGTCCAGGGCCACTTCCATCGCCGTTTCCGCCTCGTAGCAATAGGTATTTCCCTTGACCATATGACCATGGCACCGGTCGAGATCGCCATAGAATATGTATGGAATTCCCAATACTTCAAGTTGCAACTTCGTTGCTAGTACCGGGTTAAAATCGCGAAAAAAGATAATGCCAGCCAGATCCTTATGAACAAGATGAATCTCATGTGCCGAGCGCATATAGGTATCGCTATCCATCGGAATCAGAGTATAGGGCAAATCACTCCGACTCTCATAGTTTCGTAGTCCGTGTTCAAACACAGAGAAGCCATACAACAAGCCGAAGTTATCCGGAATTGTAATCGTTGCAAAGTTGGTTACGACCAGAATACGTCCCACCTTGGCCGTCGGCGAAACAAAGGTGCCCGCACCTCGCAGGCGATAAATCACGCCCTCAGCAACCAGACGCCCCAGTGCTTTGCGTATGGTATCGCCACTCACACTGTACTCCTCCTGAAGCCGAACCTCCGAAGCAATCCGTTCGTGTGGCCGCAACTTTCTTGATCTGATTAGCGACCGCATTTCATCAACAATTTGCTCTACTCGCGTCTTAGCCATTCCTACCCCATCTTTACAAAATTATTTTATAGATTTCAGCCCATCACATCGCGCTATTCGACACCTCATCAGCACGAATAATTCACGTAAAACTTGATTATTACTCCCCTCAATACTGCCACAACCATTGCGACTCATCGAGATTTTTAAACGGGAAGGCACTTCCCCGCCACTTTAGGACCAACCAAAGCATCCTGCGCCTCATCTCACCCCTCGGTCTCGAGGCTTTTACGCACAGTTCCAATGAGAGGAACGTGCTGACTCCGCAGACGCATAGAACCCGAAAGACACAGCGCCTTTTCAACCGATTAATGATCGTTGCGAGTTCGATATACGCCATCAGAACTCAAATCCCGTATCTGCAAAAACCGTGGCAACTGCATTTTTCAGGTTTATTCCTCAAACTGGCATCCGAGGGGCGTGATTTCTAAATGATAAACCGGATAGCCCAGCGCGCTCAAGTCAGCATGGCCCACCCCAATGGCGCAATCGCCTAACCCCGAACCCGAAATTTTGGCTCCAAAAATATTGGGAGCAGCCTGCAACGCGGCAACAATCGACTGAAGTTCCGGCGTATTTACCCCCATCTGATCCATCAGCTCCTGATTTCGGTTCAGGAGTTTTCCAAAGCCCGAAAAGTCCTGACCCCGCAGCGCCACGATCGCCCGCTGGGCATCAGCATCCATTTCCTTATAGATCCGCTCATATTGTTGAGGATTCTCTGCGCTCAGTTGTTCCACGTGCAGAATCACCTCGGGCGTCGGCGTTTTATAGCCACAGAATACTGCCGTTAATGGCACCGAAATTTCCAAGGGTTGGAACGCAGGTTCGGTGGTATAGCCAACAATTCCACCATACACACTGGCAGCAAGGTCGGCCCCCGATCCCCGCCCCTGCACGGCATGCACCGTTTTTAAGGCTTCATCAAACAGTGTTTCTGATTCTGGAGGGGTTCCATTCATCCAATGCAGTAGCGCGGCATGCACCGCAACGGTTACTGCAGCGGAAGAACCAAAGCCAATATCCGCCGAAAACTCCGATTCAATCTTGAGATGAAAACCGGAAGGAAGGTGATCGCGATGGTGCCGAATTGCCTGCAGGACAAATCGAAAAGAAGGATGATCCACCAGATCACTCAAGGGGGCCCGGTATTCGCCGAGGCTGGAATCAATGCGCACCACCTCTTCCAACATTGGGAAAATTTCCACATGAATGCGCCGGTTAATCGCTGCAACCAACGCCTGTTTCCCACGCAATACGGCATGCTCGCCCAGCAGCATTAAACTGCCCGGCGCTGAAGTTTTAATGGGGGTAATATCCGCCATGATTATTTAGCTATTTCCATTCTGATGCATTCATTAGGCCGAATAATTGAGGGACAGCATAAAAAATGCATGACGCCCCTTTAAAAAGGTTCGTCCATACCATCGTCCGGGCACTTCATTTCCCGCGTAACCGGCTTAAACAATGCGCGTTCCGAGAGGGTCACCGCGAACCGGCGAAACAGTATATCCATATTTTGCACACAGGTCAGTAGGCTGATGTTCGGAAAAGACGAGAACAATTCCGCCGTACTCACCCACAACGGCACCCGCACCGCAGGTTTTTGCAGCCCCACCCCCCTGCTCAATTTCGGCAATAAATCGCTGCACGGGTTCTGGCACAACACCAATGACCGTAAGCAATCGATTATTTTCCCGCACGAGCCAATGCAGGTTTTGCTGATTGTTCGTTCCAATGGCATTTTCAAATGCATTCGTCACAGCCTCGAATTCACTCCAAATGGAACTGGTGCCGAAGTTTTTTTCCACATCCATGACACATTCGCCGGTCGTCGACCGGGGAATGCCGGTCTGCACCATGAACATTTTGGAACGCGGCAACGAAAGCGACGACGCCTTCCCATTTTGGAATCGGGCGCAACCGCCATGCAGAGAAATATAGGAATCTACCCCGCTCGGATTTCCGTGCTGAAGTTTTTCAACCTCCAGGCTATATTCGTACGACCAGTCCGGCTTGAATTCAACGCGCAAGAAGTGGCCCATGGCCCGAATCTCGCTAAGCACAGTGGCGGCGGAAGATCCCATGCCGCACCCCACGGGAATGCTGGAACGCAATTTCATGACTATGCCAGAATCGAGGGAGCTATGAAGTCCGTCCAGCGTGTGGATGAAGGCAAATTTAAATAGGTCGCCCGGAGCGGAGAGCACATAGCCAATGCCCAATTCACCTTCCTGGAATTCATGATATTTCCGTTCAATGCGCCGCTTAAAATCGCGCAATGCACGCACGGTGTGCGAACCCGCGGAAGAGATTCCGGGAAGATCGAAGGAGATTTGGTCGCCGTCTTGCGGCGATATTTCGAATACCGCACTGCGGTCAATGGCCATGGCAATGGCCGGTTTCCCGTATACCACGGCATGCTCGCCACTTAGGATTAACTTCCCTGGAGCGACGGCTTTCATTGGCCTTCCCCAGAAATGAGGGCGGGCTGAATGAGTGAAGCAGAGGAGGGCTCCAGAGAAAAAAGTGCCTCCCCGAGAGAAAGCATCCGACTACTGCATAAATCTAAGAATCTAATCATCCCACAGCCCATTCGTTCGCCGTATTCCACGGCCTAGTCCACCAATGATTCATAGACTCGCTTATGCTGACTGATACCCGAAAATCGAAACGGCCCCGTTTTATATTGTGGAAAAACATATTCCCCGCCATCGGTCGGCACCCCATAATTATATATGTCTTCGTATTGTTGATACGTGAGTTCGGTGCGATTCTCCAGCATATTTCTGTGCTGATCCGTATAGAGGTGTTCGCGATAGCCCGGCTGAACGACCCCACTGAAGAATTCACCCACACAGCCCGAGCCATAGCTGTAGAGCCCGATTCGTTTGTTCGAAAGCTCCTCATCCGCCGTATCCAGCAAGGAGGTCAGCCCAACATACATTGAACCTGAATAGCAATTTCCGGTGATCCGGCTATAGCGTAACGATTCATTGAGCAACCGTTGCATCTGCTCCGTGGAGGTTTCCACTTTCCACTTGCGGCACAGCTTTTTATGGGCTTTTTCCGCCATTTTAGTAAACGGGATGTGATAACAAAAACGATCAAAATCGGTCAATAAGCGGCCGGAACGTTCGGTGTATTGCTTCCACGATTCCTGCAGCGCATGGATGTAAACCATGGTCGAATACTTTCCGTCCACCAAGGCTTCTGAGCGATAGTTCGGGCGCCAAAAATCCATGACATCTGCCGTATAATATCCACTTTCCGGATCAATGGCCATAATGCGTGGGTTCGCAGAAATCAGCAGGGCTACCGCGCCACAACCTTGTGTGGCTTCACCGGGACTCCCCAATTCATAGCGTGCAATATCGGAACAGATGACCAAGGCCTTCTTGGTCGGATTACGAGCCACAAAACCAATGGCCAACTGAATGCCCGCTGTCCCGCTGTAGCACGCTTGTTTCAGCTCCACCGAGCGACAGCGCGATGCCATTTCCAGCAGGCCGTGTACATAGATGCCAGCCGACTTTGATTGGTCAATGCTCGTTTCGGTGGCGAACAGCAACAACTCGACGTCGTCCAACTCGCCATCGGACATCAACGGATAAGCCGCACTGCCCCCCAGCGTGACCACATCTTCATCCGGCACGGGAATGCTCATTTTTTCCTGACCGATTCCGACATAGTATTTGTCGGCGTCCACCGAGCGGGCCTCGGCCAGCGTTTTCAGATCCACATAATAGTGAGAGGTGTAGAAGCTAATTTTATCGATACCAATATTCATTCAGAATCAGTTCCTCTCTACCTTTCAACTCATCCAGCGTTCCCGCACCGAGCAGGAACATGGCCGTTGTAAATTCTCGTTTCAGCTTCCGAATCATCACTCGCACAGCATCGGCCGACTCGCGGGCCGGATCCAGAAAGGGTCGGGCTATACCGCAAAGCGATGCTCCGAGGATGATACTCTTCGCCATATCGATGCCATTTCGGATTCCACCAGAAGCAATCAATGCAACGTCATCCCGATAGGGCTTCATGAGACGAAGGGCCTCGGGCGTTGGAATTCCCCAATCGCCAAACAGCTCTCCCAACTCTGGGCTGGCGGACCGTTTGCTCTCCACCATACTCCACGAGGTGCCTCCGGTTCCGGCTACATCGATATACTTCACCCCCGCACCCACCAAATATTCAACATCCTTCGGCGAAATCCCGGCCCCGACCTCTTTAATGATCACGGGTGGTTTCAAGGTTTCAACAAGGGTCGCAATTTTATCCCGAAGGTTGGAAAAATCAGTATCGCCCTCGGGCTGAACAGCCTCCTGTAGCGGATTCAGATGCAGGTATAAACCGTCGGCATCCAGCACATTCACCGCAGCTTCGCAGTCGGCTAAGCCGACCTTATAGTTCAGCTGAACCGCCCCAAGATTGCCTAGCAGCACCGTGTTTGGAGCATACTTTCGCAAATCAAAGCTCTCCCGGGCGCTCTCATCAAAAAGAAAGACCCGTTGCGATCCCACCGCAAGCGCCACCCCTTCGGCCTCGGCTGCGGTGGCTAGATTGCGATTAATCGTGACCAGTTCTTGATCCGCCCCTCCGGTCATTGAAGAAATAAGCAGGGGAAAAGAGAGGGGTTTATTCAGGAATTGAACCGACGGGTCAATATCCGCCAAATTAAGCTCGGGTAATGCGCGGTGGGTTAGATGAATACGATCAAAATAACACCGATTTCGGTCCACCTCGTGGTCTTCCGACACAATATGTATATGATCCAGTTTTCGCCGATTAATTTGTTCCATAATGAGGCCCAGTTTATACCGATTGCCTAACCGTTGAAAACCCTAAACCCCGATCATAAATCATCTGGTTTATTTTTGGAACCGAATCAGCCGCCGGCCTTTTTAACCGTATAGCCCAGCGACTGGAGTTCCGCGACGAGCAAGTCGCGCTGATCGCCTTGAATTTCAATCGTCTGGCCCTTTACGGTGCCGCCCGTTCCGCATTTCTGTTTCAGCGCTTTCGCGAGGTCTTTGAGCCCTTCCGGATGCATCGGCACTCCGGTGATCACCGTCATGCCCTTTCCCTTCCGGCCCTTTGTCTCACGACCAACCCGAACAATACCATCGCCACTCGGCGCTTGCTGCTTCTTCTTCTCGGGCTTGATCCGCCCTTTATCGGATGAAAAAACAATATTCAGATCATCAAAACCGTTCATCGGTATTCCTCGTTACTTCACCAGACGAATACCTTCGTCTTCAATCGTGATCATGCGCTGTTTATACAGAGCTCCGATTGCATTTTTATAGGTTTTCTTACTCACACCAAACAGCGCATAAATTCGCTCTGGTGGAGTTTTTGAGGTGACCGGCATGAAGCCCTCGTTAACTTTTAGATAATTCAAAATGATATCGGTCAGCAGGGAAACCTTTTCATACCCGGGTTTATTCAACGCCAGATCTATACGCCCATCCGATCGTACATTTTTAATGAATCCCTTGAGTTTTTGACCGCGTTGAATGGCCCGGAACATCTCGTTATCAAACACCATCCCCCAACGTTCGTTGTTGATGATGAATTTGTACCCCAGATCGCTCTTCTGCCAAGCAATCAGATCAACCTCTTCGCCATTTTTATAAAAATGCGTTGAGGACGATAAAAATTTATCGAGTTTGGCCGAAGCCACAATGCGCTCACTGGCATTATCAAAATAGATATAAACCAAATAGGATTCGCCCTGTTTCATTTTCATCCGCTGCTCGCGGAATGGAACAAACAGATCCTTCGGAAGCCCCCAGTCGAGGAACGCTCCGATTGGCGTATCATCCAAACAACGCAACAACACAAATTCACCCACCTGTGCTTTCGGGCGGATCGTTGTTGCCGTCAGGCGATCTTCCGAATCGAGATAAACAAAAACGTCGATCTCGTCGCCCTCTTTCCAAGCATCGGAAACGTAGCGCTTCGGAATCAGGATTTCACCCAACTGTTCTCCATCAAGCAATAGACCAAAATCGGAAAAGCGAGAGATGATCAACTTGTTCATTCTACCGACTTCAACCATTGCTAGTTCTCCGGGGCTTGGAACGACGACTCGCCACACGACTTGGACGCTGGCCGCCCTTTTTCGTATTTCTGGATCGGCCGCTTGCACTAACCGTCACCTTGCCGCGCTGCTGTCGAACCTTCGGGCCGGGTTTGGCATCGGCGCCCGTTGCATTCATCGATTTTTCAGAATGCAGGCTATGCTTCAAATCTCGCGGAATCTCAAAACGTAGCAACTTCTCCACAGCACGAAGATAGTCCCGCTCCTGGGCAGAGCACATGGTGATGGCATCGCCCTCTGCTCCAGCACGTGCGGTGCGGCCAATACGGTGCACATAGGTTTCCGGTTCCACCGGCATGTCGTAGTTAATGACGTGTGAAATCTCTTTCACATCAATACCACGCGCAGCAATATCGGTGGCCACCAACGCCCGGCATTTTCCCGCCTTAAAGTCAGCCAGCGCCTGGGTACGAGCACCCTGACTCTTGTTTCCATGAATCGCCGCAGCCGAAATACCAATGCCTTCCAGCTTACGCGCCACTTTGTTCGCCACGTGTTTCATCTGCGTGAAAATGATGACCTTATCGAGCTTCTTGCTCGCCATCAACTGAAGGATCAAATCATCTTTGTGTTCCTTTTTCACAAACATAATTTTCTGGTTGATCCGCTCCACCGCCGGTTTTTCCGGTTCAATGGCCACCTGCGCCGGATTCTTCACCAATGATTCTGCCAACTGCTTCACCTTGGGTTCCATGGTTGCGGAGAAAAAGAGGGTCTGACGCTTTGCAGGCAGCTTCTTGATGACTTTCTTAATGTCGTGAATAAAGCCCATATCCAGCATGCGGTCGGCTTCGTCGAGCACGAAAATCCCCACACCGCCCAAGTCAATCATGCCCTGGTTCACCAGATCGATCAGACGACCGGGCGTTGCAACCACAATATGAATCCCTCGACGCACGGCTTTCACCTGCGGATGCTGGCCGACGCCGCCAAAAATTACCGTGTGCGAAACATTGGTGTGTTTTCCGTATTTCTCAACACTCTCACCGATCTGAGCCGCGAGCTCGCGGGTTGGGGCCAGAATCAACACTTCGGGGCGTTTCGACACCGGGCGTTGATTCTTTTTCACCAGATACTGAAGAATCGGAAGCGTAAAGGCCGCCGTTTTTCCGGTGCCGGTCTGCGCGCAACCAATCATATCGCGGCCTTTCAGCAGCGGCGGAATAGATTTTTCCTGAATTGGTGAGGGGGTGTGATAGCCGGCTTCAGCAACAGCGCGTCCAATCTCGGGAATCAAGTCACCAAAGACACCATTAAGGTCGTTTTCGTTCTTCATTTGTTTTTTCCAATGGGTCGCAATTTCAAACGGCACGTACTTCTGTCCCCCAACGGGAACAGCTCCTACGAACAACGTGTATTGCCACCATGTGGCTCCTAACCGGCGAATAAAATAATTTCAAAACTCGCCGCCGGTGGAGTGAAGAAAAAAGGACTCAGCCCAAATGGCAGCCCTGAATGAGGCGCGGTTCTATAGATCCCCACGCCCTGAGTCAAGCTTTGCAGATGCAAAGTAACGTGTTAGGCATCCGGTGTTTCCGGAGAAATCGTATATTCCGTTTGGCCAAAAAAGGCCTTGGCACAAAAAAACCAAACCGAAATGAGCCCCCAGCCCAAGCCAAAGAACACGCCCACATCAACGATCCCGCGCCAGGGTTGCGGAAGCTGTCGGACCCCAACAATCAGAAGTACCACCATGATCGTCACCGCATAGGCAACAATCTTCCGTTTACGCATGGCATGGAAAAATCCGATACAAAACAGGGGCGCAAAAATTACTCGAACTAAAGTGGGATTCGCTTGGAGATAAAGGGCGCGCGCGGCAACCCGCGGAGAAAACTTCAACTGAAATCCCTTATAGCCCTCCGAGTAGCCCATAAAGATTAGGCTGAGCACCAGCCCCACCCAATGCACCACACCAAATTCCATATCGCGAAGCGCAAGCGCAGGCGATACAACGCTGTAAAGACCGCGAATCAGAATCAAACTCAGTCCCACAATTCCCCAAAATGCGCCAACAGTTCCTAGCATAATAAAATCCCGTCTCGAAGGTTTAGTAAAAGGGCGGTGAGTGTATCAGCGAATCCCCCAAGATAAAGGATCTTTAAAGAATTTTATATCAAACAATACACGAACGGCCCCTATAGCTTATCTTTGAGATAAAATCCGCCCTATTTGTTCAAACCTACTTCTCGTTTGATTCGACCAACGAGCACACGCCGAGACCCGTGCGCTCAAATCCGAACGATCATTACACCCACCACCGTTCTCGCCATTCACGCCCGCACACTTGCGCAACCATGCGGATTTTCTCCGCCATGAATCTCTTTGATGTGGATAAGTGACCATTTCAGAACAAATGCTTCCGGCAAGGTTCCATTCCATCAACCTAGCTATGCGACCAAAGAACAGCCCTATTCAATCTCGCCCTCCTCACCGGCCGCAAGTTGATGAAGAATCAGCTCGCTACCAGTGTGAGCTTTCACCCAATCGAGCAATTCCACTGCCTTTGGTGAGTCTTTCTTCTTTTTCAGCAGCACTACCGCATTCTTTCGCAATTGGGTTACCCCCGCATACGAAACGGCATTCCCTTTAATGGTACGGCGTATTTCACCGGCCGAGGTTTTCAGTAGCCATTCTAGATCGACTGGAATTCGGGTATCGATCTTATCTCTTGGCGGACAGACCACCGAACACCAGTCACAACCGAATAGCCAGTCCTCAATCATTTCCGATTCTTTGTAATTAAGAATGGATCTTTTCTCAATCGTGAGATAACTAATACATTTGCGCGCATCAATGGTCTCGCCATACTGAATCGCATGGGTCGGGCATTTTTTGATGCAGGCAAGACAGTCCTCACACCCGAAGGGCATTTTGGGCTTCAGAATCACCTCCGGTAGCTCGGCATCCACAAAGAGACAACCAATGAACACCCGCACATTGGTGCGCCCCGGCACCCGCAGCAGATCGTTTCCGCCAATAATGCCCAGACCACCGACTGTGGCAAAGAGCCGCTCATACACCGCTTTGGTATCGACCGCCGCCTCGGCGTGCACCTCCACGCCCAGCTTACTCGTTAATGCGGCCAGCATAGCCTGCCCATTCGTGTGATAATCCAGTTCCTTGGCATACGCCGAGATATAGCCAAGCAGTGCATCATCTCCAGGGATTGGAAATGGATGTGTTGCTTTCGGATCGCCCCAATCGTTGGTAAACGTCAGCACAATCACCGACTTGGCAAAGGGAAAGGTGTCCCACGGATTGGATTTTTCCAAAAACATGCGTTCCAGATAATCCATCTCGCCCTGACGGCCAGATTTTAGCCAATCGGCTGTTACTTCATTATTTTTTTCAATCCCTTTGCGAAGTTCAGGATTGTCCAATCGGATACACGCCGCAGACTGCGCCCCGATTTCCATCGCGGTTTCCTGCAGCCATTCACTGAAATTGTTTTCAAATTTATCCATAGACTTAATGCGGAGAAGTAATCCGAGGAACTTAATGCTTCTCAGAAGGGAAGCAACCCATCATTTCCGGGCATCTCCCACCGGAACATGTGACAAAATATATCTAAAAACACCATTCTTATCCTACCGATGTTCACCAGCACGCAGGGTCGTGTGCCCATTTAATGCAAACCGACACGCCATTCCTTTTCAAATGGATCCAATCCCACCGATCAAAGAGCGCTCACCGAACGACGGATGAAACGGAACCGACTCCAAGGAACTGCCATGCCCCCCCCGTTGGCCTTCATACGCACACGACAACATAGACTTATGGGTATAATTAAAGTGCCCCCGCAGTGTTTTTATGATGATCTATTCGTCGACGAACATCTGAGCACCCCTTGAACCTATAAAAAGCAGTCAAAATGAAGACCATGGAGGTTTAACCAATAAACGCAGTGCTTACGTTGATTTTAAATTTAAACCCGTCGGGTTTCCGACGTCACCACATCCACACCGTCAGGACATAAATCTCGGTTCTGGGACCCACTTGGCCACTGCATTTTTTAGAATGAAATGAATCGTGACTTAAAAATTTTATTTATCTTCGTGGATGGATTCGGCCTCGGGTCGGAGGATCCTGCGGTGAATCTGTTGCGCAACCCGCGGTTTCCAAACCTTGGAAGATTGCTCGATTCCGCAACGCCGATCGATGCGTGCCTCGGCATAGACGGCAAGCCGCAGAGCGCCACCGGCCAGACCGCATTACTCTGCGGAATAAATGCGCCGCACGCAATGGGCCGACATATCGAGGGCTTTCCCCCTCCCTCGCTTAAAAAACTGATCGAGCACGAAAATCTTTTTTCAAAGCTTAAAAAGCTACACAAACACCCGACCTTTGCGAATTCTTACTGGATTGATGATCCCCACAAAATTCCCCTGCGTCGGCAATCGGTTACCACCGTCATGACCCTTAAGGCGCTACATGGCGTTCGGCATAAAAAGGAACTACTCGCAGGCAGGGCGGTCAATCACGACATCACGCGCTGCACCATGCACCTTCGCGGCTACGAGGGGCCTTTGATTACTGAAGAGGAAGCCGCAGAACACCTACTACAGATCGGCCGAGAAAATGATTTCACCCTTTTCGAATATTTCATGACCGACCACGCGGGCCATTCCGGCGATCCGGAGTTTATGTTCCAATGTCTGGAAACCCTGGAGCGTTTCCTACCGCGCGCGGCAGCGTTCGGCAAAGAACCCAACCACCTGTTCCTGCTCTGTAGCGACCATGGCAATATTGAAGACAACACGACCACCAGCCACACCAAGAATCCCGTTCCGCTTATTGCAATTGGAGCTGGGGCCGAACAGTTCCAATCCTTGGACAATCTCACCCAGATCACGCCCACCATCCTTCGCCTTTACGAAGCCTGAACGGGGTGATATGTTTTCCCGATGAATCTGGAACCAACCCAACGCCCGGACTGGGACGAATATTTTATGGATATCGCACACGTGGTCTCCAAACGAGGCAACTGCTGTCGACGCAAGGTGGCAGCCTTGATTGTACAGGACCGCCGCATCATTTCCACCGGCTACAACGGTACGCCACGAGGCATTAAAAATTGCTTCGAAGGGGGTTGTCCCCGCTGTGCATCTGATGCCCCCTCCGGCGAAAGCCTTGGCGAATGCATCTGCGCTCATGCCGAAGAAAATGCGATTGTGCAGGCAGCCTATCACGGAATCAGCGTGAAAGATGGAGTGCTCTATTGCACGCTGAGCCCGTGCCTGATGTGCACAAAAATGATCATCAACGCCGGCATTAAAGAAGTGATCTACGATACCGAGTATCACTTCTCCGAACAATCACGTGATCTATTCACCACAGCGGGCATTACCTGCCGGCCATTCAACCGCGACTAGAATGGGCTCAATCTTGAGTTCAACGAAGGTTCGTACCGAAAAACAACCCCAATTTTCACGCGTTAGAACCCCGCGCGAAGTTTGATGATCTATTTTTACGAAGGGAAAAAACTTCTTTTGGGTTTCAAAGCAGAATCACCCTATGGTTACCTTTGTTCAAACCAAAGGGCCATGAGCACGATGCATGGGCAATGAAAGACAATTTTTGGGCCCGACGACGATTTCGGGGATTAAAGAGGAAGAGGAACTAATGAAAATAACGGTCAAACGCGCGCAGGAACTTCTGAATAGCGCCTCCGAAAAAAAGATTTTAGTGGTGGGCGATCTCATGATGGATCGCTTTATCTATGGAACGGTTACCCGCATTTCGCCGGAAGCCCCAGTGCCGGTCGTTCATGTTTCGCACGAAAAGGCCATGCCTGGCGGCGCCTGCAATGTGGCCTCCAATTTGCTCGCTCTCGGCGGTCAAGCCGCCATGGCGGGCATCATTGGAAAAGACCGTGTCGGTGAGGAACTTAAAAAACAACTCACAGCCGCCGGCGTCTCCCTGAATGCCGTTCTGGAAAATAGCATCTACCCCACTTGCGAGAAATCGCGTATTGTGGCGGATCGTCAGCAAATCGTGCGGATTGATCGCGAGGAATACCTGACGATCTCAGATGCCGAAATGACTTCATTTTGCAACATGATCAAAATAGAAGTGGCTCAGGCTGACGGCATCATTATTGAAGACTATGGCAAAGGTTCCGTACAGCAGCCGGTGGTCGACACCGTCCTTGCAGCGGCAGAAAAAAAAGATATCCCGGTCGGTTATGATCCAAAAGATGGCCATATTCTGAACATGGAAGGGGTATCGGTCGTCACGCCCAATCGTAAAGAAGCATTCGGATCTGCCGGCCTTGTAGAAGGCAAGCCACACCATAATCCGCTCGAAGATGACGCGCTGTTGGAGGTGGGCCGCATGCTCGCCGAAAAGTGGAAAGCCCGCCACACCCTCATCACCCTCGGCCCGCACGGCATGCTTTTGCTGAACCAGGGCAATGTGGCCCAGCATATTCCAACCCGTGCACGCGAAGTGTTCGATGTTAGTGGAGCTGGCGATACCGTCATTTCGACCTACATCATGGCCCTCGCCTGCGGCGCCACCTATCTTGAGGCGGCGGAATTGGCCAACTTTGCCGCCGGCGTCGTCGTCGGCAAACTCGGAACGGCCACCTGCACCCAGCAGGAGTTGTTCGATTATATGACCCACCACTCAAACGAACAGTAAGGCCACTATGAATGTACTCATCACCGGAGCCAGCGGATTGCTGGGGCGCGCGTGCAGTCAGGCCTTTGCAGACCTGAATCCAACCACCTGTGCTTGGAGCCGAGCCACCGAAAATGATCTGCGGTTGGACTTAACCGATGCCGCAGCGGTCCGCTCCGCGATTGCAAAGCACCAACCCGATCTCATTATTCACACCGCGGCCGAGCGAAAACCGGATGTCTGTGAAAACCAACGCGATCAGACGGAATCTTTGAACGTGGAAGCCACTCGAACGCTAGCCGAGGCGGCGGTGGAACAGCATGCTAAACTCCTCTATATTTCCACCGACTATGTCTTCGATGGAAGTAACCCGCCTTATGCAGTGGATGATGCATGCCATCCTCTAAACTTCTATGGACAAACCAAGCGGGCCGGCGAAGAGGTGGTGCTGCAAACATCCGATCAGCATATTGTGATGCGGGTTCCCATTCTCTATGGTGAGGTTGAAACCATCGAAGAATCTCCTATCACGACCTTGTTGCAAGAACTGCTCAACCCCACTCCCCACGCAGTGGATCACTGGGCCATTCGCTACCCGACGTATGTTGGCGATGTGGCAAAAACACTGCGCAATTGGACCGAACATCTTCTGAAAAACTCCAACCACTGCGGCATCTTCCACATGAGCGGAGCCGAAGCGTTCAGCAAATATGATATGGCCTGCATCATCGGTGATGTTCTTCAACTCGACCACAGCCACCTGTCGCCGGATTCTCAGCCCCCCGCCGGTGCCCCCCGCCCAAAAAATAGTCAACTCGATATCAGCCGACTTCAGCAGATGACTGCGGTGGAACAAACTCCATTCAGCCTAAATATCCAACACATACTGACTCAATTCTTATTTCAATCGTAAGCTATATTTCCCTAAAGGAACTCCCCATGAATAAAATTGCTGGCATCATTCCCTCCCGCTGGGGCTCCACCCGTTTCCCAGGAAAGAGCCTCGCCCTTATTGCAGGAAAGCCCATGATCCAATGGGTCGTGGAACGCGTGAAGCAGGCCAAAAAATTGGATGCCGTGATTGTGGCGACCGATGACCCGCGAATTGCCGACTGCGTTCAATCATTGGGAATCCCCAATGTCACAGTCGCAATGACTCGTGCTGATCATCCCTCCGGAACCGATCGCATTGCGGAAGCGGTGCACGCTCTGGATGTTGATGCGATCATTAATGTGCAGGGCGATGAACCGCTGATTGATCCGAAACTGATTGATGAACTAGCCCAAGTGATTTCTTCCAATGATTGGGATATGGCCACCGCCGCAACGCCCATCACCGATGAAGAGCAGATTCATGATCCTTCCGTCGTAAAGGCCCTCTTTAACCGGCACGGACAGGCGCTCTATTTTTCGCGCGCCCCCATTCCGTACATCCGCGAGCCCAAAGGTGTTTCAACGTCTGGAATTTATTGGCGGCACATCGGCATCTATGCCTATCGGCGGGACTACCTACTCAAGCTCGTGAAAGAACCCGTGTGCGCCTTGGAAAACCTTGAAAAACTGGAACAACTCCGCGCCCTTGATATGGGTTGCCGGATGAAAGTCATCCAAACGGAAGACTTCGGCATTGGCGTGGATACGCCGGACGATGTGGCCAAAGCAGAAGCGCTTTTGGCTCAGCTTAACTAAAACTTAGCACATACGGATCTCTCACCGCGTATCTGATTCGCTTATGTTCTAACCCGTTGCGCCCTCACCCTTCTGACTCTCCTTCGAACGGGGCATCGTTTTAGGCCACTAGTACATAGTAAATCTTAACGCTTCGTATATAATCCGATATATGACAACCTGCTTTCCAACAATCAATGGAGGCAGGCATGGCACCACGCTATAAAGTTACCTTGACCCAAGATGAGCGCATTGAGCTCGAAACCCTT
>JBAHZU010000049.1:0-9541 GCA_037132875.1 Pontiella sp.
GGCAACCTCAACCCGATCCTTTTCGGCCGCATAGTGGAGCGGCGTCCAGCCTTCATCATCCCGAGCGCTCAGATCGGCGCCGCTTTCTACAAGCAACGTGGCAATTTCGAGAAATCCGCGGTCGGCCGCAAAGTGGAGCGCAGTTTTCAGTGTGCCGGTGCGCTCGTCGATCCAAGCCCCCTTGGCCACCAACACTTCGGCGCAACCGGTCTTTCCGCGCACCGTGGCAAAGTGCAGTGGCGTCCACCCCTGCTTATTCTTTTCATTCACATCGGCACCCAGCAGAATGTGATTTCTCAGATCCGCCGGATCGCCCTTGGCAATGGCGTGCAGCATGGTTTTATAGTGCGTTACCATCGGGTCGGACGACTCCATTCCAGCCGATGGAACCTCGAGTCCGGCGGACCAGACAATGGCGTTTAGAACGAGTGTACGAAAATCGGGCTGGCTCCAACTGCTGAGATAATGTCCGCCCGTGCATCCGAATACATTTTTTCCATACACCCAAGCCAGCGTATGCGCCTGCTCTTCCTCCGGAGGAACGGCCAGCAAGAGCGGGAAAACCTCCTTAAACGTGAGGTTATAGTACCACTCATCCTTCAGCTCGAAGGGCTTTACGCCCCGAGTGACCGCATGTTTGACCACGACCGGATTTTTAACGATCCAGAGCGGATTTTCAGCCGTTTCATCCGCATAGTATCCACCCGCCACGTTCAGAATAACTTCATCGAGCAAGCCTGCGGTTCCATCGAGCGCATAATGCAGAAAAACAAGACCAACGCCCCGATTGGAGAGATTCAGCAACGCGGCTTCGTTCCCCAATATGAGATGATCTTTATTCCCATCGCAATACACCACCAGCGCATCAATCTCTTTCAGTTGCGCCTCTTCCGGCCAGCATTCGTAGAGCGTCGTGGCCTTCAGATTAAGCCCGGATTCATTCAGCGCTTTGGCCAACAGATCCACTCCTGCGGGGAACTCGTGCTCCCCCGGCCCATGACTCGGCGTGCCCGCTAGCAGCAGTATATTTTTCGGAGCCGCAAAAATGGAACCGGCCCCCATCCACAGGATTAGTAACAGTCGTTTGGTCATCCTATATTCCTCATTTGAAAGGCCTTCATTATAGAATCAAAGCCGAATCCCGCAATTCTTCTTTCCAACCCTTGTAAAATCGGGATACTCCGCCGTTCTGAACCTTGGAAAAATATATGGCATTACTTAGTTTACAGAATATTCATAAAGCATTTGGCGGAGCCCCATTGCTGAACCACTCCACCCTGCAAATCGAACGCGGCGAACGCATCTGCTTGGTGGGCCGGAATGGCGAAGGAAAATCCACTCTGCTAAAGATCGTGAATGGCGACATTGAACCGGATCAGGGCGAACTGATTCGCCAACCGGGCCTAAAGGTCCGACGCCTGCGGCAGAATGTGCCCACCGATATTGAGCTCACCGTGGAGGAGCTCACGCTCCAAGGATTGGAAAACCTGCACGATGACTACAGCTCGCACCAAGCGGTTGATAAAGCCGTATCGCTGGTCTCGCTCGAGAATCATCTCAAGTTCAACGAACTCTCTGGGGGGCAGAAACGCCGCGCCCTTTTGGCTCAGGCCTTGGTTAGCGAGCCGGATATTCTGGTGCTGGACGAACCGACCAATCACCTTGATATTGAATCGATCCAATGGTTGGAAAATTTTCTGCGCCGCTATAAAGGCACCCTTTTGTTCGTGACGCATGATCGCGCCTTCTTGCGCAAGCTGGCCACGCGCATTTTGGAACTCGACCGAGGCAACCTCCATTCTTGGGCCTGCGACTACGACACCTATCTGAAGCGAAAACGAGCCCTGCTCGATGGCGAGGCGGAACAATGGGCCCAGTTCGACAAAAAGCTGGCCCAGGAAGAGGTCTGGATCCGCAAAGGCATCAAAGCCCGGCGCACCCGCAACGAAGGTCGTGTGCGGGATCTGGAGAAAATGCGCAACGAACGCGGCCAACGCCGCGAACGCTCAGGCACCGTCAGCATGAAAGCGGTTGAGGCCGGTGCTTCTGGACGCAAAGTGATTACGGGCAAGAATTTTTCCTATGACTACGACGGACTTCCAATCATTGAAAACATGACCGTGGAAATTATGCGCGGCGACAAAATTGGGATTATCGGCCCCAATGGGTGCGGGAAATCCACGTTGATCAAACTGCTGCTAGGCAGCCTGATTCCAACGTCGGGAACCATCGAACACGGCACCAAACTTGAAGTGGCCTATTTTGACCAGCACCGCGAAACGCTCGACGAATCAAAGAGCGTGGCCGAAAACATCTCGGCCGATGAATACATCTCGGTCGGCGGCGCGAAAAAGCATGTGCTCGGCTACCTGCAGGACTTCCTGTTTGCCCCCGACCGCGCCCGCTCACCGGTTTCGATTCTTTCGGGAGGAGAGCGAAACCGCCTCCTGCTGGCCAAACTGTTCACCCGCGCCTCCAATGTGCTGGTGCTCGACGAGCCGACCAACGACCTCGATGTGGAAACGTTGGAGCTGCTGGAAGAGTTGCTCGCCAGCTATGAGGGCACCCTCTTGCTGGTGAGCCATGACCGCTCCTTTCTGAACAACGTCGTCACCAGCACCATGGTCTTCGAGGGCGAGGGCCAGATTGGCGAATATCCGGGGGGATATGACGATTGGCTCGAACAGCGGGCATCGGTCGAAAAATCAAAACTCGAACGTCAAAAACCGATCGAGAAAAAAAAGGCCACCCGCAAACGTTCCAACAAGGAGCGGGCCGAACTAGACCATCTGCCGAAGCAGATTGAACAGCTGGAAGAAGAGCAGGAAGCCTTGCATACCGCCATGGCCGATCCCACATTTTACCAGAAATCGCCGAGCGATATTCAAGTAGCCACGCAGCGCGCGGCAGCCATTCCCTTGGAACTAGAAAAAAGTTTTGAACGCTGGGAAGAGCTCGAGCGTCTATAACCCTAAACCACGGATGCACTGGGTTCCGCCCCCCCCCTTATGGCAGACTCGGTGAAGACGTGTGACACGTGGGGCCACGAGGTCAGGTCATACGTCTTAACTCCGGGGTTTTTCTTTTTTCAGTAGGGACTCATGCCATGATTCAACGACACGCTGGGTGACCTTTATTTTCTTCTCCCCGTCGGGGGTTCCGATTTCACCGCATCTACTTCGGTTTGAGCTCTTCGGAACAGGCATCTACATTTTTTAGGATTAAGAGTGATTTAATTTCAATGGGGAACGCGCACTCAAAACCGCACGAGATATGAAACGACTACTCTGGAACAAACACACCAAATTGCTGGCCAAGCACCTCTCGGGCTGGTTCTGCATTGTGGCGGGGCTGATCATGCTCATCACGCCGGGTCAGGGAATTCTAACGATACTTATTGGCGTGTATTTACTAGCCGATGAGGTTCCACTGTTTGGGAGAATTAAAGCCTGGTTAGAGCGCCGCTTTCCAAAAATGGCTGATTTTGTGCACCGCAAAGGCACACAGTTACGAGCCCGTTTTCAGAAAATGGATCCGGAAGAGCACACCGACTCCTCTCCGGACCAATCCTAACCAAGACCAGTTGGGGCACGTTGTTGCTGCAAAATCCAACACGTTGATTCGCAACCCGATTTATGCCGGGTCAAACCTCCCCGTCCACCGAGTGGGAAATCAGAGTTCCATCCCGAAATATTCCACCGCGTTGTGGTAACAAATGTTTTCCACCATCTTCCCGAGCAGTTCCATATCAGCAGGAAGCTCCCCGTTCTCCACATCACGGCCAATCAGATTGCATAGGATGCGGCGGAAATATTCATGCCGCGGATACGAGAGAAAGCTGCGCGAATCGGTTAGCATACCCACAAAGCGACTCAGCAGGCCCAGATTCGACAGCGTATTCATCTGCTTTTCCATGCCGTCCTTCTGATCCAGGAACCACCACCCGGAACCAAACTGCATTTTGCCCGCCGAGGAACCGTCCTGATAGTTTCCGATCATTGTGGCAAATAGCTCGTTGTCCGTTGGATTGATGTTGTAGAGGATCGATTTCGAAAGCTGGTTCGATGCATCCAATCGATCCAGGAGCCGAATCATGCCCGGCCCTTGGCGATGGTCGGCAATGGAATCGAAACCGGTATCCGGCCCTAGTTTTTTAAATAAGCGGCTATTATTATTACGAAATACCCCCACATGAAACTGCTGCGTCCAGCCTCTGGAATGGTTCATCTTACCCGCTTCATAAAGGAACGCGGCAAGGAATGCATCGGACTCCTCCTGCGAGGCCGCTTGCCCAGTCATTACTTTATTAAAGATTGCATCCAGCTCCGCGGCCGAGGCTTCCGCATCAGGAACATAGGCCACGCCATGGTCCGACAACCGGCAACCGACCGAGTGGAAATAAGCATGACGCTGATCCACCGACGCAACCAACGCATCAAATCCGTGGATCTCCGAGCCCGCCGCCTTTTCCAAGGTTTGGATATAGGTTTTATACGCCGCCGGATCGCTCAGGTTTGCCGCCTTATCCGGACGGAAGGTGGGTAGCACTTTGCAGTCAAAATCCTGCCCCGCGATCTGTTTATGATAGGCCAGATCATCCACGGGATCATCCGTGGTGCAAACCAGCTTCACGTTCATTTTGCGCATCAGATTCTTCGCGCTATAATCCGGCGTACGCAGCTTGGCCGTGCACTCTTCATAAATTTCATCTGCCGTGGCAGGGCTCAGTAGCGTCTCGATGTCAAAATACCGCTGTAGCTCCAGATGCGTCCAGTGATAGAGCGGATTGCGTAGCGTCTGCGGCACGGTTTCCGCCCACTTCTTAAATTTATCGCGCCAAGCGGCATCGCCCGTGCAGTACTTTTCGTCCACCCCATTGGTGCGCATGGCACGCCATTTGTAATGATCGCCACCGAGCCAGCATTCGCCCATATTATCGTACTGCTTATCTTCGGCCACTTCCTGCGGCGGAAGGTGGCAGTGATAGTCATAAATCGGCAAGTGCGCCGCGTATTCATGATAGAGCTTAATCGCCGTCTTGGTCTGAAGAATAAAATCCTCGTCCATAAATTTTTTCATGGGTACGTCCTTTTAAAACTAAAATTTAGGGGGAGGGTAAAATGCACTGCGTGGGCGGTCTTACCGCCCGCGATTCCGTGCGGGGTTGAGCCTTCGGAGCCCGTCGCTACGCCGTCCAAACTCCCCCTCGGCTCTACGACAAATGCTCCACTCATTTTTCAGATTTAAACTTTTCTTTATATGCCCAAAGTCCTAGCGCGGGGTTACTAATGTAATAAATCTCTTCGCCATCCGGCAGAACATTCCAGCCGTCCTTGAGTTCGTCCGGATTATAGCGCGCCGCCATTTCTTCATAGGGTGCGGCCTCGAAACCGACCGACCGAACTTCATCGAGCGTCATGCCATTCCCCGGGCAATAGGTGATGCTAAACCGGCCTTCCGACGAACCGTGAATCAGATGCGCCGCCGCCCCGAGGTTGGAACGGAGTTCTTCATCTTCTTCCACATATTTCAGCGTGGCGGGGGTGCCACAATAGCCAAATTTTCGGATGAGTTTATCGATGGTTGGATCCTCGCCGAACTCTTTCAGCGCGGGAGCCAGCACAATCAGCTCCCCCTCATCCGCAATCGCCATGCGCGTGCGGTAGACCGATTTATTCCCCAGCCATGTGCTCTGGAATTCGTGCGGATCCAGATAGACCACCACCTTCTTCGGCTCGCGATCGAGCAAGGTGATATTCACGGCTCGCGCCAGCTTGCAGGCCTCTTCAAAAACGGCCACATCGTCACCGCCATAAAAGCCGCGCATGTGTATTTTTCCCGTGCTGTAGTCCTGCTCCATGACCGTCAGCATATAGGTGATCGGCAGGTCGGAGAGATAGGTTTCAACCGCATGGTTGAATAAACGCCGTACCGGAGAATCGGTTTGGCCCAGCAGATTTTCAATTCCAGCAACTGCGCCGAGAAAGTGCGATTTGTTAATGATGTCTGAGCCGCCCGCGCCCACCACAATGTTTTTGGTATAGTTCGCCATGCCAACCACTTCGTGCGGCACCACCTGGCCGATGGAAAGGATCAGGTCGTAGTCATCGAACAGCATTTCATTCACTTCCACGCCGACGGTATAATCCACCTTACCCCCCGAAAGTTCGGCCAGCATTTCACCCGAAATCACGCCTTTCTGAACCACACCATTACGCCAATCGTGCACGTTGAACGCATCCAGCGGAATCGAGGGGCCAAACATCATGCGCAGCTGCGCTTCCGTCATCGGGTTGTGCGTTCCAAGGGTGGGCAGAATATCAACCGTCACGCCTTCGCGGGTCAGCTTTTCGTAAAGCATGGCCGTGATGGGCCCCGCCATGGAATTCAACCGCGTGTGGTCTGGCGGAAGAATGAGCACCTTTTCCCATGAGACACGTGCTTGCCGCAACGCCGCTTCTTCCAAGCATTGGAAAACCAACACCTGAAGTTCTTCGTTTGAAATTGAAACTTGCTCTCCGAAGGTACTGATCATTAGAAACTCCTCTTCGCAGCACAATGAAGGGCAGAATGATGCGCTTTCGCACTCCATCATTCTGCCGCCCATGATGCTGCTTTAAACAATATAAGTGGAGGCAGAAGTATCGCCGCCACGGCCGGTCCAGTTGGTGTGGAAAAACTCTCCACGAGGCTTATCGAGCCGCTCATAGGTGTGCGCCCCAAAATAGTCGCGTTGCGCCTGTAGCAGATTGGCGGGCAGACGCGCCGAACGGTAGCCGTCGAAATAGGCCAGTGCTGCGCTAATCGCAGGCATTGGAATACCCAGTTCAACCGACTTTATGATGACCCGACGCCAAGCAGCCTGCGCATTATCAATGGCCTCCTTGAAGAAGGGATCCATCAATAGATTCACCAAATTTTGATCCGTATCAAATGCTTCCTTAATATTGCCGAGGAACGCGGATCGGATAATGCAACCCCCGCGCCACATCAGCGCAATTTCACCATTCTTCAGTTCCCAACCGTGCTCTTCCGCCGCGGCACGCATCAGCTGATAGCCCTGCGCATAGGAAACAATTTTCGAGGCGTAAAGCGCCTGCTTCAGATCATCAATCATCGATGTTTTATCGCCCTCAAAGGAAATCGAAGGACCGCTGAGCACCTTAGATGCCGCAACGCGCTCGTCCTTCAAAGCAGAGAGGCAACGCGCAAATACCGCTTCGCCGATCAACGTGAGTGGCTGGCCACAATCCAATGCAGAAACCGCCGTCCATTTTCCGGTGCCCTTTTGGCCGGCGGTGTCGAGAATCTGATCAATCACCGCTTCGCCATCATCCGTTTTATAGCCGAGAATATCGCGCGTGATTTCAACCAAGTAGGAATCGAGTTCCCCTTTGTTCCATTCCGCGAACACGTCGTGCATCTCTTCGTTGGAGAGGCCCAGGCCCTCTTTCATCATCTGATACGTTTCGCAGATCATCTGCATGTCGCCGTATTCAATGCCATTGTGCACCATTTTCACAAAGTGGCCGGCACCATCGGCTCCCACCCATTCGCAACAAGGCTCGCCGGCCTCGGTTTGGGCTGAAATTTTCTGAAAGATCGGTTTCACCGATTTCCAAGCTTCAACCGATCCGCCTGGCATGATCGACGGACCAAGCAATGCCCCTTCTTCGCCACCAGAAACGCCCGTACCAATATAGAGCAGGCCTTTGCTTTCCACATATTCAGTGCGGCGAATGGTATCGGGGAAGTGGCTATTACCTCCGTCGATAATAATGTCGCCCTCTTCCAAGTACGGGATGACCTGATCGATGAAGGAATCAACGGCATCGCCCGCTTTGACAAGCATCATGACTTTACGCGGACGCTCGAGGCTGGCGCAAAACTCTTCAATGCTTTTGCAACCGATAAAGTTTTTGCCCGCACCCCGGCCGGAAATAAATTTATCGACCTTTTCGACCGTGCGGTTGAATACCGCCACCGTGAAACCTTTACTTTCCATGTTCAGGACGAGATTTTCGCCCATTACTGCCAAACCGATTAATCCAATATCTGCTTTCATTTTTTCTCCTTATATACGAACAACATGCAGGCTGTCCCTATCGTTTTACGCGCGCATTACCTTCCCAAATGCTCCAAAGCTGATCCTCATCAGCAGGCTGAGCATAATCGGTAAGCATGGTTGCCGCAAGTGCACCACTTGCCCAGCCGAAACGGGCACATTTTTGCACATCCCATCCCTTCAGAATACCATAGAGCAGGCCGCCAACAAATCCGTCGCCGCCCCCGATCCGATCGAGCACGCCAATTTCGCGCGGCTTAATAATTTCCCAATCTGTGGAATCGGTTACCACCGCGCCCCACATATGGCTATTGGCTGAAATGACTTCACGAAGGGTGGTGGCAAAATATTTTGCATTCGGGTAAGCCGCCTGAACACGCCCGATCATGGCCTTGAAACCTTCCACTTTCTCATCGAGCCCAGCCCCACCGGCCTCGGGCCCTTCGATGCCGAGACAGAGTTGAAAATCTTCCTCATTTCCGATCAAAATATCGGAACGGGATGCAATTTCGGCAAATGCTTTCCCAAGTTCTTCCTCCCGGCCCTTCCAAAAGCTGGCCCGGTGATTGAGGTCGAAAGAAATCAGCGAGCCATTTTCTTTGGCCACCCGAGCCACATCCAAACAGAATTGGCACGTTTTTGGGGAGAGCGCAGCAATCAGGCCGGAAAGGTGAACAATCTGCACCCCTTCCTCTTTAAAAATGCGCTCCAAGTCGAAATCATCGGCACATAGCTCCCGACCCACTTCGCCGGCACGGTCGTTCTGAACGCGGGGCCCCCGAGACCCCCAGCCACTGTCGGCCATATTGATTTGGTGGCGAAACCCCCAAGGATCTTCCTGTTCAAACTCTGGCCCTTCAAAATCCATGCGGCGGCTCTTCAGATTATCCTTAATAAAATGGGAAACCGGACTGCCCTTCACGAAGGAGGTCAGCACCTTCACCGAGAGCCCCAGATAGGAAGAAACACTGGCCACATTACTCTCCGCACTCGTGGCCTGCATTTTAAAGGTGTCGCTACAGTGAAACGGTTGCGAATCCACCGGCGTCAGCCGAACGCCCATGCTCGTTGGCACCAATAAAGCGTATTTTTTCGTTTCTTTCGTACTCATTTGTTCTCCTCCAGATACGTTCCCATCATTAACAGGTTATTAACAGCCCTTCCAAGCCCAGAAATCAACCGAGACATCCCCCCGGCAATATTTGCTCCTCAATGGTTTGAGATAACGCTAATATAGAATAATTAACAAGGATATTTATTGATTTTTAAACCGATTATCCTGATATTTTCCGAGACGTACCCAAGGTTATGGACGGGCTTCTTTTTGCCGCCTCAAACCCATTTAAGGGCGTATCCATAGGGATTTACACCCATCAGAACTAAATGTTATGCACAGGGGAAAATGAGGCGTGAAATGTCTCGCAAACGCCACGCTTCCGAACCGGACGACTCTCGACGAGAGTTCCTTTTGAAAAA
>JBAHZU010000079.1:0-10223 GCA_037132875.1 Pontiella sp.
CCGAAGGTTTTATACTTTTTGTCTTTCGACATCATGACTTTGAAATCTCGAACTATGATGGATTTGAGGTCATAATCCGCCGCAACCATGCGTAGTTCGGCAATGAGCATGAGGCGCTGAACTTCCTGTGGCAGTTTGCCAAAGCGGTCTTTTATTTCGCGCTTCATGAGGGTGATTTCCTGTTTGGTGGCTAGCGCGGAGATGCGCTGATAGAGCCGGAGGCGAAGATTTTCATCTTCGATATATTCATACGGAATGTACGCGCCATTTTCCTTGTTTCCAGACTTTGGAGAAAGGTCGAGGAAGTCGATTTTGATGGTAACATCCATTAGAGGAGGCGGTTTTTTACCTTGCATGATGGCGATGGTTCGTTTGAGCAATTGGCAGTAGAGGTCGAAGCCTACCGCGCAAATATGGCCACTTTGTTTGGCGCCGAGCATATTGCCGGCTCCGCGTAATTCAAGATCGCGAAGGGCGAGTCGGAAACCCGACCCGAGGCCGGTATAGCGTTTGATGGCATTCATGCGGTCGCGCGCAGCATTAATCAAATCGCCGCCGGGGGAGAGCATCATGAAGGCAAAGGCTTTATGGTGGGAGCGGCCCACGCGCCCGCGCAATTGATAGAGGTCGGACAGGCCAAAGCGTTCGGCATTTTCCACAATGAGTGTATTGCAGTTGGGAATGTCGACGCCGCTTTCAATAATGGTGGTGCAGAGCAACACATCGAACCGGCCTGCCACAAAGGCGTGCATAATCTGGGAGAGTTCTTTTTCTCCCATTTGCCCGTGGGCCACGGCAATCCGGGCTTCGGGAATCAATGCCTTGAGTTTGGTTTCGACGGTGTGGATGGTTTTAACGCGGTTGTGTAGATAGAATACTTGTCCGTTTCGGTGAATCTCGGCACGAATGGCTTTGGTAATCATTTCTTCATCGTATGGAGTAACCTGGGTATCCACCGGTTGTCGCTCCTGTGGGGCGGTTTTGATGGTGCTGAGATCGCGGACGCCGGTGAGGCTCATATAGAGTGTGCGGGGAATGGGTGTGGCGGACATGGTGATGAGGTCGACCTGTTTGCGTAGTTCTTTGAGATGCTCTTTTGCGGTGACTCCAAAGCGCTGTTCTTCGTCGATGATGACGAGTCCCAGATTTTTAAAGTTTACATCTTTTGAGAGGATGCGGTGCGTGCCGATCAGAATATCCACTTCGCCTTCCAAGGTTTGGAACAGAGTGTTGTTTTGTTGTGCTTTGGTTCGGAAGCGGCTGACCATATCGATGCGAATCGGAAAGGCGGCCATGCGTTCGCCGAAGGTGTCGTAGTGCTGTTGCGCCAGGATGGTGGTTGGAACGAGTACGGCCACCTGCATGCCATCCATTACGGCTTTGAAGGCGGCGCGCATGGCTACTTCGGTTTTGCCGAAGCCCACATCGCCGCAGAGCAGGCGATCCATCGGACGGAGTTTCTCCATATCGCGTTTCAGTTCCTCGGAAGAGGTGAGCTGGTCGGGGGTTTCGGTGTAGGGGAACGCGGCTTCGAATTCGGCCTGCATGGCGGTGTCTTTGGAGAAGCGGTAGCCCCGTTTTGCCTGCCGCTCGGCCTGGGTTTGCAGGAGTTGCGAGGCAAAATCCTGAATGGCTTCTTCGGCTCCAGCTTTGTCGTTTTTCCATTTCCGACCGCCCAGAGTATGGGGCTTGGGCGCATGTTTGCCCATTCCTTTATAACGAGTGAGCAGGTGGGCTTGGGTGACTGGAAGATAGACCTTTTCCCCTTTGGCATATTCAATGGAGAGCACTTCCATGCTGCGGTTGCTGAAGGTGGTTTCCACCAGGCCGAGATATTTCCCAACACCGTGCTCAACATGGACCACAAAGTCGCCGGGTTGAATGTCGGCTGCTTCGCTGACACGGTCCTGCTGCTTATGGAAGCGTTTGGCCGTTCGCGCATGGGCGCTGCGGTTGGTGTGGTAGGCGTAGAAATCGGATTCGGTGATGATCAGGATTTTGCGGGTATGGTCGGCCGCACTTTCGTGCAATACCCCGTGGTGGAGTTCCAAGGCTTGGAAACCCTCGAGGTCGGAATAAAGCTCGTGAAAGCGATTGAGTGTGCCGACGGTTTCAAAAAAGAAATGTACCGTCCAATCATTGGAAGCATCGGCGCAGCGTTGGTCAACAAAGCGGTGGCGGGCTTGTTCCGCGTCTTTGGGGTGCGTGTCGTAGGAGACGGCGAAGAGTCCGGTGTCGTAAAAGTTGAAACCGGTTTCTATGGGATGGCGTGAGGTTGGAGAGGCGAGCGAATCGTCCGGATTGATGAGGATCGTATTTTCCGGAAGGAGACGCTGAAGCGGGCAGGTTTCTTCGCCAGCAAAGCCGAAGTCCATTTGGGGGAGTTGGACCGATTTGATCTTTTCGATAGAGCATTGCGTTTGATCGTCGAAATAGCGAATGGAGTCGATTTCATCGCCGAAAAACTCGATACGGACTGGGCGGGGGGCACCGGGGGGCCAGCAATCGAGAATTCCGCCACGCAGGGCCGCCTCGCCTTGGGAATAGACTTCGATGCCAAATTCGTAGCCGGCATCGGACATCCATTGGGTCAACTCGTTGAGTTTGATTTCGGTGCCGACCTCGAGGGTTTGCACGGCCAGTTCAGATTCTCCGGCCAGCGGAATTTCTTGCTCCATGGCCTGTGGGCAGGAGATGATGATGAAGGCGGCGCATGATTTTTCCCGTTGGCCGGCGATATTTTCGTTGCGCGTTGGGGGCTTCAGCATTTGAACGAGCTTGAGGTGCTCGCCGAATATGGCGGGATCCTTTTCCATGGGTTGGAAAAGATGAATGTTTTGCGACGGGATCGGCGAGTTGCTTGCGGCACGATGCTGCAAGGTCTGAATCGATTCGTTGAGCCGTTCCATTTCGCGCACATCCGTGGCAATCCATAGAATATTTTTTTCCAAGGTTTGGAAAAGATCAAGGCATAGGAGGGCTTGGGCGGTGATCGGGGCATCCGCGACCTGCGCATTTTCAGTCGCAACGTTTTTAAGCACCTCCTCGTTGACTCGGAGGGGGCTTATTTTTTGCTCTTCAGTGGTCATGGAGGAAATTTAGGTAAATAAAACCCGAATTGGAAGGGTGGACTTTATGTTCTGGGCCGCTATGATTGCGGGCTTACTAGTTTTGAAAGGGGCAGATGATGGCGAATAGCAAAAAACTAAGCGATATTGCGTGGAATGATTTTAAAAAACTTCCGCTGACTGAGAAGGGGGCTTATTTTCAGGGAACGCCGCCGCACACCCTGATTGCGCAACAGTTCACCCGCGAGAAGCTCGAAGAGCTTTGTGCGCTGGCCACTCGAATTAAGCGCATCAATAAGCGTCGTTCCGGTGCAAATTTCCTGAAAGGGCTTTTGTCCGATAAACGAGCGATGCTCTATTTTGCACAACCGTCGTCCCGGACCTATCTATCCCATAATGCGGCGTGTCAGATTCTCGGACTGGCCACCATGGATGTGCGCGATACGAAAACCTCCAGCGAGGTGAAAGGGGAATCGCCGGAAGATACCATTCGGACGTTCAGTTCGTATGCCGACCTCATTATTATGCGCCATCCCAAGGGTGGATTTGCGGAACGTGTGGCTTGGATGCTGGCCCATACGGGCCGTGAGGTTCCCGTGCTCAACGCGGGTTCGGGGTCGGATCAGCACCCCACGCAGGCCCTGCTCGATATTTATACATTGGAGCGTTCCTTTGAGAATATCGGAGGAGTGGATGGCAAGCATGTGGTATTTGTGGGCGATCTGTTGCGCGGCCGTACCGTTCGGTCGTTGGCCTGGATGTTGACGCTTTATAAAGACGTTACCCTTCATTTTGTGGCTCCAGAAGCCTTGCAAATTGGGCAGGATATTCTGGATCAGCTGGACGAAGCGGGAACCCAATATGAAGTGACGCAGGACTTTGCTTCCGTCATGCCGATTGCGGATGCAATTTATATGACCCGCATTCAGGATGAATGGGATGAAGAGGGTGAGAGTAGCAAGGAATCGTCGGATTATCATATCGGTGCGGAGCATATGGAGCTGCTCAAAGAGAGCTGTGTCATTATGCATCCGTTGCCACGCCGGAAAGAGATTAGCACGGACATTGATAATGATCCGCGCGCGGTCTACTGGCGGCAGATGCGTAACGGCATGTGGATTCGGGCGGCACTGATTCTTAAATCGTTCGGCCGGGAAGAGGAAGTCAATCGGTATTACGACGATTATTAGTCTGAAGAGTGAGGCGTGAATCGTGCGTTGTGATTCATTGGATCAGGACTTAATCGTCAAAGATCACGCCAGTTAGTATTACGAGGAAATAACATGGAACACTTAATTTCGCTGAAAGAATGGAGCCCGGAACAGATTCGGGATGTGCTGCATCTGGCTAAAGATGTAAAAGAAAATCCGGCAAAATATCGGGATGCCATGGCGCGCAAGACGCTCTTGATGATTTTTGAAAAACCGAGTCTGCGGACTCGTTTGTCGTTTGAAGCGGGCATGACCCAAATGGGCGGCCACGCGATTTATTACAACACCAGCACGTCTCCGATGGGGAGTGGTAAGGAGAGCATTAGCGATTCGGTGAAGACGGCGTCCCGTTTTGTAGACATCATTATGGCGCGTTTGTTTAAACACGAGGATCTGCTGGAAATGGCGGAGTTTGCCACGGTTCCGGTGATTAATGCGCTGACCGATGACAGCCACCCGTGCCAGATTCTGGCCGACCTGCAGGCGATTGAAGAGAAAAAAGGATCGCTGGCGGGACTCCGGTTGGCCTATCTGGGCGATGGATTTAATAATGTGACGCATTCGCTTATGTTTGGCGGAACCAAGATGGGCATGCACGTGAGTGTGGGCTCTCCGGCGGGCAAGGCGTATTCGCCACGGGCGGATGTGGTGGCCGACTGCGAGCAGTTTGCGGCCGTTTCTGGGGGTTCCATTTCTGTTTCTTCCAATCCCGTTGAAGCAATCAAGGGGGCCGATGTGGTCTATACCGATTCTTGGATGAGCTATCATATTCCGAAAGATCAGGAAGCGGCGCGCATTGAAAAATTCAAACCCTATCAAGTGAACTCCGAGTTGATGGCACACGCCAAGTCCGATGCGATCTTCATGAACTGCCTGCCGGCCAATCGCGGCTGCGAGCAGACTGCAGAGGTGATTGATGGCCCGCAGTCGATCGTGTTCGATGAAGCGGAAAATCGTCTTCACGCACAGAAGGCCGTCATTCTTACGCTCTGTGGCGCGGTGTAAGGGTTATCTGCGCGGTTATCTTGTGGAAAATGGCCACAATACATTCGGTGGGATGGTTGGATCTTTCGAGGATTACCCCCGTGGAGTTTCAGCAGACTCGCGGTTTTCTACAGATGAAGAGCATGGATTGAAGCTCATCGGGGAAACATGAAAATTCTGATCATCAAAACCAGTTCATTAGGAGATCTGTTTCATGCGCTTCCAGCGGTGCATCTGCTGAAGACGGCGTATGATGCCGAGATCGATTGGGTTGTGAATACCGATTATGTGGAAATGGTGGAATGTTTTTCCGATGTTCGGAAGGTGATTCCATTCCCGCGGAAAGAGCTTCGTGCAAACCTGGGCCGTTTTAAAGCGCTACTCCACCAGGAAACCTATGATCTGGTGGTGGATCTGCAGGGCCTACTGAAAAGTGCCTTCATTGGGCGTCTGGCCAAACGAGCGAAGGGCGCAACGTTTTTGGGCCCATCTTTTCAACGGGAAGGGGCTCGTTTTCTTTATTCTGCCGTCGTTGGGAAAAAAAATAAGAATCGCCATGCGGTAGAAGAAAATTTGGATGTGCTCCGCTGGTTGAAAAAACCGATGGAGCCGATTGAATTTCCCCTCCATTTTCCGGATGTGGCGTTCCACGGTCTGGAAAAAAAACCGGTGGTGGTTTTTGCACCGTGCTCACGGCACGAGGCAAAGAACTGGCCGTGGAAACGGTTTGTTGAACTGGGTGAGCAGTTGGAGGGGCAAATTATTTTGGTGGGCGCGCCGGAGGATGCGGGTACGTGCGAAAAGATTGAAAATAAATTACCCGAAGGGGCAACGGTTAATCTGTGTGGAAAGACGAGCCTGCTGGAATTGGGCGGGGTGCTGCAACGGGCCGACCTGGTGGTAACGGTGGATTCGGGCCCCATGCATATGGCATCGGCTGCTGGCACGCCATGCCTCGCCATTTTTGGGCCTACGGATCCGACGCGCGTTGGGCCCTTTGGCCATCAACACCGAGTGTTGCGGGTTGCCCAAGTGCGGAACTATTCGAAACAGGATCTGGATAGTATCCGGATGGTGGAAACCGTGGATGTGGTTAAAACGGCAAGGGACATGTTGAACAATGACTTTGTGGGACTATGAAGCCTTTATTTTTGACCTCGATGGAACCTTAATTGATTCGGGGAAATATCATGCGCAGGCGTTTGCCGATGCGGTGTTGTTGCAAAGCGGCTACACGCTGAAACCCTATGAACACCATGAGTTTTTTGGAAAGCATAGCAGTTGGTTTGCTGAAGATTTGAATGAGCGCTATGGATTGAAACTCGATCCGAAACAAGTCCTCCAAGAAAAGCGGGAACGGGTGCAGGAAATTTTTGTGGCGGAACTGTTTTCTGGCTCGCGGGAATTTCTGGAGCGTTGGTATGGAAAGAAGCCATTGGCCTTGGCAACCAATTCGCCGCTTAGCTTTGTTCGACCCGCCTTAGAGGAGGCGGATATACTCAAATTCTTTGACTGCATCACCACGGCCAGCGATGTGAAAAAACGGAAGCCAGACCCTGAAATAATTGAAGTGACGGTGCGGAAACTGCAGGTCGACCCGTTAAAGACGCTGGTTTTTGAAGACCAGCTGATCGGGGTTGAAGCCGCTCGGAATGCCGGGGCCAAGGTGATTGCGGTGGATAATAACCAACCGGTGAATTATCCGGTGGATGTGGCGGTTCATACGTGGGCTGACCTTTTAAAACTTTCGGAGATGTGTTGATGGATGCTCAATTGATTATTTTTGATTTGGATGGAACGCTGATTGATTCTCGGTCGGATTTGGCAGCAGGCATTAACCATATGCGTGCTCAGTATGACCTAGACGCGCTGTCTTTAGAGATGGTTAGCAGTTATATTGGCGACGGCATACGCAAGCTTGTGGAGCGGTCGTTGCAGGGGGCTGATGTGAATGTGGATGAGGCCGTTGAACTGAATAAGGCCTACTATCTTTCGCATCTGACCGTGCATACCACCCTGTATGAAGGTGTTGCCGAAGGCCTACACCAGTTGGTGGATGCGGGGCATCAGGTGGCCCTGCTGACCAATAAACCGGGCGATCCCAGCCGTGAAATCCTGAAACACTTTGGTTTGTCGGACTGTTTTGTGGCGGTGGTCGGCGGCGGTGATGTCCCGAACCTGAAACCCAAGCCCGACGGAATTTTCCAATGTTTGGAAATTGCGGGCGTTCCTGCATCCCAGGTTTGGATGGTGGGGGATCATCATACGGACCTGGCTGCGGCACACCATGCGGGGGTTCGCAGTGTGTTGGTGGAGTACGGATTCGGTCATGCGGGCGACTATAAACCCACCGCACATTTTGCTTCGTTTCCCGAGGTGGTGGAGTACTTTGTCTGAGCTATGAAAACCTATCTATCCGAAATGTTCAGCTCAATTCAAGGTGAAGGCCCGTATGTGGGTGAACGCCATCTGTTTGTGCGTTTCTGTGCGTGTCACAGAAAATGCGTTTATTGCGATACAAACACGGAGCTGAGCGACTATTGCATGGTTGAACGCAAACCGGGATCGGGGGAATTTGAGCAGATTAAAAATGCGATGTCGGTCACGCAAGTTGCAGATCTGATTCGTGAAGTGGATGCTAAAACCCGAAATAAACAAATTTCCATCACCGGTGGCGCCCCGCTTATGCAGTCGCGGTTTCTCATGAAACTACTGCCGATGCTAAAAGCGGAAGGACACACGATTTATCTCGAAGCCGCTGGAGATTTGCCCAAAGAGCTGGAAATGGTCATTGAATGGGTCGATGTGGTGTCGATGGATGTGAAGCTGGAAAGTGTGACCGAAGAAAAGGCCACATATCCGGCCCATTGGGAATTTCTAAAAATTTGTCGGGAGCACCGTGTTGAAGTGTTTGTAAAGCTCGTGGTCTCTGCACATACGGATGAAACGGAGTTAATCGAAGCCGCAAAAGGGATTAAGAGGGCCGGGGGTGAGGAAACGCTGGTGATTATCCAGCCAATGACCAAAGCCGAAAAAACAGATGCGGTTCCAAGTATCGAGCAGATTTTTCGTTGGCAGGATAAAATGATCTCGGTGCTCCCCAATGTTCGAGTGATCCCTCAAACCCATAAAATGCTGGAGATGCTATAATATGGCTAAGAAAGCAGTCGTTTTATTGAGCGGCGGATTGGATTCCGCAACCGTAATGGCCATGGCGCTGGCGGAGGGCTATGAAGTCCATGCCGTTTCCTTTCAATATGGTCAGCGCCATGCGGTCGAACTTGACTGTGCTGCTGAACAGACCGCAAATAGGGCTGAGCAGCATAAAATTGTGGAAATCGACCTGAGTTCCTTTGGCGGTTCGGCCCTGACCGATGATATTGAGGTGCCGAAGCATGATTCGGTTGATGAATTGACCGAAGAGGTTCCGGTCACCTATGTGCCGGCTCGGAATACGGTCTTCCTTTCCTATGCGCTTGCTTGGGCGGAAGTGCTGGAAGCGGATGACATTTTTATTGGCGTGAACGCGCTGGACTACAGCGGCTATCCAGACTGCCGTCCTGAATTTATTGAAGCCTATGAAAAGATGGCCAATCTGGCCACCGTGGCTGGCGTGCAGGGCCGTAAGCTAACGATTCACACGCCACTGATTGATCTGACCAAAGCTGAAATTATTCAATGCGGGCTTGAACTAGGAGTCGATTACGCTAAAACCACGAGCTGCTACGACCCCGCACCCGAGGGCAAAGCGTGTGGCCGTTGCGATTCCTGCCTATTGCGGAAAAAGGGATTCAGCGATGTGGGTATTCCCGATCCACGCCCCTATGTGTGAAAGAGCACGCAGATATGAATTAAGGATTACGACCGATGCCGAAAATGAAAATTTCAAAAGAGTTTAAATTTGATTCTGCGCACTTTCTTCCCCATGTGCCGCCCGATCATAAATGCGCAAATATGCACGGGCATACGTACTACGTGGAAGTCCACGTGGAAGGAGAGCTGGATCCGAAATTCGGATGGGTGATTGATTTTAACGAAGTTAAAAAAGTGGTTGATCCGTTGGTGGATCAGCTCGACCACAAAGTGCTCAACGAAATTGAAGGGCTGGAAAATCCGACGGCAGAAATGATTGCCGTTTGGCTCTGGAATAAAATCAAGCCGGATCTATCGCAGTTGGCTCTAGTGGTGGTGAAAGAAAACCCCACCAACGTCTGCAGGTACGCGGGGGAATAAATCGTTTTAAATCACGAAGGCGCGATTTAAATAGAGGGCTTCTTGGTATAAAATATTGCGGCTTCCTGCTATGTGGAAATTAGGCTTCGGCCGAATCAATCTTCACCGCCGAGGTGATCCCGCCGCGCGCGGTGAAATTGCCATTCACGATGAGGCGTCTTGGCTTGAGAAGGATTTCAAGGTCCGTATAGATGCGGTTCACAATTTCTTCATAGAAGGTTCCGGTTTGGCGGAAGGAGAAGAGATAGAGCTTCAACGACTTGCTTTCAACACACCGCTTTGCTGGAATATATTCGATGGTAATGGTGGCAAAGTCCGGCTGGCCAGTGATGGGGCAAAGCGAGGTGAATTCTGCGGTTTGGAAGGTGATCCAATAGTTGCGCTGCTGGTTCGCATTCTCAAAGGTTTCCAGTTCCGCTTCATCCGGAGAAGTTGGATAACGCATTTCACCTTTTTTAAGCAGGCTCAGTTCAGTCAGTTTTGTTTCATCAGTCATAATCAGTTCCCCGGGTTGGAAAAATTCGGGCGCCATCCTATCCAAACCTTAGAAATGGGCAAGCTCGATATTCAACGCATCAAGAAGTGTGGTGTCGATAAGTTAAATACGCTGTAATATTGACCGCCCAAGATGGTTTTGGTCTGCTCTGCGGAATTCGAAAGGGAAACATGTTTAATAACGAACCTAGAAATATTGGCAGCATGGTGGGACTGACCCCGTCGGTTAAGT
>JBAHZU010000103.1:0-13762 GCA_037132875.1 Pontiella sp.
AAAGCCGATCTTTCGTCGTTTTGGTCATGCGCACATCCAGTAGTTCCGGCAGGGCCGTTCGCTCCGCCCAATCAATCAATGCCCACTCACTCAGCGGTTCAATCAAACGGTTTGCCACCATCAATTGTGCGGTCGCAATCTGTTTTTTAGGCATGCCGGTTTCTTCTAGCACCGAGGTGAGTCCCAGTGCATCCCACGCCTCCAACGCAACGAGTTCCGTCCCAAATCCCACCACATTTTCAGTTTCGACCTGACCCACCAATACGCCATCGAGCGTCTCGCTGGTATTGCTGGAGCGGGTTGCTTTCGAACGCCCCGCAAGCTGCACAATACGCGTCACCCAGGCCGCAGCATCCTCCGAAAGCTCCTCTTCGAATAAGTCCGGCGACGCGCGCAATCGCGATTCAACCGCCCGGGAAATTGCTTTTAGTTCATCTGCAGGTAGTTGCGCATCTCCCAATGAGACCACCACGCGTTGGCGCGGCTGCCCCTCGGCGTTGCGAAAGGATTCGACGAGCTGAACAAGCGGCGTATTTTTTACGGTTTTAGTTCTGAAATACATCCGCACATCATACCACGGAAAAATCAAAAAACAACATTATCGCATACGAATTAGGCACTACAGCGCGCGCCTCAAAAACTACGACCGTTGGTGTAGAGCTACTTACGGAAGTTGAGGGCTCTAAAAAAGATGAAAATAGTTGTTTTTATCCCTTTTCAAATGAGCATTTGAGAAACTTGGGTTAGGTCCAGTGCGCGCAGGTGATCGAGGCTGTGCAGGCTGGCTCGCTGCAGCGTGGCTCCCTCCATTTCAATCGGCGCAAAATGAGCCACTGGCGTGAGCCGTCCCGTATCGCCGCGCGCCCATTCAATACGCAATAAAATCGTCTCAACCGGGACCGACCGATACTTCCGGGCGATTGCTCCCCGCGGATATTTCTCCGTCGTCCCCCACTGCTTGAATGCTTCACACGAATTGAGCCGGATCACCCACCCATCGGTTGGAAAAAGAGCATCTGCTCGAAGAAGATTCAGCTCGGTCAGCACCCGCAGTACGTCGGCCCCAGGAACCCTTCGACTTTCCACCACGGGTAGCCCAAATGCAGACAGCTCGGCCAGGACGGCAGTATGGGTCAGCGCATCGAGATCGCGATCAATCACATCAAAGATCCGGACCTGCAATCCACGCCGCGCCACCTCGGAAAGATCGTTCAATCGCACGGTTCCTGCCGCACTGTTGCGCGGACTTTTCAACCCGCTTAATCCCGCTTGGATCCGCCGATCGTTTAAGGCTGCAAAAGCAGAAAACGACAGCAGAATCTCGCCCCGCAATTCAATTGAATTAGGCGCATTCGCAAGGCGGGTCGGAACACATCCCGAGGCCATAATCGCCGTTGTAATATTAATTCCCACTTTTCCATCGCCCCGGGTTAGCGCCTGAATTAGCAGTCCATTTTGATAGCGAAGCACCACCGTCAGCCCATCCAATTTAGGTTCTACGCAATAGATTTTTTCGCGCCCACATCGATCAATAAAGGCCAGCACGTCCTCATCGGAATAGGCTTTTTTCAGGCTCAGCACGGGAACGGTATGCGGCGAACGCCAGCCATCGGCTTCCGGCACCGCGCCCACCTCCGCCAGCGCGGGAAGATCTGGATAGGCGGCCCATAGGGTTTCATATTGCACTTGCAAGGCATCATACGCCGCATCACCCATGATGGGCGCGCCATGGTTATAATAAGCCGCATCCGCCTGCTGCAGCAAAGTCTTCAATCTGGCAGCATGCTGCTCCACCGGCACCGGTGCAGCCCAACACGACCAGCAGACCATCCAACCCAGTAGCATCCGTTCAACCATGAACCGATTCTTTCAGATGCCGAACCGGACTCCAGTCTATTATCCGACAAAATGAAGGGCCCAGTGCAGATATGAGGCTAAAATCCGGCCGCTCAGATGGAACGTTTAAATCCGAACAACGCCAAACCGGCCAATCCCATTAACGCCACATTTCGCGCAAGACTCATCCCGCTCATAGGCTGCGCATCCGGTGCACTGCTGAAGCAACCGCACCCAATTTCCGAACCTTGGAAAAGGTTAATCCCGATCGCAATCGTGAAAATAATCAACAGCACCAGCACGATCCAAAGCGATGCCACCCTCAACTTCGGCACAAACAGCAGACAAAAGCCGCAAACCACTTCCACCCAAGGGACATAGAGCGATACTATATTAACCAGCACATCGGGAAGCAGGTGAAAGCGGTAGACCGCCAGCGAAAAGTCCGCGGGATAGAGTATCTTATGGAATCCAGAAAGAAACGTGACCGCAATCATGAAACAAGCCAGCCACGAGGCCGCTCGATAGATTTTCTGATCGCGGGTCATGGCTCCACCTCGCCGCCATATTGCTGCCAGATCTCAAACCCATCGATGAACAGAACCAGATCTTCCGCCCCCATTGCCTGCAGCCCAATGGCCAGCATCAGCGAATCGTCGCAATCGCGGTTGCTACAATAGATGATCAGCTCTTTTTCTGAATCCAACACACGTCCAATCCGCTGAAACTGCTCGTCCAACGATTGGAAAGGAATCGAAATGGCCCCGGGAATATGACCGGCCTTGAATTCCTCCTCGGAGCGGGCATCCACAAAAATAGTGGGTTCCAAGGATTGGAACTTTTGAATAACCACGGCAAGCGGGATCACGGGGATTCCATGCTTTCGCGCTTTCGCCTCCACTTGAGACGACCACGCTTGCACCCATGGAATCCGCTGCGGATGAACCCCATTCACCACAAAAGAAGCCATCCCGCTAATTAGCAGCATGGCTCCAATCTGTTTGAGCGTCGTTTTCATTTTTTAATGTAGATGCACCTCTTACCCCATTGCGCATGCCCTATTCGGCTCAAACGCAACGCGGCTGGAAGCACAAAGCCTCACAACTACTCTTCAGTCGGCTCTTCCGGCGTAGTTTCCGTTAGGGGAGCTTCTCCCTCAACTGGTGCTGGGGCTTCGCCCTCAGCACCTTCCACGATCTCACCGTCCACCACTTCAACTTCTGGCACGTCCTCTTCTGGATCAAGAACCGCCGCGGAGACGAGCTTGTCGCCTTTCTTCAGGTTGAAGAGACGTACACCCTGCGTGTTACGACCAATGACCCGGAGATCGCTAGCGCCGATGCAGATCATCTGTCCGCCTTCGGAAATGAGCATCAAACGATGATCTTCGGTGACTGCGTGCGCACTCACCACTTTCCCGTTGCGATCGGTGGTCTGAATGCTGATGATGCCTTTACCGCCGCGACTCTGCGTACGGTATTCATCGAAGCTCGTGCGTTTACCATAGCCGTTTTCGGTGATGGCCATCATGGTCGATTCGGTATTCACAATCTCGATGGTTACCACTTCATCGTCCTCAGCCAGCCTGACGCCTTTCACCCCGCGGGAAACACGACCCAATGGACGGGTATCCGTTTCCTTGAAGCGAATGGCCTTGCCGTTTTTCATGCTGAGGATGATTTCGTTTTCGCCATGGGTCAGCTGAACGCCGATCAGCGAATCTCCCTCGTCGATATTAATGGCTTTCACGCCGGCCACTCGAACATTCTTATAGGCCGCGAGAACGGTTTTCTTAACGATTCCGTTCTTGGTGGCCATGATCAGGTTATGGTCGTGATCGTCCAGTTCGCGAACACAGAGAATGGCCGCAAGCTTTTCGTCCTGCGCCATCTGGAGCACGTTAGCCAGCGAACGACCGCGGCTTTGGCGCGAACCTTCCGGCACATAGTAGGCCTTGAGCCAATACATGCGGCCCGCTTCGGTGAAGCAGAGCAGGTAGTCATGCGTGGAGGCGGAGAAGATGTGTTCCACAAAATCTTCGTCTTTCGTGTTCATACCAATCACGCCCTTGCCCCCACGCCGTTGCTGGCGGTAGGTATCGGTTGGGACGCGTTTAATATAACCGGTGTTGGAGAGGGTGATCACACACGGCTCGTCGGCAATGAGATCTTCGATATCGATTTCGCCTTCATCGATCCGCAGATCGGTCCGGCGACCTTCGCCGTATTTAGCACGAATCTGTTCCAGGTCTTCCTTCATGACCCCATAGATTTTTTCTGGATGATCCAGCAGGTCCTGAAGATATTCCATCAGTTTTTGAAGTTCGGCGTATTCCGCCTCGACCTTGTCGCGCTCCAGCCCGGTCAGCTGATAGAGGCGCATTTCAAGAATGGCCTTCGCCTGAATTTCGCTGAACTCAAACTTGGAAATTAAACGTTCCTGCGCTTCATCCCGATTTTTCGAATCGCGGATAATACGAACCACTTCGTCCATATTGTCCATCGCCAGCAAATAGCCTTCGAGGATATGTGCACGGGCAGCGGCCTTCTCGAGATCGTACTGCGTACGGCGGGTAATCACTTCAAAACGGTGAGCAATGAAGCAATTGAGCACTTCCTTCAGGTTCATGACACGCGGCTTGCCTTTGTCGATGGCGAGCATGATGGAACCGAAGGTCGATTCAAGTTGCGTATGCTTGAAGATGTTGTTGAGCAGCACGTTCGGCACCGCATTGCGCTTGAGCTCGATGACTAGGCGGATGCCTTCTTTACCGGACTCATCGCGAATGTCGGAAATGCCTTCGAGCTTCTTGTCGCGAACGAGGTGAACCATTTTGGTAATCAACAGGGTCTTGTTCAGCGCATACGGAATCTCCGTGATGATGATCCGCGCCTTGCCGTTGTCGTCTTCCTCGATGTCGGCCTTACCGCGCATCTTGATTTTACCGCGGCCCGTTGTATAGAAATCACGTACGGCTTTAAGACCGTAGACCGATCCGCCCGTGGGGAAGTCTGGTCCTTTGATCAGCTCACAAAGCTCGTCGATGGTTGCTTCGGGATTGTCGATCAGCAGGATGGTGCCATCAATGATTTCGCCAAGGTTATGCGGCGGAATATTGGTGGCCATCCCGACCGCAATACCGGTCGATCCGTTAACCAACAGATTGGGAACACGCGCAGGAAGCACGGTAGGCTCCATTAGCGATTCATCGAAGTTCGGGCGCATATCCACCGTGTTTTTATCGATATCCGCGAGCATCTCTTCAGCCAGCGGGCGGAGACGACACTCGGTGTAACGATAGGCGGCCGCACGGTCCCCATCAATGGAACCAAAGTTACCTTGGCCGTCGATGAGCATACCACGCATTGCAAAGTCCTGAGCCATACGCACCATGGTGTCGTATACTGCGGTGTCGCCGTGCGGATGGTAGTTACCGATTACTTCACCGACCACTTTCGCGCACTTCACATACGCTTTATTGTGCGTCCAGCCCCGCTCTTTCATGGCGTAGAGGATGCGGCGGTTGCCCGGTTTCATTCCATCGCGGACATCCGGCAGAGCACGGCCCACAATCACCGACATTGAGTAGTCGATGTATGCGCGCTGCATCTCATCTTCAATATTAATATCAAGAATACGATCGTTCATGTTTTCCATAATAGCGCTTCCGTTAGATATCGAGGTTGGTGACGTTCAAGGCGTTTTCCTGGATGAAGGCGCGGCGAGGTTCAACCTCGTCGCCCATGAGGATGGTGAACATTTCGTCGGCTTTCACGACGTCTTCGAGCACCACGCGGGTCAGACGGCGAACTTCGGGATCGAGTGTGGTTTCCCACAGCTGCTGCGGATTCATCTCCCCCAAACCTTTATACCGCTGAATGGTCATTCCTTTTTTGCCGGCCACCCGAATGGCTTGCGCAAGTTCCATCAGCGAGTTCACAGGAATCTTCGTTCCTTTGTCGTCGAGGTTGAATTGCGGCTCCTCAGAACCAAGCACCTGATCAAAGGAAAATCCGCTTTTCTCTAATTTTTCGATCACTTCTTTGAGTTGCCGGGAGCAGAAGAGTTCCTTATACCGAACACTGGACTTGGCGGGTTCTTCAACCGGTGCCTCAACCAACTCATCGTTCTCGGCCGACTCTTCACCCTCAACTGACTCGGAAGATTCTTCGTTCTCAACCGGAGCCGAAGGCTCCAGCGCTTCCGCAGGCTCGACGACTTCAACCGGTTCGGCCAGCGCCTTGGCTTCTTCCACTTCGGCGAATAAGTCCTTAAGGCCTTCATCATCGCGCACCAAACGGATATCGAGATCGGCGGTGATTTCATTCAGGTAGGCGCAATAGAGCGGGAACGCACCCGTTTCGGGATCTCGGTTCGCTAAATACAGCCTCAGCGGAATACCGCGGCGACGAAGTTTGTCGGCAATGCTTTCGATCTCAACAATATTTTCGAGCAGGTCGCGTAGCTCTCGAGTATCGAGCAGTTGGGTGCCATCGAGCTTTTCAAGCAACATGCCGTCGGCCCCCAGATTCAACAGAATCTCGGTCAGGTGGGAATCGGACTCAACATATTCCTCGCGCTTTCGACGCGTGACCTTATAGAGCGGTGGCTGGGCAATGTAGATATAGCCATGTTCAATCAGCTGCGGCATCTGACGATAGAAGAAGGTCAACAGCAGCGTGCGAATGTGCGCGCCGTCGACATCGGCATCGGTCATGATAATAATTTTGTGGTAGCGCGCCTTTTCAATATTGAAGTCGTCGAGGCCAATTCCGGTTCCGATGGCGGTGATCATGGTGCGAATCTCGTCGTTCGCCAGCACCTTATCGAGGCGGGCCTTCTGAACGTTGATCACTTTACCTTTCACCGGGAGAATCGCCTGATATTCGCGCTCGCGGCCCTGCTTTGCGGATCCACCCGCAGAGTCCCCTTCCACAATGAAGAGTTCGGTACGAGCCGGATCACGGCTGGAGCAGTCGGCGAGTTTGCCAGGAAGCCCCCCACTTTCGAGCCCTCCCTTTTTCCGCGCCAAATCGCGCGCCTTGCGGGCGGCGTTGCGGGCTTGCGCTGCAACCACCGCTTTTTCAATGATGGTGCGAGCTACCGCTGGGTTTTCTTCAAAATAGTTGCCCAGTTCTTCGTTCACAATCTGCTGAACAATACCTTCCACTTCGCCGTTGCCCAGCTTGGTCTTGGTTTGCCCTTCGAATTGCGGGTCGGGAATCTTGACGCTCAGCACGGCGGTGATGCCCTCGCGGATGTCATCGCCACCCATTCCATCTTTTTCGTCCCGAATCAACTTATTGTTCTTGGCGTAAGCGTTGACCGTGCGGGTGAGCGCGGAGCGGAAACCAGAAAGATGCGTGCCGCCCTCAATTGTGTTGATATTGTTGGCGAAGGTGAAGATGGTTTCGCTGTAGGCATCGGTGTACTGCATCGCGATTTCAACCACAACATCTTCTTTTTCGCGCTCGAAATAGATCACATCAGGATGCATCGGCGACTTGTTGCGATTGAGATGCTGAATGAACTCCTGGATTCCGCCGTCGTACTTGAAGACTTCCTCGCGGCCGGTGGCGTCTTCACTGAGCGTGATCTTGATGCCCCGGTTAAGGAATGCCATTTCGCGCAAGCGCGCCGTGAGGATGTCCCACTGGAAGCCGGTATTGTGCGAGAAAATGCTGTGGTCGGGCATGAAGGTGACTTTCGTGCCGGTTTCGGTGGTCTTTCCGATGGTGACCAGCTCGGTCGTTTCGGCGCCGCATTCGAAGCGCTGGTGATGAACAAAGCCATCGCGTTTAACTTCCACTTCCAGCCACTCGGATAGCGCATTCACGCAGGAAACACCCACTCCATGCAGACCGCCGGAGACCTTATAGGTGTCGGAATCGAACTTGCCGCCCGCATGAAGAACGGTCAGCACGACCGTGACCGCAGGTTTTTTCTCGGTCGGATGCATGTCGACCGGAATACCGCGGCCGTCGTCGTTCACGGAGAGCGAGCCATCCTCGTTAATGCAGACCTCAACGTTGGAGCAGTAGCCCGCAAGTGCTTCATCGATCGAGTTATCCACCACTTCGTACACACAATGATGGTAGCCACGGGAGCCGGTATCGCCAATATACATGGCGGGGCGTTTTCGAACGGCTTCCATACCTTCTAGAACGGAAATATGGTCGGCGCTGTAGCCATCGGCATCGGGATTATCCGCCGCGCGGTTAAGGGTTGCTTCTTCAGCGTTTAGATCGTTTTGCTCTTCAGACATGGGTGTCCTTTTCCTTTCGGTGGAATTAATCAAAAAACCATACCAGAAAGGCCTAAAGCGGGGCAACCAAAGATCAGCTTAAAAGAGGACTTATTTTAAGGTTAAACCACGAAATTCGGCCAAAATGAGCCGCTGAAGCGTAATTCACCCTTTTTGGGCGAACGTCCATTTTCTGCCGCCCTTTTAAATGATGGGGGAATACGGGCGAAAACAAATCCGTTCGACCGATCGCATTCCAAATCGGAACCCCTCAACGGCCCGACCATTTTGAGCCTCCGCCTGATCCTTTAAAGTTGGATCGGTTTCAGCGCCCCCGTGCGATATTGCTTCATCTTCTCGATATAGCGCACCGCATAGCTTCGGATATGGGCAATATCCTCTTTGGAGAGCGAGCGAATCACCCGCGCCGGACTGCCTAGCGCCAATGACCCCGCGGGGATTTTTCGATTTTGAGCCACAATGGATCCTGCACCAATGATGCAGTTGTCACCGATTTCACAGCCATCGAGCAGAATGGAACCCATTCCAATGAGACAGTTATGACCGATTTTGCAGCCATGCAACGTGACGTTATGGCCCACAGTGACATCGTCACCGAGCAGGGTCGGCGCGCCCATGCCCGTATGAGCCACCGAGTTGTCCTGAATATTGGAACGCGCTCCCACGATGATGGGCTCAATATCGCCCCGCAATACGGCTCCAAACCAAATGCTGGATTGCGGACCGAGCACCACATCACCGATCACGGTGGCGTTGTCGGCAATATAATATTCTTCAGGCAAAGAGGGCTCGCGGTCTTGGTAGCTATACATCATGCCACCCACTTAAACACCCGCTCGCCCACTCGCTCAAGACCCAAAGAGCACAAAGTTCTGGACCCCAGCCTCATAGGCGCCTTGGCCTTTAAATATTCGCTAACTCCAGCGTCTGCTTGCTGAGTTCCATCTGCTCGTGCTGCTCCATCACGAGCAGATTCTCGAATATTTCGCGAACTTTGGTGGAATTGGTTTTGCGCGCCATATCGCCATAGAACTTAATCAGCAGGGCATCAAAATGCATGGCCGCCGCCACAACATCGTCGACGGTCATTTCATCACTGATCTCAAAATCAGTGATCGCCGAAACGTTAGCCGTATCCGCTTTATAGTTCAGGAAGGTATCGAGCACATTCTCCGAAACCACCTCCTGAAATTTGGCCAAGCTTTCATCGAGATAGGTTTCGTGCCGACTCAAATAATCCAGCAGGGCTCGGGTGCGCTCTTTCTCGGCAACCTCTTTGAGATCCTCATAGAACACACTGAGCCTCCGGTGAAACTTCCGGGCATGATTGAGAATATCTTTCGTTTGATCGAATGGCATAAGTTTACTCCTTTCGCTTCTAATCGGGGAGTTTCAGTCATCGACCATAGCCTGTCAAACCTGTTCAATCGATATAATATACTCGATTTCAATGAGATAGCGTAATTTATGATCTTCTTCGCATTCAATGAACGGAGAAATCAATCTTCTTAAAAAGCCGAATCTCTTCCGGAGAAACTTCAGCCTGCCAGGCATGCAACTCCACCCCCGCACGGGAAGCCGCACGAAGGGCATCAGCATAGTTCGGGTCGATTTCGCGGGCGACCCGAAAGCCCGTTCCATCGGAACGGGGAATCACAAAAAGCATGGCGGCGCGATGGCCCGCATTCACGACTTCTATCAACTCATGGAGGTGCTTCCGACCGCGTTCGGTGACGGCATCGGGGAATGAATAGGTCCCGTCCTCGGCCAATAGCGTGACGTTTTTGACTTCCACATAACAAAGCTCGTTGCCCTTTTTGAGCAACAGGTCAAAGCGGCTATTCCCAAAGGTCTGCTCGCGGACCACTTCGTCATACCCAGAAAACTCTGGGATCCAACCCTTGGAAACGGCCTCGAAGGCCATCTCATTGGCGCGGCCGGTATGGACACAAATCCAGCAGGTGCCATTATGCACCAGCTCCCACGTGTGGCGGTATTTCCGCTTCGGATTGTGGCTATCCGAAAGCACCACGCTCCACCCCGGCTCCGCACAGGTGGTCATTCTTCCCGTGTTGGGACAATGCGCAGTGATCACCGAACCGTCTTCCAGCTCCACATCGGCCAGAAAACGCTTATAGCGCTTAATTAGGGTTCCGAAAATGGCAGGGGGAAGGTGCATGATAAATGGGCGCGGGCTGGAGATTCAAGGAACCAGCCCGTCTAAAAACGAATCAATCCGATCCTTTGGTATTCCAAGCAACGATGCATTCATCGATGCTCATTTCATAGCGGGTGTTGCAGAATTGACAGCTGATGCCGACGGGCTCCTTACGCTTCACGATGGTCATACGGTCCGGAATCGGAATGCTACGCAGCACCGCCGACATCTTTTCCTTACTACACGTGCACTTAAAGTGGGGGGCGGGGCAGGTTTCAACCTGAATTCCTTCAAAGCCCTCTTCATCGCCAATCAGCGCTTTAGCCAGCTGCTCAAAATAGGCCTCGGAAGCACTTTCATGCCCCAGCAGGTCCCGAAATCCATGGTCATCCAACTGGCGGCGGATGCGATCGAACCGCTCCAGATCCGTGCCCGGCAGCGCTTGAATCATCCAACCTTGGCAGAGTGCCACGGGCTTTTTCGGATCGGGGTTAAAGCCAATCATCACACTCATGCCCGTTTCGATCTGATCGGAAATGCAATAGTGATAGGCGAGGTCGCTCACCGGATCATGTAGCGAAATCGGCGTGGTGCCCGAGCTGGCAATGGCTCCGTGGTGCGAAATCACCACCTGAAGATCGCCCACTTCGCCATAGAGCTCTTCGTGGGCATCCCCGAATTCGGAAAGATGCACGGGAGAAATGCAAGAGCGGACCGTTCCATCCTGCCCTGCATCGGCCACGATGGTTTTCAAGCCGCCCTGATATTTCCAACAGGCATTCAATCGGTGACCCTCTGGCAGCAGGGCCGCGGCCAGCACAGCACCGGTCATGGCGCGACCAAGAAGGTGCGCTCCAGCCGGATCGCAATCGTGCCGCACCACCGATTCATTCACCGCCGCAGTGGTTACCGCATACGTAAAAGCAATATCGAGCCCTTTGAAGTGACCTTTATATAGTAAATCGTTCATGGCGCGGGATTCTCCAGAACCACGCCCAGGTTTCAAGTTTAATCCCCATTCGGATGCGGAATCCCTACGCACAAAACGCTCCACGGCCTATCGATGCGATGTGGCCAGCAGCCTACACCCCTTCCTCGGATCATCCCCTAAAAGGGAGCGGGGCACTCTAGCCGCACGGGCTCGCCCGTGCAGGGATGCGGAAGTTCCAAGGTTTGGGCGTGCAGCATCAGGCGTTCGCCAGACGTGCCATAAATTGCATCGCCAACGATGGGAAACCCAATCGCATTCATATGCACGCGAAGCTGATGCGATCTTCCCGTCTTCGGAAAAAGCGCCACGCGGGTGGAGTTCGCATCTCGCTCCAGCACCTTCCATTCGGTGAGCGCCTTTTTGCCGCGCACGCAATCCACGATATGCTTGGGAGGGAGGCGTTGCTCCATATCCTTGCGCATGGGAAAATCGATGAAACCAACGTTTTTTTCAAGCACGCCTTCCACCACCGCGATATAGACCTTGTGAATTTCTCGTTTTTCAAACTGGAGCGACAGGGCCCGCTGCACCTCCAACGACCGCGCAAAAAGAATCAGGCCCGACGTATCCATATCCAGCCGATGCACCATCAGGGCTTCGGGAAACTGCGCCATCACCCGACTCAAACAACAATCCTGCTTATCCGGCCCTCGCCCCGGCACCGACAGCAGTCCCGTCGGCTTGTTCACGGCAATGAATGCTTCATCCTGATCAATAATTTCCACCATTCGGAAAGCTATACCGGAGCGCCGCGCATCAGACGATTCCAATGATTGGAAATTTAATCTGGAATACACCGAACGATTGCGGTTAGCTTAATAAACTTTCAATTTCTGATACTTAACTAATAAGGAATACCATGAACGCAACATTCAACCCCGTGTGCATTGCAGCAATTCTACTGACCGGATTTTTACCCGCACTCGCAAATGCTGAAAAGCCAATACACCCGGCCGTGGAACAACTCGACCTCGATGGCGACATGGTCCTCTTCCTCCATACCGACACCCTTGAAGAGCGCGTGCTCGAGTACATCGATACCAACTTTCTGGAAGGCCCATTGCTGGATGTTATCGACCCGCGCATCCTCGCCGGAATTGCAACGCAAACGAAAGCGGTCATTGAGTGGAGCGGACTGCTCTCGCTCGAAGCCTATGCCATGAGCACGAAATCCGTTGAAGATGGCCTGAACCGCATCATTGTGGTTTCCCAACATGCCACGAGCGAGGCCAACAAACCCCTCTGGCGCCTACTCGGCTCTGAACCTCGGGAGTTAAAGGGGATTAAATTTGTTCCCACAAATGCCGTCTACACCGCAAATGCCACCACGAGCTTAAATGAGGTGTGGAAAATTGCGAACGAGGCCGTCGCACACTTCGGCGGCCCCGAAGGGGTGGCACAATTCAACCAGCAGATCATGATGGCTCAGATGCTCCTCGGCACCCCATTCAACGCCCTCACGGAATCCATTGAAAACGACCTGCTCCTCTCCATCCAATTTTCAGACGACCAGACGGTTACGCTCGGCGCCGGACCAACCTTCCCCGAGCCCAGCCTACTACTGGGCTTCGAAATCAACGATCCCGTGCTTGGAACGCTTCTTCTTCAGAAGCTTCAACAGGCCGGTATGCCCGCCACAAAATCAATGCACCATACCCATGAACTACACACCGTGCGGCTTCCGATTCCCTCCCCGATTCCCCTCTCGCCCACCCTGGTGATGACCGATGACTACCTCTTGATGGGCTCCACCATCGACGTCGTAAAAGAGGCGCTCGACTGCGCAGAAAAAGAATCCGGACTGATTTCAACCCCGCTCTACCAACGCCTGTTGAAAGAGGTCCCGGAAAAAACCAGTGCCATCGAATTTCTATCGCCGCGCTTGGTGCAAACCTATCGCGACGTCTTAACCTTCGCGATTCATGCACAGCAGCAACCCGAAATGGAATTTATGATGGAGATGATGACCCAAACGTGGACCAATCTATACATGGGCGGGTACACCCTTAAAACACCCACCGGCTACTCTTCGGAATTCTATGCCAACTACGACGGATCCAAATCCGTGGAATGGATGGCCTCATCCTACCTTAACCTGCTAACGGCCGTCATGATTCCCATCATCCAACAGGAACTGAAACTGGAACTGGGGGAAATCCCCCAAAATGATCTTCCGATTCATTAACCTAAAAAATGCAGGGGTGTGCCGCTACGAGACAGGAGTCCTGACAGCATAAATGCCGACTCCCGTCGGAGGGCGCGTCCAGAACGGGGGGAGAAATCGTTTCTCAATCCTTTACCATACGCGGCCCACCTCTTTCCCGCTTCATCCGAAAAAGGAGGCCCCGCGGCAAGCGGTCAGCCCTCGTCTAAAAATGAAACCTTCATCTTCCGAAGATTTTCTTCAGTGGCAACCCGACGCTTAAACAACCGCGATTTCCAACCCTTGGAATGTCCACCGATTACAGGATTACATATCCAGCACCGTTTCAGGATAGACTTGGCCGTTGGC
>JBAHZU010000117.1:0-35507 GCA_037132875.1 Pontiella sp.
CGGATAACTTCCAATCATTGGAAGCAAACGGCAAGTTTTTTCCAAGGACGGGGGAAATTAAGAATCAGAACCCAATCCATTTCATCCGCTGCGTCAGCCGCGTTTGAGTCCAACAAGATCGTAAAAATCCCGCCGCTTCTCCTTCAGATCGGCCTATCACAAATCGATTTGGCCCGAAAGATTAGAACTGCGTTGCCTCAAACGAAGGCCCAAGCCCAATCAAGAAATCCGATTTCAAAACGACCGACCCGACCCAAAAGAGTCCCCGTTTGCAACGCCTGCAGCGGCGGCCTCCTATGGCTCGAGTTCGTGCCTTGCCACCGGGGGATCGGATAGCCGCCCCCCTCGAAAACAACCTTTTAGCTGAGCGATTGTTCCCCTGAGCAAGAATTCCGAACGCCCATACCCCACCCATAGAAAAGACGAAGAGAGCCATTGCCCCCTACGTCGCCATCTCGAACGTTAAAAGGCGCTCAAGTTTCCTGTCCCTGTGCGCGAACTTCTAGACGAAAACGGCGGAGGAGATCGAGAAGGCGCTAGCGCGGAAATAATGGTCCCCTACTCCACACACCGCGAACATCAAAAGGCGCTCCAAATAACGCCTTTTAATGCCTCGGCTGAGCACCCGCTTCATGAACCAGGGAATGGCCGGGATGCTCGGTCTTCAATCACCACCATTCCCACTATTGTTCGACCGGTTTTATCTATTCATGAGATTCTTCCACAAAGTAGGTTGAAGAAAAAAACCAAGACCGAAAACAATCAGAGAAGCGGCTCAATCTGAACCGCCTACCAACACGGTGCAAACTAATCGACCGCAGTTTCGGCAACAATCCAGCTTAAGAAATCGGGGTTGCCGTCGGCAATTGGCAGGCAGGTGATGCAGGGCGTTTCGTAGGAATGGATTTCGCGGAGGCGGGCAATCAGCTCATTTTTACGAACCTCGGATGTTTTCAGCACCAAAGCAACCTCGTCGTCCTCGCACAGCTTGCCGTCCCACCAATAGACCGATTGAATGGAGCCCAGCACATTCGCGCAAGCCGCCAGCCTTTCAGTCACCACGGTTCGGGCCAAGACCTTCGCCTCGCTTAAATCCTTCGCGGTGACATACACAAAATACGCATCCATCGTTTCAGATTCCCCTATTTATTCCGCCAGGCCCCTTCCACCCCTTGGAAAAGCCAATCGGCTTCAGGAGCCCCCCACTCGCCGGGTTCATAGGGATATGGCTTCAGTTGTTCGAGGTTATCCAGAATTGGCTGCACCACATTCCATTCGGCGGCCACTTCATCGGAACGCGTGAAGAGTGTGGAGTCGCCATGCAAGATATCCAGCAAGAGACGTTCATACGCTTCTGGCAGCGAGTTCCGCCATTTTCCGGAATAGGAAAAGTCCATATCCACATCTTCCACCACAAAACGCATGCCCGGGCGCTTGGTGCCGACCTTCAGAAAAATGCCTTCGTTGGGCTGAATGCGGAAAATTAAGGTATTTGGTTTAATGCGGGTGATGTCGCATACGTCGTCTTCGCATTCCACCTGCTGGAAAAGTTGGAGCGGCGGCACTTTGAACTGAACGGCAATTTCGGTGGCTTTTTTTGCCATTCGCTTGCCGGTTCGCAACAGAATTGGAACGCCAGCCCACCGCCAGTTATTGATGGAAAGGCGCATGGCTGCAAAGGTTTCCGTATCAGAATTCGGATTAATTCGATCTTCTTCTACATACCCGGGCAATGGCTTTCCGGCTTCATCCATGCCGCCCGAATACTGCCCCCGGCACACGGCATCAGAAATATTTTTCCGCACGTCCAACTTCATGGCGTTGAGCACTTTGACCTTTTCATTTCGGATGGAGTCCGCAGAAAGATCGCCCGGCGCTTCCATGGTCACGAGACAGAGCAGTTGCAACAGGTGGTTCGTGACCATATCGCGCAGTGCCCCGTATTCATCGTAATATCCGCCACGCCCTTTTTCCATTCCAACGGTTTCCGATGCGGTAATCTGAATGTGGTCCACATAACTGCGGTTAAAGACCGGTTCAAAGATGGCGTTGGCAAACCGAAAGGAGAGAATGTTCTGCACGGTCTCTTTGCCGAGATAGTGATCAATGCGATAGATCTGCGATTCATCGAGGTGCTTAAGCAGCTCGGTATTCAGAGCCATGGCGCTTTTCAGATCCTTACCGAACGGTTTTTCGATCACCACCCGAGTCCAATATGCTTCATCGAGTTTTCGGATCATCCCCGTTTGCTGGAGATGATGGACCGCGGTATGAAATAGATCCGGAATGATGGACAGATAGAAGAGATGATTTTTGGGATAGGTTTTGGTGTCGCTGAGTCGCTCGTCGAGCGCAACATAAGCCTCGGAGCTTGAAATATCGCCTTTGTGATAATGGAGGAACTGCACAAAGTTCTGAACAATTTCTTCATTCAGGGGGAGACGGGAAAACTCGCGAATAGAATCGGCCATCATTGCGCGAAAGCTCTCGTCGGTATAATCGCGACGAGCAAACCCGACAATGGTGAACTGCTCGGGGAGTAAGCCTTGAGCATAGGCCACATAAAGCGCTGGAATCAGTTTGCGGTGGGTCAGATCGCCCGTCGCTCCGAAGATGACGATCGTGACGGGATCGTTGACGCGGCTTTCGCCGATTATTCCTAAAGCACACATGGTTTAAAATCTCCTAATTAATGAGAATGAACCTACCTTGCTCTCTCGCGCTTTTCAACGCTTGCGATGCGCTCGTTTTACCGCTACCTTTTCAACCATTCTACTTATGAAAATTCTTGCCCGATACTTATTCTTAAATCTGTTCAAACCGCTGATCTACCTGCTGTTTGCTTTCACGCTGCTCTTCATCATCGGCGACTTGATGGATAATGCCGATAATTTCCTAAAAGCGGGTTCATCCCCGATACTGTTGGTGCGCTACTACAGCCTGCAGTTGCCCTCTATGGTCATTTATATTGTGCCCATCTGCCTATTGCTGGCCACACTATACAGCTTATCCATGCTCACACGGCACAGCGAGATTGTGGCCCTACGCGCCAGCGGCGTCAGCATTTACCGCATTGTGCGACCCTATATGCTGATGGGATTTTTCTGTTTTCTCTTCACGGCCGTCGTCAACGAATATACCGGCCCGAAATATGCCTACCGTGCCCACCAATTGCTTGAGAGCAAAAAAGACGCCTCCGACGCAGTCTACTATGAAAATATTGCCTATAAAAACCCGACCCTCGGGCACGAATGGCACATTGTTGGGTTCGACACCCGCACCTATACCATGCAGGGCATCACCCTCCGCGAACGGCGTGAAGATGGTTCCGATAAAACCAAGATCACCGCCGCCAAAGGCCATTGGCTGGATCGCCGCTGGTGGTTCGAAGACGGTTCCATTCAGCGCTTCGACGAAAACAACACTCTCATTCAGCATTATGATGAAGAAACTCAACGCATGAGTTCCATTGAAACGTTCCAAACCATGGAAATGCGCAACCTGAAAGAGCGCCCCGAAGAATTTATGGGCGAGGCCAAAGATCCCGCTCACCAATCTTCATTCGAACTCTGGAACTACATCAAATCGCACCAGCATCTATCGGCCAAAACCATTAACAGCGACAAAGTCGACCTGCATCATAAACTCACCATGCCGTTCATTTGCCTAATCTCGATCATCATTGGAATTCCCGTTGGGGCACACACAGGTCGAAAAGGGGCTCTTTCTGGTATTATGATGGCCATTGGCATGTTCTTCAGCTTCTATGCCTTGCAACTCAGCATGGAATACCTCGCCAAACAGATGATTATTGCTCCATGGGTCGGCGCCTGGACGGCCGTCATCACCTTCTATCTTATCGGCAGCACCTTAATCTACCGCATGCGCTGATGCGGGGATCATTGCTTCGCCACTGATGGGGCAGCCCCCAAAAAAAAAACCACCGATTAAAACTCGATCGACTTGGGCTGCACCCCCGCCTTTTCCAACCTTTGGAAATTCCAAAGGCCAGAGGTCGTATGCGATTTCCTACGACTGGCGGATTTCTTCGGAGATACGCATGGAGCAATAGCGCTCGCCGCACATGGAACAGTAGTGCTGATCGTGTTGATCTCGCTCTTCAGGCGGAAGGGATTCGCGACGCAACCTCCGTGCCCGCTCAGGATTGAAGGTCAGGTTATACTGATCTTCCCAGCGGAACTCACCGCGCGCTTTGCGCATGGCTTCATCCCGATCCATTGCTCCCGGCACCCCTTTGGCCAAATCGGCCGCATGGGCCGCAATTTTATGAACAATCACGCCCTCCTTCACATCCTCGCGATTGGGAAGACCCAGGTGCTCTCGAGGTGTCACATAGCAAAGCATCGCCGTGCCGTACCAACCAATCACCGCGCCACCAATTGCAGAGGTGATATGGTCATAACCGGCCCCACAATCTGTAACCAACGGGCCAAGGGTATAGAATGGCGCGTCAAAACATTCTTCGAGTTGCTTATCCATATTGACTTTGATCTTATCGAGTTGCACATGGCCCGGCCCTTCGATCATGACTTGGCATCCATATTCCCACGCAATTTTGGTGAGTTCGCCGAGGGTCTTGAGCTCAGAAAACTGTGCTTCATCATTGGCATCGGCAATACAGCCCGGCCGCATGCCATCCCCGAGGGAGAAGGTAATATCGTAGGCCTGCATAATTTCGCAGATCTCGCGGAAGTGGGTGTAGAGGAAATTTTCCTCCTCGTTATCGAGCATCCATTTGGCGAGCACAGAGCCGCCGCGGCTGACAATGCCGAGTTTGCGCTTTTTGATGAGCGGAATATCTTTGCGAAGCACGCCCGCATGGATCGTGAAATAGTCAATACCCTGTTCCGCCTGTTCAATGAGCGTATCGCGGTAGAGCTCCCAGCTGAGGCCATCGGCATCGTCATCAATTTTCTTAAGCGCCTGATAGAGCGGCACCGTACCGATCGGCGTGGGGGAGTTGCGAACAATCCACTCTCGGGTATCGTGAATATCGGTTCCCGTGGAAAGATCCATCACAGTATCTGCACCCCAAGTGGTGGCCCACTGCATTTTTTCCACTTCCTCTTCAATCGAAGAGCCCAGTGCGGAGTTGCCAATATTGGCATTAATCTTCGTGCGGAACTTCCGGCCAATAATCATCGGTTCAGCTTCGGGATGATTGATGTTCAGCGGAATCACAGCGCGACCAGCAGCCACTTCCGTACGTACAAATTCAGGTTCCACGAGTTCGCGAATGGCCACATATTCCATTTCAGGAGTGATGATCCCATTGCGGGCATAGGTCATCTGTGTGACCGACTGCCCGTTTTTCGCGCGAAGCGGCTGCCGTTTCAAACCTTGGAACGCTTTTTTGGCGTTCGAGAGAATCGCGACGCCGGAAACATGTTCTTCCACATCGCCGCGTTCCGCAATCCAATTGGATCGAATGGAAGGAAGCCCCTGTTTCAGATCCGGCTCAAAGGACGCATCGGTATAGGGGCCGCTAACGTCGTAGAGGCTTAAGTCTTCGTTATCGCCGTGCAGTTTAATGGTGCGAAATGGAACGCGAATATCTTTGCGCGAACCCTGAACGTAAGTCTTTTCAGACCGGGGGAAATATTTGCCGTAACCACTCATGATCTAGTTTTCCATTCATCGTTATATGTTCGCGAAATAGAAACCAGCAGGAAGAAATTATCGCTTCCCTTCACAGCATCCCCTGTGCAGGTTCCAAGGGTTGGAATCTCAGCCGGCCACCACCAGCTCCCCTAGCGAACAAAAGGTTGACGCTACGCCTTTGTATGGGGGGTTGCAACGAATAACGGGTCGAATCTAAAATGCGCCTAAAACCGAGGTTAACGGAGGGCACGGCGGATCAGGGTGAAGTAGCCCAGCACCCCGTTGGAAATCCCACGCGCGACGGTTTCTCGATAGCGGGACGTTTTGAGCAACGCTTCTTCGGCGGGATTGGAAAGAAAGCCGCATTCCACGAGGGCCGAGGGACAGGTTGCCTTTTTGATGACGGAATAGCGCGCACGCCGTAAACCGCGATCTTTACGTCTGGACATTTTCACCAAATTACTCTGAATGGAAAAACCAAGAATCGCATTCAGAGGATCGTAGGTATTGTTGCGCTGCGACTGTTTATCGGCCGCTTGCCCGTAATAATTGCTGGAGTCATACCCGGCGACGGCCGTTACAAAGGTTTCCACCCCGCTGGCCGACGATGCACCAGCGGCATTGGCATGAATACTAATAAAAAGGTCGGCACCCACTTTATAGGCATAGGTGGTTCGAGCATCCAATTGCGGATAGGTATCGCCGGTCCGGGTCATCCGAACTTGAATCCCCTTGGCCTCCAGCAACTTCCGCACTCGATGCGCAATATCGAGCACCACATCCTTTTCCATGGTTTTGCTCGGGCTCACGGTGCCCGGCTCATGCCCGCCGTGCCCCGGATCAAGCACCACAAGGCGCGGCATGCGTTTGGGGGCATAGGCATAGGTACGCAAAATGGGGTCGATATTCTTTTTAAAATCAATCTCCCGAATCACCCAGTCGGTTCCAGACTTTCGGCACGGCTCATGAAGCCAGAGCATGATGCCATTAATATAGGCTCGCCGACTGTTGGTTCCAATTTCCAGTTTATTGTACTTGTTCTGTAAAACCACCTTCTTATCTACTATGGTTTTTTTCATCGAGTACAACCGTGCAATATAGGAAAGAGAAACCGTACCCGCAGGTGCTCTTGCTTCCACGGAACGTGTTCCCATACCGCTTGCAAAAAGCACAACATGGAAGAGAAACAGCTTTCTGGTAGTTGAATACATAGCATTAAACGTACTAAAAAAAAAACAGGTTTGGAAAGAGCCGATTTGAACCATTTACAGAATTTCAAATCTAACTCTTTTCAAGCCCGCAAAAAGGAAAATAGAAATTCAAATTTTGGAAATTGCGAGCGCTGTGCTTTAATAAGAAGAATGAAGAAAAGGTCCCGCCCCTTTCATGCGACACACGATTATAAATGAACAACTTATTTCCGGCCTCCGCAAGGGGGTAATCGGCATTATTCTCGTTCTACTATTCGGCACCATTGGCTATTGCACCCTCGAAGGCTGGGGCTGGCTGGATGCCTTCTACATGACGGTCATCACCGTTTCCACCGTCGGGATCAGAGAAGTGCACCCCCTCTCCGATGCGGGGCGGCTGTTCACCATCCTCCTCATTTTCAGCGGGGTCGGCGTGATGGCCTACAGCCTGACCCGGCTCGCCGAATTTATGTTCCAGCGCAGTATCAGCAACGTCCTCGGGAGAAGAACGATGATAAAAAAACTGTCCCAAATGAAAAACCACGTGATTATCTGTGGCTATGGCCGCACCGGTAGCCGCGTGGTTGCCGAACTACAAACCTCCAATAAACCCTTTATCGTGATTGAAAAAAATGAAGAGCTGATCAAACGCATGGAGGAACTCAGCATTCCCCACCTCATTGGCGATGCCACCGAAGAAGAACTCTTGGAGGAGGCGCACATCTGCAAGGCAGAATCGATGGTCGCCGCACTCAATTCCGATGCCGAAAATCTATTTCTCACCATGACAGCGGTCGGCCTCTGCACAAACGTCCGCGTGATTGCCCGAGTACACGACCCCGACAACTCCCGAAAATTCCGAAAAGCCGGAGCCACCCGCGTGGTATCCCCCATCTCTTCGGGAGCCAACCAGATTGCCCAGTTGCTCACCCGCCCCACAGTCGTGGATCAGATTGAGCTAATCACCATGGACAAAAGCATTGCACTGGAAGTATTTGAGCACACGATTGAGGAACACAGCAATCTGCTTAAAAAAACACTCTCGGAGGCCCATGTTCGCCAAACCCTCGGCTCCATGGTGATTGCCGTGAAACACGGCGACGGCACCACCACGTTCGATCCTGGCCCCCAGACCCGCCTAAACTTGGGCGACATTCTGGTTGCCATCCGGCCATCCGACCGCGGCGAACAAACACTCTAGGTTCGGACGTCCTATGGCTTTATTTGAAACTAATTTTTATGCCCGTTCCATTGATCAATCGATCGGCATGAATATCATTCTGCCCGAGCATTCCAATGCATGGGACACGCCCCCTGCTGTGCTCTATCTGCTGCACGGCCTGTCTGGCGACCACACTTCGTGGTGTCGTTCCTCCTCTATCGAGCGCTATGCGCGCGACTATAATCTCGCGATCATCATGCCCAATGCCCACAAAAGCTTTTATTGCGATATGGAACATGGATCCAACTATTGGAAACTGTTTTCCGAAGAGATTCCCCAATTAATCAATCGCTGGTTCAACTTTTCCAAGCATTGGAAAAAGACCTTTGTGGCCGGCACCTCCATGGGCGGCTATGGCGCCATTAAACTGGCCCTGGGTTGCTCGGAAACCTTTTCCCACGGGGCCTCGCTCTCTGGGGCCCTTGATATTGCCGCACATATTCACGACGACTGGGACCCCGCCCGCCTCTCCGCCCTTCATGCCACCTTTGGCTCCCTTGAAAAAGTTCCCCTCGCTAAAAATGATCTCATCCATCAGGTCCAAGGTTTAAAAACTAAACCCGAAACTCAATTTTACGTCAGTTGCGGAACCGAGGATTATCTGTATCAGGACTCCCTCAGTTTCCGAAATACCGCCGAAAAAAAAGGACTCCACCTCACCTATGAAGAGTCGGAGGGCGCACACGATTGGAGCTATTGGGATGCCCAAATCCAACGCGTGCTGAACTGGCTACCGGTGGAGCGCTTGGCGAAAAAATGATTTATTTCTTGGCGATGTAACGCGCGACGTCTTCAAGGCGGATAAACCCGACGGGATGGTTCCGAGCATCAACCACAACCGCGGAATGTCGGGGATTCCGGCGCAAGCGGTAGAACGCCGACTTTAGATTTCGGTTATCCTGCAATTTCAACAGATCCTCCGCATACGGTTTAAGCAGATCCGCATCGTCCAGCTTGCGCTGCACGATGGAGAACATCGAAACCATCCCGACGGCCACATGACGATGCATAAGCACGGCATCGATGGTTTCTCGACGGGCCACCAGACGTTTGAAATCGCCTACCGTGGCGGTATCTTGCAGCGTCGGCACCTTTTTAAAGGGGGTCATGAGCATACGCACAGAAATGCTATGCATCGTGGTCACATTGTCCATCATCCGACTTTGATCGGAGGAAATGACCCCTTCTTTTTTGCTGGCAGAGAAATATTCTTTCAGCGCATCGGGCGAAAGGCGATGCAGATCATGACTCGAGGTCGTGTCCATTCCATGCGTCAGGAGGCGAAGCAGCTGTTTAAGTGGCCAAGTGAACGGGTAGGCAATCCAGACCATCAGGCGTATCAGCTCGGCAAAGCGATACATCAGCACATCGGCTTGTTTTCGGAAAAGATTTTTTGGACCAACTTCCGCAAAGAGGAAAAGCGGAAACATCAGCGTCAGGGTTGCAGCCGTTTCCGCATTCCAGGGAATGAAGCCCAACAACATTTTTCCCGATGCCATGCCCGAATCCAGATAAAGGTCAGTCACCTCCATCGAGATCAAATAGATCGCCAGATTATTCCCGATGAGTACGGTGAAAATAAAGATATGGTGATCAGCCAATAACTTGGCAAGCACTAGGGCCGATCTCTTCCGCTCTCGCTCACGGTGTTTCAGGCGAATACGATTAATCATATAGCTTCCGGTTTCCACACCGGAGAATAGCGCGGAAAAGGCAAAGCCCAAAAGAATGATGATGATCGCGGTCAAGTTCATGACACCCTCCCGTCCTCTTCGGAGACCAATTCCAGCAATACGCGTTCAATGCGGTTCGAGCGAACCTGCTCCACCGTAAACTTAAGATTACCCACCTGAACCACATCATCCACCACCGGCATGCGCTTCAACAAAGAAACCACCAGACCGCTCAGCGTATCCAGCGCCAGATCGCGCATGACCTCATCTGGGAGAAAGCCAATAAACAGGCTTCGCCATTCGCGAATCCCCAAGTTTCCCTGCAATCGATATGTCGTTTCGCCCAGTTGCTCCACCGAAGGAACGTCCAGGACATCGAACTCGCCCACCACTTCTTCGAGCAGATCCTCCAGCACCACCGTTCCTGCCAGGCCGCCATATTCATCCACCACACAGACCATACGAAGGCCATCAGTCAAAAACTCGCGCAACATGACGTCCGCCCGCTTGGTTTCCGGAACAAAACGAACCGGGGTTGAAAAACAGATCAGGGATTTATCGGGATTATTATTCACAAAAAGATCGCGGACTTCGACCACTCCGACAATGTGATCTTCTTCGTCCTCATAAATTGGAATCAACTCAATATCCTGCTCCGCCGCTGCGGCCAAGGCCTCCCCAGCTGGAGCATCGGCTCGGCGAAAAAGCTGTTTAACGCGCGGCACCATAATTTCCCGCACGCGGATTTCAGGCAGATTAACAATGTCCTCCACAATGGCCTTTTCCTGCTTTCCAAAGGTTGGGTCATGAAGCGTGGCTTCAATCAGCATTTTCAGCTCGTCCGAATCCAACGTTTCATCGTGCTGATCGGACGGCTCCATTTTTCGGGTAATCATTTCCAGCACCACCCGAACGGGTCCCATAAAATGGAACCACCCCCTCAACAAGGGAGAATTCAACCGAACCACTCGTTCCGGAAATGAAATTCCAATGGCTTTTGGAAAAATTTCTCCCACCAGAATAACCGTCACCAACACGCCAAAACCAGTGGCCGCCTGCCACCACTCGCCATAGTGGATTCCAATATCAAGCGCCAATACGGCACTCACACAGAAGAAGAGAATATTCACCACCAGATTGCCAAATAGAATGGCCACCAGCAAGCCGGAGGGGTTATCACGTAATAAGATTAAAAGACGACCCACATGGTGTCCGTGCGAACGGAGTTGCTTCACCTGTTCGCGGCTCAGAGAAAACAAAGCCGTTTCGATTCCTGAGAAAAAAGCGGAGAAGAATAGCAGGAATGCCATTCCAATCAATGTAACCAGATGTCCTTGCAAAATTTCCAAAGTGAGTTCCCTTCTTAATGATGGAATAATTTACGCCGAAAAAGCGGGTAAATGAAAGCCTTGGTCCACTTTTTTCCAAAGGTTGGAAACTTTCAGCTTCAAAATCTGCGGGGTTCGGATATGGTGGTTGCTCATGAAAAAATTTACCCTCAAAACCCACTCAAAAATCGATTTTATAAAGATCGACCAGCCCGTGAACGAACTCCTTGCGGAATGTGGGATTCAGGAAGGGATTTTAACCATTTTCGTGCCCCACACCACGGCGGGAATCACAATGAATGAAAATGCGGATCCCGATGTGATGGACGATTTGGAAATGGTGTTGGAACGGATGGTACCTTGGACCGGAAGCTATCTCCATTTTGAAGGCAATTCAGCCGCCCATGCGAAAGCCAGCTTGATGGGCACCTCGGCCCAGGTCATTATTTCTGGCGGCCGCATGCAGCTTGGCACTTGGCAAAGCCTCTATTTTTGCGAATTTGATGGACCCCGCACCCGTGAGGTGTGGATTAAAGGAATTTCTGAAGAATGAAAAATAAGAAGATTGTAACCGTATCGACCGGTGTTGTCGTTGCCCTATTTATGTTTGCAGGTTGCTCCGGGAAATCGGGTGAAAAACAATATAACCAAGCCCTCTCCGCATGGGAAAATGGAGATTTGGTCCGCGCACGCACCCTCTTGGAAAGTTCCATCAATAAACTTTCGGGCAATGCCCTAAAATCGACGGCCCAGAACCAATTGGGTTTGGTGTTGTGGGAACTCGGCGAGTCGGAAGCCGCGGCAATGGCATTCAGTACATCAGCAAATCTCGCCGAAACCCTGACCGAATCCCACCTTAACATGGGCATTGCGCTCTATCATACGGATCGGTTCGATGAAGCCGAGCTGGCGCTGAACAATGTGCTCGGTGAAAATCAAAACAATGAAACTGCACGTGCGATTCTTGGACTGATTAGACTCCAGAAACAAAACTGGACCGGAGCCACCGCCGAACTCACGAAAGCGGAACGCATCAACCCCCGTAGTCCAGCAATTCAGAATGCACTCGCACTGGCCGAACTCCACCAGACCAACAACAGCGACCACGCCCTGACCCGCCTGAAGCAGCTGATTTCTGCCTATCCAGACTATGCACCGGCCGCATACAACCTAGGTTCCATTTATGACCATTGGCTCCAAAATACGAGCACGGCCATACGTTGGTATCAACAGTATCTCCAGAAAGCCGGTGTAAACGGAAGCCATGTTCAATCGGCCTCCAATGCCATTGTGCGCTTAGGCGGCACCCCCACCACCGGTATGCCCTCCCAGACGGCGACGGAAAGCAATCCTGCGGAAGCCGCTCGGCATATGATGGAAGGCGCCAAGCTGCACGGGGCTCAGAAATATGAGGAGGCCATTTCGGCCTACCGCAGAGCGATCGCCGCCGACCCGAAACACAAAATGGCGTACTACAATATGAGCCTCGCCCTTTATAGCCAAGGGAACTACCGCGACACCACCACCGCCTGCAATCATGCGTTGCAGATTGATTCCAACTTTTCTGATGCCCGCTATATGCTCTCGCTGGCCTATGCAAAGCAGGAAATGTGGACCGATGCCGAGCGCGAAGCCCGGAATCTTACCAAAACCGATCCGACCCGCGGCGAACAGATGAAGAAATACATTTCAGATTCGCGAAATCGCTAAAGCGTGTTCGACAAACGGTTAGTTAACCAAAACGTTTCTTTACATGATTGATCATCTGACGATCAATCATCCCGGCCGGAAGAACACGCGCCGCAAGCGCCCCCAGATAGGCCGGGAGCGTCACTTGATACCGAATCTTTGGGCGGGATGATTCCAGCGCATGAGCAATCTTCTTGGCCACGGCTTCTGGCGGAAGGCGCCAGCGATCTTCCGACATCCCCCCCTTTTTACGGGTATCAAAATATTTTTTATAGGCCGCCGAATATTTAGAGGCACCCACATCCAACTTATCCTCGCCCTCTTCTGCACAGTGGGTTGAAAAGCGCGTGCGAATCGGGCCCGGCTCAATGAGCACCACCGCAATCCGATCCGCAGAAAGTTCCACCCGCTGAGCATCGCTAATTGCTTCGAGCGCAAATTTAGACGCCGAATAAATTCCCATAAACGGGAGCGCCAAACGACCAACCACGGAGCTGATATTTACAATTCGGCCATAGCCCTGTTGCTGAAACGTTGGAATCAGCGCATTGGTCAACTCCTGCAAACCAAACACATTCACTTCAAATTGATGGCGCATGGCCTCACGCGAAAGGTCCTGAATGGCTCCCGGCATACCGAAACCCGCATTATTCACAAGGGCTCCCAGTTTGCCCTCATTTTTAACCAACACCCGTTCGGTAGCCGTGGCGATCGAAGCACTCGACGTAACATCCAATTGAATGGCATCGAAGCCCGCCCGCTTAAGTGAATCGAGATCGTCGGCTTTTCGGGCCGTCGGATAAACGGTCCAACCCTTGGAACGCATCTGTTCAGCAGTTGCCAACCCAATGCCCGAAGAGCAGCCAGTAATTAAAACGGATTTATTTCCAACGGGGGGAAAAATCATTCGTAGAGCTCCGAAATCTTATGGAATGTATAGCCTTGGTTGATCAACCCTTCGTAGCTGTCACGGATGGCCAGGGCACTTTCTGCGCTCCAAATATGGCCGATCACAATCACATACCCTTTTTCACGGGCCGTGTTCACTGCACTGCCCCACATTCTTCGGATATACGCACGATCCTGATTAATATCCAAAAAGACATCGCGCGCCTCTAAATGCACACCCACCTTTTTGGCCACCCGCGGCACCTGCGAGTTATACGCCGTTTTACTATCCAAAAAAAACAACCCGTGCCCTTTGCAAAAGCGCAGCACTTCGCTCATCAGTTCCATATTCTCAGTCACTCGCGAGCCCATGTGGTTGTTGATACCCACCGCGCCGCGCACCGAACGCAGATTATGATCCAAAATTCGGCGCACCTCCGCCGGCGTAGTCGTATCCATAATAGCACCGATCCCCGGATTCTTCTTCCCATTCTGCGCTTCCATCGGCTGATGCAGAATAATCTCCTTCTGCGGATCGCGGCCAATGGCCAGACAAACCGCTTTGGTCTGCTTCTGGTACGGCAACACCGCAATCGTCATGGGGATTGGAATATCCAGAAATTGCTGCGTTTCATTCAACGCCAGCCCAGCATCATCGATCACCAGAAAGATCTTCTTCTCCTGCGTGGCCTGAAGCAGACCGCACAGCAGAAAAGTAATCACTAAGCTGACATTTAAGAAGCGCATTATGCCCCGTTTAGATTCAAGCGATAATCCTGTCCACCGCCGAACTCCAGAATACGTTGCACATGTTTCCCGAGGATATCGGCTTCCAGATTCACCTTGGTTCCGACTTTAAAATCAGACATATCGGTTTCCAGCAAGGTGTGCGGAATGATGTGTACAATAAAGCCGTTGTCCGTTAGTTCGGCCACGGTGAGGGAAATTCCATCGATGGAAATCGAGCCTTTATAAACCATCAGCATGAGCATATCGCGCGAGCATTCAATGGTGAACTTTTTGTCGCGGCCGATCTCTTCCACCTTTGCAATCGTCCCCGTGTTATCCACGTGGCCCGTAACAATGTGCCCGCCCAGCGTATCGCCCAGCGCCAAGGCCAGTTCCAGGTTCACTTCGTCGCCCGGCGTCTTTTCGCCCAGATTGGTTTTATCGAAGGTTTCACCGAGCACATCAAACATCAGCTTATCCCCATCGATAGCGGCCACGGTCAAACAGGTGCCATTCACAGCAATGCTGTCGCCCAAACCAACCGGACCATCGAACGGACGGTTCGGCACCATCGTAATGCGCCCCGCCGTGCCCTCCATTTTGATTTCAATAATATTCCCCAAACGTTGAACAATGCCTGTAAACATAATCAGCTCTCCATTTTCGCTTTAATTAGTATGTCGTTCCCCACCCGTTCCACTGATTGGAACTTCAAATCGTTTACGTTGGCCATCAACCCCCCGGTTTTTCCAAAGTTTGGAAGTCCGTCCGCGCCCATCAGTTTGGGGGCCAAGAAAAACACAAACTCATCCACCAGCCCCGCTTCAATCAGACGGGCCGCCAACTGACCGCCGCCCTCACAGAAGACGTGCAAAATTCCATATTCTTTGGCCAACCATTCCAACCCAGATTTCAGGCTCTCGATCTCCCGCGTCGCTTGCGGACAGTGCGGACGATGCCCCGCCACATTAAGAACCAACGTCTGGTCAGCCGCTTCGTCGGTCAGGATTTTTGAATCCGCCGGTATATTCGACCCAATGATCACGCGAAATGGTTTTCGAGCCTGGGAAGGCCGAGGCAACAGCGAGGGATTATCGGCCCGAACAGTCGCCGCCCCAACCATAATGGCATCTGCCCGCCGGCGCATTTCCTGCACCCGTTCGCGAGCCTCCGGTCCTGTAATCCACTTCGAGTTTCCTTGGCTATCGGCAATTTTACCATCTAGGGTGGAAGCCAATTTCAGGGTGACGTAGGGCAGTCCGGTGGTCATCATTTTTTCAAACGGAGCAATCAGCTCTCGACCAGGTTCCTCGCAAACACCAGACACCACTTCCACGCCAGCTTCTTCGAGCAGTTTCAAGCCGCGGCCCGCATGAACAGGGTTCAGATCGATGACCGAAATGACTACGCGCCCAATCCTTTTTTCCAGAATAAGATCCGTGCACGGCGGTGTGCGGCCCTGAGTGGAGCAGGGTTCGAGCGTCACATAGAGCGTTGCATTTTTCAGATTCACCGGCATGGGGGGAATCTTTTTCAAGCAGTCCCGTTCCGCATGGTTTTCGCCGGCTTTCCGATGCCAGCCCTCGGCGATGATCTCATCTTCCAGCACCAACACCGCGCCCACCGGCGGATTCGGGCGAGTGAGTCCCTCGCCCATCTTCGCCAGCTCAATGGCTCGCATCATATATTTTTCGTCGTTCGTCATCTTTTTATAACCATAAAGGACTCAAAGAATCTCAAACAGAAACAATCGCAATCTTCTTCGTTCCTTCGTATTTAATTCTCGTCCGTATCGTTGTTATCATCAAATAGAGCCTTCACAAATTCTTCCGGGTTGAACGGAACCAAGTCCTCTTCGCCTTCCCCAAGACCCGTGAAAAGAATCGGCACATTCAGCTCGGTGCGGACGGAAAATAAAAATCCGGCTTTGGAGGATCCATCGAGCTTGGTTACAATGATGCCCGTAAGCGGCACCACTTCATTAAACTGTTTCGCCTGAATGACGGAATTCTGGCCGAGCGATGCATCCAGTACCATCCAGACATCGTCCGGCGCACCCGCACGGCGTTTGTTCATGGAACGGCACATTTTTGGAAGTTCATCCATCAGCGGCGTTTTGGTGTGCATGCGTCCGGCGGTATCCACCAGCACCATATCGCAATTTTTCTCAATGGCAGATTCTACGGCATTGTAGGCCACACCAGCAGCATCGTGCCCCATTTCACCCCCCACAAAATCACAGCCGACCCGTTCGCTCCAGAGTTTCAGCTGGGAAGAGCCCGCTGCCCGGAAGGTATCCGAACCGCATAGCATGGGTTTAAACCCTGCATTCTTTGCGTTTTTTGCCAGCTTGGCAGCTGTGGTTGTTTTCCCCGATCCATTGATCCCCAGCAACATCACCACATAGGGCTTCTTGTTCGAAGGCCAACGGAACGCCGGGGTATCACCGAGCTCGTTCAATAGGATGGTGGTGAGCCGTTCGCGGCGGGTGGCCTTGCGCTTCGACGATTCCAGCTCGTCGACAATCGCCATGGTCAAACGAACGGGCACATCAGAGCGAAGCAGGATTTCTTCGAGTTCTTCAATATCGAGTTCATCGATAGTAACCTGCGAAGAAAAAACTTTGCCAATGAGGTTGCGCGTTTTTGTAAGCGCACCCAACCAACCGGCCATTACTTGCCACTCTTAGGCTTATAGGTCGTACGGCCCGGACGGTCGATTTCCTTGCGGATTCGGTCGAGCACTCCGTTTACAAAGCGGCCGGATTGGAAACTGCTGAAATCTTTTGCAAAATGAACGGCTTCGTTAATCGACACAATCGGCGGGACATCCTCCCGGTAGAGCATTTCAAACAGGGCCACACGCATCACGGTGCGGTCGACCGCTCCCATGCGGTCGGAGTTCCACCGGTTGGCATACTGCGAGAGCTTTTGATCCAGCTCTTCTTTATGCTGCACAACGCCTTTAATGATCTCTTCGGCATATATTTTTTCGCGGTCGCTCGGGGTCTTTTCTTCCCAAAAATCCTGAAGCAAAATATCGATCGGCTCCGGATTAAAATCGAGTTGGAATAGGAACTGAACAATCCATTCGCGCGTTTCGCGACGGCCATTTATTTTTTTCTTCTGCATAAAAACCTCAATTTTTACCACCCCAGCAGGAATGGATTTTTCACAAAATGATTACGGACCAAATAATTTTGTACTGCTGGTGCAGCAAATTATTGGGTCCGAAATCATTCTCCTGAACCTTTACTAGCGAGCCTTGCTCGGTTGGGTTTATAGTTTTCTAAAAACACGCGCCGTTTCAATGGCCGCTTCGGCGGCATACCAGCCGCGGGTATGCTCCCCACCAAGGCATCGGGCCTCGGCCTGCGCCCAAGAACGGACGCCCACAATTTCGTTGATGATCGGAATCTGATACTGGCAGGCCATATCAAGCACACGCTGACCGGTGGTATCGATGATCATTTGGGCATGCTGCGTTTCGCCTTCCACCACCACACCCAGCACAATCAGCGCATCGTAGCGTTTGCTGGCGGCCATTTTTTCGGCAATCACCGGCACTTCATAAGCCCCCGGCACGCGCACCAAATCAATCGTTTCCGCTTTGGCACCATGGGCTTCCAGGCAGTGGAATGCACTGCGAGCCAATTCATTAGTCAGCTCATCATTAAAACGGGCCACCACAATGCCGAAGCGCATACCTGATGCATCCAGGTCGCCCAGCATTTGGTTGGCTGCAATCCCCTCGATAGGTTCGATTGTTTTTGAGATCCCTTTTCCCATAATTAATTCCTTCGTAAAGCATAAGCCCTAAAATCAGGGTTAAAACCTCACGTTTCTTTAAAGTATATGCCCCATCTTTTCGCGTTTGGTGGCCAGATATTGATCATTGAATTCACCCGATTTTAGCACCAGCGGCTTGCGCTCGTTTACCGTAATCCCATATTTATCTAACCCTGCAATTTTAGCGGGGTTATTGGTGAGTAGATCAATGTGGGTCATGCCCAGATCCTGAAGGATTTGTGCCCCGATTCCATAGTCGCGCAAATCGGCATCAAAACCGAGGTGTTCGTTCGCTTCCACCGTATCCATGCCCTGTTCCTGCAGCTCATAGGCATGCAGTTTCTTAGCCAAACCAATCCCCCGGCCTTCCTGCCGCATATAAACAACAGCACCATATCCATGCGCTTGAATTTTAGCCATCGAGGCGCGCAGCTGAGCTCCGCAGTCGCAGCGCATCGAGGAAAAAACATCGCCGGTCAGGCATTCGGAGTGCACCCGCACTAAGGGTGTTTTTCCAGATTCTGCATCGCCGCAGACCAGGGCTAGATGATCCTTGTTATCCACTTGAGAACTGTAGAGTTTGAGACGAAATTGACCGGCGTCGGTCGGCAGACTGATCTCACGCTCCATTTTAATCAGTTTTTCATGGGTGTACCGGTACTTGGTGATTTCGGCAACCGAGGTCATCTTCAGCGTATGCTTTTTAGCAAACTTAACCAGGTCTGGCATACGAGCCATGGTCCCATCGTCGTTGGTGATTTCGCAGATGACGCCAGCGGGCTTCAACCCCGCCGCATTCATGAGATCAACCGTTGCTTCGGTATGACCCGCGCGGTCAATCACACCGCCCGGCATGGCAATCAGCGGGAATACATGCCCCGGACACAGCAAATCTTCGGCTTGGGTTTTTCCATCGATAATGGTCCGAATTGTCATGGCGCGTTCTTCAGCACTGATGCCCGTGGTGCATCCGGCAGCATCGACCGAAATGGTGAATGCCGTTTGGAACACATCGCCTTCGTGCGAGACATTCATGCGAGAAAGTCCGAGATGGGCCGCACATTCCCGGGTAATCGGCATACAAACGAGGCCGCGGGCGTGCGTGATCATAAAATTCACTTGCTCCGCGGTGCAGGTTTCCGCCGCACAGATCAAATCGCCTTCATTCTCGCGGTCTTCATCGTCAGTAACCAGAATAATTTCGCCGTTGCGTAGTGCTTCCAGGACGTCTTCGATCGGATCGAAAAATTTGTCACTCATTATTGCTCCTGTAAATCAAAAAACCCCAAAGGGAGTACACCTTCGGGGCATTTTGCAAATACATAGCTTCGCACCATCTTCTTTCATCCAGACTATACGGTCGGTAGCAGAATTTCACTGCCTCCTGTTTTTCCAAACCGTGGAAAAACTCGCGGACTGTCACCGCCGGTCGGGAATTGCACCCTGCCCTGAAGATCGGGGCAATATGCGTTAAGACCTGAACCGGCGCAAGTGAAAACAAGTAAGAATCATGGGAATATACTAGCAGGGAAATAGGAAAAATGTCGTGATGCCCATTCCGAGACAATAGAGACCAAAACGCCAGAATCTACCCCGTTGCAAAAGAGAAACGAGCCACTTAAGAGAAAAGTAGCCCACGACGGCGGATACCACAAAACCAACTGATAATTCCAGCAAGCTACTCCCGCACTGATTTCCGTTCTGAACCAGATCGATCAGGGCCAATAAACTAACGCCTACCAATAGAGGTGCAGACATCAGAAAGGAATATTCTGCGGCCAGTTTCGGTTCAATTCCCAAAAAGCGGGACATCCCAATGGTGAAACCCGAACGGCTGATTCCCGGAAGCATGGCAACCGCCTGGGCCAGGCCAATGATAAATCCGGAGACCCAGCCCACCTTTTTTTCGCGTGGCTTTGCGAAGTGACTGACAATCAGAAAGATCCCCGTCACCATCAGCATGCAAGAAACAAACCGAGGGTGCATGAACGCCTCCTCCAATGATTCTTTCACAGAGAATCCGACTATGATTGCCGGCACACAGCCCAGCAACACCAACCCGGCAAACTTAATCGACTCTGAGTCGCCCTGAAAAACCCCGACCATAATTTTCTTGAGGTGGTTGGCATAGAAAATCAGAATCGAAATAAGCGTTCCCGCATGTAAAACAATTTCCAGCGTGACCCCCGTGGAATCTTCGAGGTTCAATAAATGCTTCGAGAGCACCAGGTGCCCCGAACTACTGATGGGTAAAAATTCAGAAACCCCTTGAATGACAGCCAACAAAATAACTTTAAATAAGTTTTCCATTTATTCCTCAAAAAAGAGAACGAACCATACGTGCCCCACCCAACGGAATCAATAGGAAATCGGAGCGGACTCCTCTCGACCAAAAAAAGCGCGAAAAAAGCATCGCGTGCTGTAACAATTCGACCCGTTTAATGGCCCATCGCCCTCGGCGAATGCCCCCAATATAACTGAGGGCTGATCCGCGGCATTTTTCCCTATTTTAAACCCCGCCTCTCCGGCCACCGCAAAAAACCCATCCGCGCGTCTTTCCTGCTCAACAACGGCGCGAAGGCGCCTAATTTATTCCGACAATCTCAGAGCGCTGAGTCCCCACGCCCTGAACCCCGATCTCAATCACATCTCCAGCAGCGAGTAGTCTCTGCGGATCTTGGGCCGACCCAATTCCATCCGGCGTACCCGTTGAAATGATATCTCCGGGCAAGAGCGTGATGCCTTGTGAGATATATTCGATGAGAAACGGAATCCTGAACATCATATCCGCGGTATTCCCATTTTGCAGTTGCACGCCATTATGCTTCTGCCAAATGTTCAAATTTCCAAGGTCAGGAACTTCATCTCGTGTCACAAGAAATGGACCCAGCGGGGCAAAAGAATCGTAGCCCTTTCCTCGCATCCATTGTCCGTTCGATTTTTGAACCCGGCGTTCCGTCACATCATTCATCACCGTATACCCTGCCACATAATCCAAAGCATCTTCCCGTCGCACCTGGGAAGCCCTTTTCCCAATAACCACAGCCAACTCAGCTTCTCCATCAACCACCTGTGCTTCTTTCGGAAGAATAATGGGATCGAAAGGCCCGTTAAGTGCTGAGGTCATTTTCGAAAACAGAATGGGCTCTTTAGGAATCGCATGGCCAAATTCTTTCGCATGGTCGGCATAGTTTGCTCCCACGCAGATGATCTTCGACGGGCGGGCCACGGGCGGCCCCAAACGAACCTGATCTGCACGCACATATTTTGCCCCAGGATCCGCCAACAATAATTCAAGTTGCTCTAAGCCATGATGCTCAAAAAAATATTCATTGAAATCCTCAATATGAAAGGCCAGCGCCCGCACATCTAGAATTCGTCCATCATCCAGCCATACGCCCGGACGTTCTTTGCCATTTTCCCCAAATCGACATAGCTTCATATCCATTCTCCGCTCATTAATCTACATCCCCGTAATGAGGAGGTTGCCCATTGACGTAATACGTATGCTGACGAGCAACTCTTAAAGGAATCGCATCATCCTGCATTCGTTGCACAAAGCACTCATCCTATAAAAAGCAGTAGAACTGAATCACATGGAGGTTTAACCAAGACACGCTGTGTTTTTATTTTCTCCATTGCTCCCCTTCGGGTTACCGATTTCACCGCATGTTTTAGGATAATGGATAATTATTTAAATGCCGGCGCTTCTTTCTGTTTCGTTGGCTGCGTTTTATACGGAAGATAGGTGAGCATTTCCTGCTCCCACGCCTGAAGCTGTCGCTTCATTTCAGCCGCACGTTCAGGAAATTCGCTGATGAGATTTTTACGTTCAGACACATCGTTTTCAAGATCGAAAAGCTCTATTTTTTCATATCCAGGATAGGCCACTAATTTCCATTTTCCATCCCGCATTGCCTTCACCACATCTTTACCATTTTCTAAACTCGGCTCATACGGACTAAGGCCGCCCACCCGCCAAAATAGTTTCCGCTCGGGAAGTTTTTTACCCTCCCACAAGGATTTAATGGAAATCCCGTCGAAATCAAATGATCCGTCAATTCCAGCCAGATCAACAAAGGTTGGAAAAAGGTCAAACTGCGCCGCGGACTGCGTGCTTTTCATGCCGGGGTCAATGGTTCCAGGCCACCAGAAAAGGCCCGGCACCCGATGGCCGCCTTCATAGACCGAACCCTTTCTGCCCCTCAGCGGGCCCGGCGAAGCCAGTTGCATTGGGCCATTGTCGGACGAAAAGATAACCAATGTTTTTTCAGCTAATCCATTTTCTTTCAATGCGGCGAGGACTTCACCAACGCCTTTATCGAGTTCAATTAGCATGTCGCGATAAACTTCCTTCGAAGGTCGACGCTCTGCCTTCGACTTTTCGGGGCCCCGTTGAATCCCATCCTCAGGTCCCTGCACCGGGGTATGCACGGCTTCATGGGCCACATAAAGAAAGAATGGCTCCTCTTTATTCTGTTGAATAAAGTTCACGGCATGGCGGGTAATCAGATGGGTTGAATAGCCTTCCTCTTTCGTCAAAGTTTGGCCATGCCACCAGTCTAACGTATTCATGCGATCATAGTGCGAATGATAATCGATATTCCCACTGAGAAATCCAATAAACTGATCGAACTCGTAGTGCATGGGATTAAATTTATCGAGATACCCTAAATGCCATTTTCCGAAAAGGGCCGTCTTATACCCGGCAGCACTCATCACCGCGGGCAAGGTATCTTTTTTTTCCGGATCAAGACCGAATTGATACGCCGCCATCTGAGGATCGGCTGTCACGACGCCATCCACTCCCGTTCGTTGCTGATAGCGACCGGAAATTAGAGCGGCCCGACTCGGACTACAGACCGTTCCATTGGAATGAAAATCGGTTAGGCGCAAGCCCTCGGCAGCCATTTGATCCAGATGAGGCGTCGGGATTGTGCCCCCATAACACCCCAGATCACCATAGCCCAAATCATCGGCCAGAATGATAACAATATTGGGCCGCTCGGCCAATGCCATGCAGGGAAATAGTAAAGCCAACGCAACGGAACTTATTTTCATATAAAGGACTCCAATGGATCAATTTTTGATACCCACAGAACACAAACAATAAGTCCATTCACTTATTCCATGTATTCCAAGGGGGTCAACGTTTTATTTTGGGTCGAGTTGATAGATCTTCAAATTCTTGTATTGATGATGCGTACGCACCAGCCGAAATCCAAAATAGCCTTCGGTATACGCGGGATAATCTTCGCGAGAATAGATCGTCTCCGTCTGCACTGACGCGCCGTTCACCCGAGATTCCGACATGATCGTGTCGCCATACTTGATTTCATAGATCACCTTGCCGTCTTGAATATACTGTGCCAGCCCATCGCAGGCCACCAGTTGCACGGTGTGCCATTTTCCCGGCTGAATCAGATGTTCGGGATTCCCATCTTGATCATTCAGGGAAAGATGTGGCACATCCTTGCCATCGATCCAGCGGGGATAGCGACGAAAACGCGTAGTTTTATTACCAATATGAGCACCGCCACCTGTGCTGGCATAGTACCCCAGCATTTCATGATAGCTGACAAAGCCGCCGTGATAGTTCGAGTCGGTCGAGGTTAGGATGGCATCAAATTCGCGCGGATCGGAGCTGTGCCAGAAATTATTAATGTCGCGCGCCATGATCGTGTCGTTATCAATCCTTTCGGTCGGACACTTCACCTGATAGACTATCGCAATCGGTCCCTCAAATTTTTGATTCAGCCAAGCCGTGCAACCGATAGCCGGCATGTAAAGATCGAGCATGCCATTTTCTTGCTTCACTTCAGCCTGCATCGCCGGATCATCACTCTGCTGAATCTGAAACACCCAGTTTTCTGTATCGCTGAAATCCGTTTCATACAGCAGTTTTCCAACCGTAAAGGCCTCTTCACCATAGCCCGCAATCACCGGTTTCAAATTCGGTTCATCTTCCGTTGTTGTGCTCTGGCAACCCGCAACCACTCCCACGAGCACGACCAAACCTAGTACTTTCGTTAAATATATCATGCACGTCCTTTCACTCATTTTTATTTTCGAAGACTGATCTGCTAGAAATCTACTTTTTCCGACTCAACTCTATTTCGGTTCCAGTTCGTAAATTTTCAAATTTGTATACTGATGATGCGAGCTAACCATCCGGAAACCAAAGTATCCTTCGTCATAAGCTGGATAGTTCTCCAGGGTATAGATCTCTTCATGTTTCTGCCGATGGTTCTTTTCATCCCGCGTCTCCACAGTAATCGTATCGCCTTCTTTGAATTCATACACCACTTGGCCATCTTTGATGTACTGCAACAGTCCATCGCAATAAACCAACTGGATCGTATGCCACTTGCCGGGCTCGATTAAAAATTCCTTCTTTCCATCGTTCCAATTAATGGCCATGTGCGGAACATCCTTGCCATCGACCCAGCGCGGATAGCGGCGCAAACGCGTGGTCCGGTTGCGGCCCCCGCCGGTGCAGGCATAGTACCCATGCATCTCATGGTAGCCTAAAAATCCACCATGATAGTGCGTTTCAGTCGTGGTTAGGATGGCGTCAAATTGCTGAGGATCGGAACAGTGCCAAAAGTTATTAACGTCGGTGGCGAGAATGCCCTTGTCGTCCAGGGTCTCCAGCGGACAGCGCACCTGATAGACGATCGTAATTGGGCCACTAAACGTTCTATTTAACCAAGCGGTGCAACCGCGCTTGGGCATATAGAGATCGAGGATTCCATCCTCAAACTTCACGCGTTCATCAAAGGTCGTGTTATCCGTCGAAACCTGCACCACCCAGTTTTCTGCATCGCTAAAGTCGGTGGAATAAAGTTCCTTTCCAATGGAAAAAGCGGTGGTCCCATACCCAAGCACTAACGGCTTGGCCGGGGACGGCTTATCCGCTTGAACTAGACCTGCCGCCATCCATGCACCCAAACAAAACGTACTGATCATTTTCATATTCGACATCTCTCTACTCAATGTAAGAAGGACAAGATGATTCCGAATCATCCGGTCCTTCTCTTATCCGATCACTTCTGCTCGTTTCCAATTTCCAGATTCAGGGTAACCCCATCCAGCGTTAGCGTGGCCGACCAATCGTCGCCGCTCACGGTCCAAACATTGGAACGCACCTGTTTCACCGAATGAATTTGCGGTCCGTCTTCCTGAAGCGATGGTTCATAGACGGCCACGAATGGTCGATCCCATGCCTCGCCCTTTTGGCGCACAACCAGGGTGGGTTGCAGACGATCCCAATATTTGGCATCCACATAATGGCGCGCCCCGCGGTTGGCCGGAGCCATCACGGAATAGACCCGCCGCTTTTCTCCGCCCAGCATCCAAACGTCCATCGCCACGTGATTCCCTTCGATTTCTAGCGGGAAACGAGCGTGGATCGTGGATTCCGTTTCGATAGATTTTTCTTCGCTAAAATAGTCATAGCCCTTCTGGTTTCCGCGTTTGGAAGTCAGCTGCTTACTCGATTTTAGCGAGGCCTTTTTCAACTCCATCGAGTCGGCCATGCCATGATAGAACCAGTCGTGATATTGGCTGGATTCGGCTTTGTCCGTTTTAGAGCGGAAGACATCAAAGTAGAATGCGGTCGTATCATTAATGCGAACCAGCGCCAGTGTACGCTGCTGCGTGGCCGCTGGTTTCTTATGCTCGAAGCTGGCCGTGACATAGCTCAGGTGCGGATTGTTGGCCGGTTGATCGAAAGCCGGTTCCACCGCTTCGATGATCATGGCAATGGTGCCCTTTCCATGCGTTGCATAGCGGGAGTCCCCGTTGACCACCACCGTGTTGTGTGCTGGCGGCTGTTTGTAGTATTCGCCATGATCCGGCTGCCAATAGCTGCTGCCGCGCCCCGAGTCAAATCCAAGCACATAGCCCGCTCCGTAGAGTTCAATGGACATCCCATTGGCATGCATGTGGCCGCCCTTGGTGCCATTCATAATTGCTCCCAACGCATAGCGAACATCGCCGTTCGAGGGTATATTCTCCTGCATCACCAAATTGATCGGTTCAGCAAAATAGGTCGGAGTTTTCTTCAGCACATCCTTTCCAACCGTTGGAAGTTCCGCCGCGTAGCGCGTCAGAGCCAGCAAGCTGTCTTCTGAATTTCGATCATATTTCCCCGCGGCCACTTCTCCTTGAAGCAATGCAGAAAAGGCCTGTACGGCGGCGTCATCCCCTTCGCTTAACGACCAGCTCAGCAACAGTTCGGCTGCTCGGGCATCGATCCGCGTGTAGCTTGTGTCTCCCATGCCATGGGAATAGCCCGGCGGATAGGTCTGCTTGCGTTGATCCAACACGGCTTTTTTGAGTATCGGATTTTCCAAGGCCTTCCGGCCGGCAGGATCGTTGGAAAGTAACAGGGCAATCTCAATAATGTTAGCCGTGGTGTCAAAAGCATAGCCCGGCGCTTCCGGCCAGATGGCGGTTTTCTGGTCGTAGCCTTCGCGAATGACATGTGTGATGCCCCACTGGTTTGGCAGATCAGCATTCAGAGCAACATCCACATAATACTCACGCCCTTTGCCATCGGTATACGCGTCATTCGATTCAAGCACCATACCCCCATAAGCAATTTTCGTGGCCTGATGCAGGTTCCAATTTCCAGTACGACCGCCACCTTCAATGATCCGGTCCACAAAGCGCTTAATCTGCAACTCAATCACGCGGCCATCCATGGCATCATTGGCCTGAATGTAGCCGTAGAGAAAGTCATACGAGATGGCGATGCTATGCAGAATGCCATCGTGAATCACTTCATACGACGTGGTGCCAATGATCTTGTGCGGTCCCCTGCCATTTTTATCCAGAATGACGGGTTTCTTCGTTTCAGACAGACCGTTCATATAGGCCCATAGAATCGGCGCGGCAAAGTCGGCATATTTCTGCTCACCAGTCACCCAGTAGAGGAAGGCGGCGTCGGCAGACAATTTCATTACTTCGTTGTTGATGCGCTCAATGGCATGCCCCGTGATGGACGGATGCACCCATTCTTCTTTTCCGGTCTTTTCATTAACCAGCATAATCTTACCGTCCTGATCATTGAACGGCTTCAGATTTTCAATCGGTTGCTGGCGGACATAGTCCGTTTTCCAATCGCGCGCGCCGGCAAAACGCGGCGTCGGCACTGAAGCGTGCCCTTCGCCGCGGATGGTGCGGGACCCTTCTGTGATCGGCGTGATGTAGTGCGTTTCCCAATTCATGGCCAAACGAGACACCGCCCATTGGGGATCGTTCTCGGTCTTCACCACAAATCCGTCGATCCGTTCCTGTAGTTTAGTAAACGCGGATTTTGCCCACGCCACGTTCTCCACCTTCTGCTTAATCGCCTCATGCTGATCCGCCGTGGTGAGCAATTGAGGGTGTTGTGCATATACGGCTGAGCTAATCAGCACCATACCCATTAAAATTGACGCCCGACTCTTTCTAGTTTGTTTCATAAATCACCTCTAGTTGTTCATACTTACACAAAAAATAAAATCATCGCACCGATTTCAGGCCGAAGAAATGCGGGGGAATGATGTTCCCCTGCATCCAAAAAGAACCGTATTCTATCTCCCTTTAAGCTGCGGCGGACGGCGTCCGTATTCCGGATCGTAAAGGGGAATGCCCATGCCCTTCGGCGTCTGCCAGCCTTTCACCGGCTTATGCGTAACATAGGCATAATATGGCGTGGCCGAACCTTCCGCTCCAATAAAGAGGGGCGAGAGTGCGGTAACGCCTTTGCTCAAGGTCACATTAAACGTCACTTCCTTGGCGCCTTCAGGGATCTCCATGATTTCATCCACACCGCCAATACGCATACGGGCCTGCTTATAGTTAAATGCCTTTCCATAGGTGCCATCATTAATCGGCTTGTCCACTTCCACCGGCCAGCGGCGCAGGGAAATTTCATAGACCCCATCATGTTCCACCTCAATCGCCCACTTGGCCTCAACCGCCACGTCTCCATTCACAATGTGTTTCTGATCCCAGGCCGGATAGATATCCAATAACCAGTCGTGAGACGAGAGGGCCACAATCGGCGAATGGTCGGAACCAATCACCATGTAGCTCGTCAGATCATGCTCCTGCGAAACGTCCGCCCAGAAATCTTCATAGTTTCCGCGTAGGCGCTCCACCACTTCCGGATACTGCGAGGCAATATCCGTGGTCTGCTTATGATCGGCTTTCAGGTCATAGAGTTCCTTGCCATCCACCAGTCGCCACTGTTCCGTCATGACAGAGCAATAGCGCCATTTAATCGGATCCACCACGCGCTGATTCTCCACCAGCAACGTACGTTCTTTCCACGGTTCGGCATTCGTATAGAGCAAATCACGAAGACTCATGCCATCGTATTCCACGCTTGCTGCGTCCAGCCCGCACAGGTCGATCAGTGTTGGAAGAATATCAATGTGCGCGGTCAATTCTTTAACGGTTTTACCCGCTTCGATCTGTCCATCCGGCCAACGGATTATAAAGGGAACGCGGTGGCCACCTTCATAAATTGAGCCCTTCTTGCCCCGCATATTTCCATCAAACCCAATTCCATTGTCCTCCCAGGCATCGCGACCCCGCCGGAGGCCACCGCCCGTCCCATTGTCGGTCATAAAGACCAAAATCGTATTATCAGCCAATCCCTCGCGTTCAAGCATCTCGACCAATAACGCCATGTTGTCGTCGATATTCTCGATCATCCCATAGACTTCGGGATAGGGAACCCTGGGATTGCCCTCATATGGCTTGGTATATTCTTCCGGACAGTAAAAGGGCCCGTGCGGCGCATTGGGAACAATATAAGCAAAGAACGGCTGATCTTTGTTGGCTTGGATGAATTTCATTCCTTCGGCAAACCAGATATCGGTGCAAAACCCTTTAAAGCGCTGCGGTTTTCCGTTCACAATATAGGTATCATCAAAATAGTCATTGCCCCAATAATCCGGCGCCTGCCCAATGCCGCCGGCAGCATGATACACCGAATGCTGGAACCCGCGGTCTTCTGGACGGAAGGGATAGCAGTCGCCCAAATGCCATTTCCCAAAGAGTCCAGTTTTGTAGCCATTGTCTCCAAAGATATCAGCCATCGTCACCTCGCGACGGCGCAGCATACTGCGTCCCTGTACGGTATGCCAGACCCCCACCCGATCGGAATATCGACCGGTCATAAAGGCCGCACGCGTTGGTGCGCAGGTCGGGTCCACATGAAAGTTATCAAGCAAGGTTCCCTGCTCACGCAATGTGTCAATCGTCGGGGTTTTCACCACGTCATTCCCCGTAAAGCCCATGTCGCCATACCCCTGATCATCGGTCATCACAATAATGACGTTCGGGCGATCTTGAGCCGGCCGAAGGGATTCTTTCTGCGCCGCGGCGAAGGAGCAAACGGAGAGCGATGCCCCTAAGATGATTAAACCTGTTTGTATATTTTGCATGCACTCATTCCTTCGGCCTTTAGCGACCTTACTTCTTAAAAAATTCAATCCCAGATCCATCATGCTGCTCGACTGAGCCCTCGGTGATGAGCGTACAATATTGCGCTGCGGCACACACCAGATCAGGCATATCGGTTAAATGGGTCCTCTTAATATCAACGGCTGAGCGGGTAAAAATTGGACATGAAATTTCGTCGGCGACTCCCGGATGATAGCCCAGCATCATCAATTGCTTCTGCGTTCGAATCCCCTTTAGCACCACTTCATGCCTAGAATCGGAGCGAGTCGCCACCGCATGAGCCTTCATTTTAGACGGTGCGGGCAAGCATGTTAATTCAATGCGTGAAACTTCATCGCCGGCCAAATAGAGCAACGGCCCATATTGTGCATCAAAGGCGGGTCCGGAGATTTCCGTCTGCAAGATCAGTCCCTTGATAGACCCCGGGCTTTATCGTCACCCGGTTTCCACTTTTGGAAGCATACGCTGCCCGCTCTTCCATACCGACAAAACCGATGGTTGATGCAGCCAGACCGTTTCCTCCTGCAAGGAGAACAGCGCATACTCCGATCGGTTTCCACATCACAAGAACCCCTCTACTTGTTGTCGTGCGTTTCCTCACGAATCAGTTTTCCGTCCTTGAATTCCTGAATAGAAACCTGGAGATCTTTTCCGTCTTCCAATCCTTGGAACTTCAGGACGTGCGTGCGGCCATCCACGAGGTCAATCGTCACTTCGTTTGCGGAAACCGCGGTCACGCGTTTCACCCTATTCTGATCTTCGTAGGGTTCGATCACGGTCAAGTATTGAGTCTGTTTTCCGGTGGTGCGGAAGCTCAGCGACTTGCGGCGCGCGGCTTCGTTGCCCAACGGATAGTCACCCCCGACGTATGCTTTAAAACGGACCGCATCCTGTTGAGTCAGATCAATGGTAATCGTTCCATCCACCTTTTCTTTCACCGGATTAGCCGGAATCGTGTGGTCCATCTGCAGGCCGGCGATTTTTACCGGTCCCCCATAATAATCTTTTCCAACGGCCGGAACATCGGTGATGTTTTTATAAGCAAGGTTCAGCTCGCTGAGCGGAGTTTCAGTCCCATCCTTAGCAATAAGGACCGGGTTGCCCCAGAAAAGAGTTTTCTTGGCACCGGATCTCGCATCGAATTGGGTCGTCAGCGTGAGGGTCTTCACTCCTTCGAGGGATACATCAATCTCTTCGCGACCAAGCACCCACGCACCGAATTTCCCTTCCGTCAGCACCTGATCATCGCCCGTGACGGTGTACCAGAACTTGCGATTCACCCCGTGCGATTCTGGCAGTGTGCCGATCATGACTTCTCGTTTTTTCGGCCAGGCGCTGTAGATATCCATCTTCAACATGCCATCCAACCCCACAATGCGGGTTCCGGCATGGTCAGCCCCTTTTCCAAATTTGGTTTCAAAGCGAACCTTGGTGGTCCCTTCAGTATCATACCAATTGCAGTCGGTAATCAGCTGTGCGGCCAGCACCGGATTCGGATCCATACTTTCGGTATGACGCGGTTCCGAAACGATCTCGGCTTCCAAGCCTTGGAACCCTTTAATCTGGAATAGACAATCGAAGGTGTGCTCTTCGGGCGCATCAAGATAGTCCACCAGCACCACGTAGTCATCCATCACCGCCATCCAGCGGCGCTGGGTCACACGGTCCGACCACTCGCCAATGGAACCATAGACCGGTTCGTTTTCTGGCGTCGGCATATAACGGCCCTCATTCCAGCACTTTTCCTGGAAGGTTGGAGCCAGCGCCGGATATTTCAATCCCCCATACGGCGGATTGGACCAACGCGCTTTGGTTTCCACCGCGGTCGTCTGCATCAGCTCGCCCGTTCCAAAAAGGAGTCGTTGGCTTTCTGTGGCTTCCTGCTGTTTCATATCCACCACCACCATATTGTGCGGCAGCGTGGTTTGAACAAAGAAGGCATACATAAAATTCGGATAGCCATACCAAATGTGTTCTGGGTTGTAGAAACTGCGCCCATACCGCATCAGAGAATTCAGGCTGGTGCGATCAAAGTGGCCATGATAACCGCCGTGGGTGCCATACTTCAGCACCGCCTGGATACGCTCGCGCGGCTCGTCCTGCATTGAACGCATCATTACTTGTCCGGCATTATCAGAATACGCAGAACCCTGCCCCAGTTCGGGAGAGTCTTCCGGCAATTCAGCAACACCGTAGAGCAGATCGCGTTTCCCTATATTTTTGATGATCGAGGCATAGATCGGATCGCCATAGACGAAATAGGCAATTTCGTATGCATCGCTGGTAAACCGATTTTCGGTCGAATCGTTATTGGCAAACATCATGCCTTGATAATCGATAAACTTCGGTAGCGCATCCCACATATTTTTGATTTTAATATAGGGTTTGTAGACGGGGCCCCACTTCTGCAGGGGCTTGCCATAGATCTTTTCCTTCCGAGCCTCTACATCCTGAGAGAACACATTATACTCCACCGAATAGGTGGCTGGGAAAGCATGGTCAACATAGTCCACCCCCCACGGTTGCATGGCCAAAGCCAGTTGCGTGAACTCGGCAGAAACCCACGCATTGTATCCAATGGAACATTCATACCACCAGCCATCGGCCATGACTCCATGGGAAAGCTGCTCATAAAATCCGCCGGGCCCCTCAATGAAACGGTTGGCGGTGGCCATATCCTGAATTGCCAAAGCTCCGTATAATGCCCCACACATTTCGGCCACCTGCCAGTTTCCTGTCACGGCCTGGCTGATATGTTGATCAATGATTTTCTGGTAGAGGCGGAACGTGGTTGCCATATCTTTGTGATCTTTTTCGCTCAACGTATCCGAGTTATAAATCAGATCATACGCCCACGCGACATGCTGAAAGAAGCCCCCTTCTTTGACGAGATTTCCGCCCTTACCCTGTTGCGTTTTAGGATAGTCTGCATTTAACTGGCGCAGATAAAGCGCAACCTTCTCCGCATATTTCTGGTCACCGGTCAATTGGTAGGCCACCGCGCAGCCCAGCATTTTTTCATCGCCCCGCAGCTCATAAATATATGCGCAGTTCGTGGCTTTCGAAATTTTTCCCATGGAGGGTTTTGGCACGGTCCACTTATCCGCATCCGCAATATATTTGGCCGCAGCCTTTTTTGCCCACTCGACCGTCGCGGCCTTTTCGCGAATGGCATCCCAACGTTCCTTCGTATGCAGCAGATACGGATGCTCCAGATAAGCCAGCGTAATATATTCAATCATCCCGGCATCCCGTCCGTTAGCGATGGCCTGGATGGACTGAATTTCGCGCCCGCCCGGAGCAACACGCTCGGAAACCGTTACGCGAACTTCAACTGATTTGCTTTCGCCCGGAGCCAGCGTCAATTCAGCAGGAGTGATCACCGTCTGCATCACCTCGCGACCTTGAGTACGACGGGTCAGATTCACCATCTGTAGCTGGTCGGTGCAGTTGGAAAGCTCCAGCTGATACACCACATCTTCTCCCCCTTTTGCAGAAGCCGAACGAATTTCACTTTCCAAAGCAATCCGATCGGCCTTTACGAGATGAGGGTTCCGCAATTTAATTTTTTTCGTGCCGCCATCCACAAACTCCGCTTTCAGTTCGAACGTTTTTACACTTTCAAACATCACCGGCATGGATTGTTCCAAATTGAACGATTTCAGCGGAACGGTCACGGTATGCCAGCCTTTCCCAACCAGGCCAAAATCCGAGGTGTAGGAATCGACCACATCCTCGCTTCCGCCGTATACTTTGCGTGCGGCGGTGTGGATGGTCGCCTCGGCCTTCAGCGGCGTATCGTTAGGCAAATACAGTTCAAAACGTATGCCATAAAAGTTGCGCCAATAGCCCGAGCCATCATGCCGAAGCGCTTCGCCTACACGAAACCAGCCCTTTTCCCCATCGGGATAAGTGAAAGAGGCTTCGCCGGGAAGAGCAAGCTTTCCCCCTCTGGAAAGCCCCTTCCATGCGTCCAAATCTGCCAACTGTTCCGTGGCCGACTGCTCCCACCCCGCACGATTAGCGAACAAGTCTTCTTTATTCGGCGCGGCATGGCACAAGGCCCCAACTACCGCGAGGTTTGCCAGCAAAAAAAGTTTTTTCATACGGCTATCCTTCGGCAGAATCAGTTTTTGTTTTAGCGGCCCGTTTCTTGCCAATAGAGCGAAGAAATAATCCAACCACCACCACAACGCCCCCGCAGATCAGAACGAGGATACGCTCTTTCAGCTCATTCGGCACGAGCAACAGGAGCAGGGTTAAGCCACCGTACGTGAGGCAGAGATTCGCAAGCACGCTATATTGGCGGCTGTCGCCTTCATAATCCGGTTCATGCTCGGTGGACCGATCAATCGGAGTGTTCATTTCCTCAAAGAATTCGTCGACCTGATCGTTGTATTCCTTACTAGAATATTTATGGAAAATCATCGTAAAGAAGAACCAAGCGGTACAGACGAAGAAAATCGCTCCGGTCGTTAAGGCAATTTTAAGGTCGCCGGTTTCCTGAATATTAAGCGGCAACGACGGATTCCAATTATCGCGAACCAGATCCATCCAATCAAAAACAGCGAAACCAATGTTCAGGATCACCGATACAATGAAACCGATCACCATCGTGCTCCAGCCGGCCCAGGCCGGAACTTTTTTCACAAACATACCATAGAGCATCGGCAGGGCCGCGGGCAGTCCGATCGCCGCGGAAGCGAGCAGAATCAGGTCGAAAAGCTTCAACCCTTTGATTTGAGAGAATGCCATCGCGACGCCCATCCAAATGAGGCCATATACCAAAATGAAAATACGACCCACCAGAATTTGTTTTTCGTCGCTTGCACTTTTATCGACCACGCGGATCCAGAAGTTGCGAACAAAGCCCGCCGAAAAGGCATTAAGCATACTATTCATGGAGGTCAGGCTGGCGGCAAAGATTCCGCAAACCAATAGGCCGAGCAGGCCTTGCGGCAACAGTTCCATGGCAATCGCCACATAGGCCGCCTCGTTCGGATTGTTGAGCTGTGGATACAGGGCGCCCAGATCCGGGAAGATGATGGAAGCACCAATGGCAGGGATGATCCAGATGGCCGGTAGCACCACGAATCCAATCACAGACACCCACGCGGCCTTTTTAGCTTCTGCGCCGTCCTTCACGAACAGATAGCGCGCGGCACCGGACTGCATGGAGTTGGCGAAAACGATCTGGTTGATTAGCAACAGAATCGAAAAGACAATAATCACACTTGGTCGTTCAAATACCGTCCAATCCTTGGGAGAGAACGAATCCATTTGTCCAATCAGACCGCCGAGGCCGCCGATCTTTTCATGCCCAAGAGTCAGCACGGCCATGATGACGGTAATAACCAGCACCACCATCATTTGCACAAAGTCCCCCGCAGTCGCCGCCCAAGAACCGCCCAATAGCGTCATCACAATTGTGACACCACCCAAAATCAAAATGATCAGCCACATGTCTGCGCCAAATACCCCCGCCATAAATACCGAAATCGTGTAGAGCATGATCCCGCCAAAGAAGGTCGTAAAAAAGAGCGGCAGCCAGTTAAAGATTTGCTCGCTGGCATTACCAAAGCGTTTTTGGATGGCTTCTACTGCCGTAATAACGCGCATTTGCCGGAACCGATGTACGGTGAAAAGTACGGTGGTCAACGTTGCAATCGCATTACAGACGAACAAGATCAGGAAAAAAGTTCCGGTCTCGTACGCCTTGCCCGCGCCCCCAGTGAATGACCACGCAGAAAATGAGTTCATGAATGCGCTACTGCCAACCACCCACCAGAGCATGCCACCGCCACCCCGGAAAAAGTCGCTCGCGGTTTTGCTGAAGCTTTTATAAATTGGCCCCAAGGCCAGCATGAAGACTAAATAAACACCAATTACAATATAATCATAAATACTCATTTTTT
>JBAHZU010000124.1:0-10194 GCA_037132875.1 Pontiella sp.
GACTCAATTGTCCCACATTTTTGATGTTCCATCCATAATCTCCTTACCTGTTGATCCGTAGTCCGCACCCATTTCCTCCGTTCGAAATGAGTGCCGATTATCGGCTAATTAATCGGTAAGTGTAATTGTCGTTGGTTGGTAAATGTAGTTGTCGCTAGCCACGTTGTCGCCATTACGGTATAAGATACTCCAAACTGAGTTTGCCTGTTCAACATCAGTTTGCCTGAAACCATGCCGATACCAATGATCGTCAACTTCTGAGGTTGTCGCTAGAGTTCCAGAACCGTTCATGGTCACCTTGTCGAACAGGGTGGCCGAACTGGTATAGGCATTCCCTCCATAGATATAAAGGCGGAAGGTGACTGCATTTGTAACCCCTTGGAGTTCGGGTTCGGTCCACAAATCAATCACCACATTATTGCTGCTGTTAGTCCATCCTCCTTCATCCGTTGTTTGACCCGTCACTATTTCAGCTCCATTTGTGAATCCGCCCTTGGAAGAAAAGAGCGCCCAGCGATCGGCCGAGTTATTCAGATGGTTGACGCGCGTCCTGAACGTAAAGCGGGATAAATCCAGCACATACCCATTCGTCGGCGTGACCGTGAACGTCATGTAGTCGTTGTTGTTGATCGCCAGATTCAGGTTGCTAGAATTGTTCATATCGGTAAAACCAAAGTTGCTCCGTGCTGACCCGAACTCAAAACCGTTGGCAGTTCCTAACACGTTCCCTTCGGCATCCAGGAGGCTGTAGTTGCTGTTGCCGTTACCTTGGTTGATGATATCATTCAGACCAGCCCCCGTCGTATAATCAGAGGCCGTTACAAGGGGATCTTTGACTGTTACAGCCTGAGTGGCATTGCTGTTTCCATCGTCAAAATCATATCCGGCAATGACCAGTCCCTCATTTATTGAAACAAGAATTGATATAATGCTAGCGCGTTTCAATATGTTTGATGAGGGCCTGGAAGTCTTCATCCTGACGTAAGGCGTCGAATTCTGCTTCATTCATCCAATCCAAGGCACGATCTGGATCTGAGAGTTGGGAGGCACGTTGGAATGCAAGAATGGCGGCTTTGTTGTTTTCAAGTTTCATTTCAACACGTGCCAGTAGGCTGTACAGCGTGGCTTCGTTGCTGATCTTATCCGTTAGTAAGCGAAGTTGCTCGCCGGCAAGCTCCCAGTTTCCGACTTTTGTCAGGTAGAGCGCAAAGCTATGACGGGTATCTGTATCTTCGGGGCGTTGGTCCAAATACTGTTCGTAGGCATTAATGGATTTGTCTTTTTCACTCGTTTTTTGATACAAAATGGCAAGGTTCTTGAGTGCGCCGGTATAGGCTGGTTTGAGTTCGAGCGAGCGTAGGAGGTATGCTTCTCCTTTTCCATACGCTTTTGCATCAATACAGGCTGCTCCAAGGTTATTTAGAATATCGAATGAAAGATCACTATCAGGTGCGTCTTCCATCAGTTCAAGTGCCTCGTCAAACTTTTTAAGTTTAAAGTACGCCATACTCAGGGATACCCTGACCCCTTCGATGTTGGGGAGAATTTCGAGCGCATTTTCGTAGTATTCTGCCATCTCTTCAAAGTTAGAAATTTGAGCAGCTTGCTCGGCGAGAATAATATTGTAGGCTGCTTTTTTAAGCCAAAGCGAATTCAGCGGACGGTCTCCCTCTTCATTCCATTTGGGGTCAGCAAAGTCGCGAGTGAAATCCAAAACCCATTGAGACTCGGTCTCCAGTGAGTAGCGCGGGATGTATTCCTGTGTGATTGGGATTGGGGCAACGCTTTCGTCCTGTATTATAAAATATTCTCGTGCAACAACATATGCTAATCCGACGGCAAGAAGTAGGATTATGCTTCCCATCACAAATCCAATAACCTGATGGCGTCTCATATCGCGTTTGCGTTCTTTGATAATTTCATTTGTGATCTGCGGAGTGAAGTCATCGCGCGAAGATTGATCAGTCGAGTAGATATCCTGCAAATGCTGGCGTTTTCCTGTATCCATAAAACCTGATTCCTGTGGTTGACGTAGAGGGGGTGAATTCTCCATAAAGCCTTTAGTATTGCAATCCAAATATAAACAGAGCTTTCGGAAGTATCACTTGAATAGTAGATAATTTATTGGATTTTTAGTCCAATTTGTCGGGTGTGGTGGTATAAATTGCGGCTTTGAATTAGTAAAAATCATCGGGTTTTCAAACATTGGAAGCTCCGGAACCAAGGAAATCTCATGTCGAGTACGATAGGAACCCTTTATAAAGTCTCCACCTTCGGGGAATCGCATGGCAAAGCTGTCGGTGCCATTGTGGACGGTTGTCCGGCCAATCTGCAGTTGAGCGAAGAAGATATTCAGCCGCAGCTCACACGCCGCCGTCCTGGGCAGAGTGATATGACCACGCCGCGCGATGAAGCGGATAAGGTGATCATTCTTTCCGGTGTTGAAAACGGAAAAACTCTCGGATCGCCTATCGGGCTGATGGTGAACAATAAAGACCAGCGCCCCGGAGATTACGGTGAAATGAGCAATGTTCCTCGTCCGTCGCATGCTGATTTTACATATCAGATGAAATACGGAAACCGTGCCGCCAGTGGTGGCGGACGCTCAAGCGCCCGCGAAACCATCGGTCGCGTAGCGGCTGGGGCGATTGCGGAAAAGTGGTTGTTTGAGCAGTTCGGCACCAAAATCATTTCATGGGTGAGTTCCGTGGGCGACATTGATGCGCGTGATATGAGTCTAGAAGGGCTGACCCGCGAACAGATTGATTCCAATATCATTCGCTGTCCCGACGAAGCTGCTGCGGTCAAAATGATCGCGCTGGTGAAGGCCACCCGCGACCGTAAAGACTCGGTGGGCGGAATTTTGACCTGTGTTGCTGAAAATGTTCCCGTAGGTCTTGGTGAACCGGTATTTGAGCGTATGGAAGCCAAGCTGGGTCAAGCCATGTTGTCGATTCCGGCCACGAAAGGTTTTGAGCTTGGTTCAGGATTTTCTGGTGCGCGGATGTTCGGTTCGCAGCATAACGATCCCTTTGAACTGAAGGCGGATGGACGGCTGGGCACCACCACGAATTTTAGTGGCGGTGTGCAGGGGGGGATTTCTAATGGGGAGCCGCTCGTGTTCCGCATTGCATTTAAGCCCCCGGCTACCATTGGTATGGCGCAGAAAACGGCCACCTTCGATGGCGAGTCCACTGTGTTGGAAGCCAAAGGGCGTCACGATCCGTGTGTGGTGCCTCGCGCGGTTCCCATTGTTGAGACCATGGCGGCGCTCACTCTGATGGACTTCGTGCTACGTCAAGCTTACCGGAATGCATGATGAATAAGTCGTGAAAGGTGAATGTTGGGGCGGTCACGTCTCTATAGTCACCTGCTCATGCAGGTTGCGTTTATGACCGACACGTTACGTCATCCGAGAGCAGTGCCTCAGTCTTTTCATGTGATGACCAAGCCGATTGGCCCACGGTGTAATCTGGACTGTACCTATTGTTTTTATCTAGAGAAAGAGAACCTCTTTCCGAAAGATGAAAACTATGCGATGAGCGACGAAGTGCTGGAGGCGTATGTTCGGAATTATATCCGGAGTCAGTACACCTCGGAAGTTAATTTCGCGTGGCAGGGCGGTGAACCAACGTTGATGGGGTTGGATTTTTTCCGAAAAGTGGTTGCCGTTCAGCGTCGATATGCTGGTGGTCGGACGGTACGCAACTCTTTTCAGACGAACGGGACAAGGCTGGATGACCAATGGTGCGAATTCTTTGCTCGGGAAAATTTTTTGATCGGGTTGAGTTTGGATGGCCCTGCGCCCATTCATAATCGCTATCGCGTGGATAAAGCGGGTGCTGGGTCGTTTGATCAAGTTTTACAGGCCTTGGAACTCCTTAAAAAATGGCGAGTAGAGTTTAATACGCTCACATGTGTGACCCGCCACAGTCCAGAAAATGCGGTTGAGATTTATACGTTTCTGAAAAAGCAGGGCGTAACCTTTATGCAGTTTATTCCAATTGTAGAGCGGGCGGGCGATCGTACGGCGCATGAAATGGGATTGGATCTGGCGGTTCCTCCAGATCTTCGGGCGGAGGAATATGCGGATGCAATGATGCCCTGGTCGGTTTCGTCGGAAGGATTCGGGCAGTTTCTCTGCCGAATCTTTGATGAGTGGGTTAAAGAAGATGTTGGCCGTATTTTTGTGAATATTTTTGATGTGGCGCTGGGAGCCTGGTGCGGACAGGAATCCAGTCTATGCACCTTTTCCAAGTGTTGCGGGCAGGCGGTGGCCATGGAACACGATGGCGGGGTTTATGCCTGCGATCACTATGTCTATCCCGACTATTTTTTAGGTAATATTAAAGATAAATCGCTCGAAGAGATGATTTTTTCTAAAGAACAAGTGAAGTTTGGGCAGGATAAATGGGATGCTCTACCACGCGATTGCTTAACCTGTGAATTTTTGTTTGCTTGCAATGGGGAGTGTCCAAAGCACCGATTTTTAAAGACCCCCGATGGTGAATCGGGGTTGAACTATTTGTGCGCAAGCTATAAAAAGTTCTTCAAGCATATAGAGCCGACCATGCAGAAAATGGAAGCTCTTGTCCAAAAAGGGCACCCGGCAGCAGACATTATGGATGGTGGAAGAACAGAAACGGTTTCGAAATCTACAAAAAATGACCCAATGGGTCGGAATATCCCGTGCCCGTGTGGCAGTGGGTTAAAATTTAAGAAGTGCTGTGGAACGTAATTTATGAGTAAAGAAGCAATGGTAGACGTCGACGAGCGGAAGCCCCCCATCCTTGTGAACGGAGAGACGGTAAGCGATGAGCTGATTCAGCAGGAGTTGGAGGTGTTGCGCGATCGCTATTCTCAGGAAATGTCCTCCGCGGAGATGGATGCAAAGCAGGATAAAATTGATTCCGACGCCCGCGAAAATGCGGTCGAGCGCATTTTGCTGATACAAAAAGCCCGCACTAAAAACCATGACGTCCGTCCGGAAGAGATCGATATGCGTTTTCTTGCGCTGAAAGAACAGCACGGTGGCGAGGATGAGTTTGGTAAGCAGTTTGAGCTGAGCGATGAAGATGTTGAAAAAATAAAAGCGAATATTGATGACGGCATTCGTTTGGAAAAATATTTTGATGAGCTCTGCGAAAATGCAGAGTATCCCGAGGAAGAAGATGGTCGCGCCTATTACGAAGCGCACCAAGACGAATTTAAAATCCCGGCAATGGTTCGCGTGGCACAGATTGTTCGGCAACCTTCTCCAGAACTGCCGGTGGAAAAGGTCTATGCGGCGCTGTTGAATATTCGCGAACGTCTGCTGGCGGGCGAAGATTTTGATACGGTAGCGAGAGTTGCTTCTCGAGGTTCTGACAACAGTCATGAACTTGGTTTTTTTGCTCGAGGTCAGATGATTCCGGCTTTTGAAGAGGTGGCCTTTAATACGAAGGTTGGAGAATTTAGCGATGTATTCCAAACCGAATTTGGTTATCATGTGCTAATCGTACGGGAACATAAATCTGAAGTGATTCGGCCATACGAAGAGGTGCGCTACGATATTGAAAATATAATTTTTGATGAGCGTAAGAACAAGGTGATTGGTGCTGTGGCGGACGAACTCCGAGCGCATGCCCATATTCAGAATCTGGAAATTGTGGAAGGCTGATTATGTTAAACCGTAGTTTCCATCTAGCATTCATCGGTCCGGGCGGGCCCGAGCTTCTCGTGGTCGTGATTGTGCTGATCATGGTTTTTGGTGCAAAAGATGCCCCGAAGATTTTGCGTAAGATTAACGAAATACTAAATTCGATCCGCACTACGGCGGAGGGTTTTAGACGCGAAATTATGTATGCGGATCTGAATGATGAATCCTCTTCAGAGGATCGGGCCGAATCTTCGGTCGACGATGATTATGAAGAATATCATGATGACGATTACGACTATCCTACGGATGATGATGAGCGGAATTATTCCGATGAAACCTTCCAGGATTTGGAAAAAGATTTAGAAGACGCAAGTGCCGAATCGGTGGCTGAAGAAAGCGCCGCCGTTCAGGACACGGCAGATGCTAAAGCCACCAGCGAAGAGGATGATCATGCTGAAAAAGCTTAAGTCGCTGACCGGTAAGTTTCACTATGATGATAGCGAGATGCCCTTTTTGGAGCATCTTGAGGAATTTCGAAAAACGATTATCCGCGTATGCATTGCGTTGGTCGTAGGAATGCTCCTTTGTTTCCCCTTTGCAGATGATCTCATCAGAGTGTTGCGGGCTCCTGCAGAACAGTATATTGAAAAAAGTGCTGGGGAGCTATTGAGCCAATCTTCAGTCCAGTTGCGCATACAGGCGGACGCACTCTCAACGAATGCATTGGTCACCGCGGAAGACGGGAAACAATATTATAATATTGATGCGGATATCATTCTTCCAAATGCAGGGTATAAAGCGAAAAGTGGGGTGATTCGCCTCCAGTTTTCTGAACCATCAGCAGCCATTAAAATGTGGCTGACCGTCACCTTTTTCGGCGGCCTTTTGCTGAGTCTGCCATTTATTGTCTTTTTCATCGGACTCTTTGTGATGCCGGGCGTGCGGGAGGTTGAGCGTAAGCTGATGTCTCGTATTTCCATTTTTTCAGGAGGGCTATTCCTTGCAGGCATTTATATGGGGTATAGAGTGACCCTTCCGCTTGCATTAGGGCTGATGCTGAAGATCGGCGGCCAATTGGGTGGGGAATCGATCTGGTTCTATAATAAATACATTGGATTTGCCCTTCAGCTATTGCTTGGTTTTGGTGTGGCTTTCCAATTGCCTGTCGTCATTTTAATCCTTGGCAAAATGGGGTTGGTCAGTTCCCGCAGTCTCCGAGTGGGACGACCCTATGTCGTGGTGGGTATTTTTGTGTTGGCCATGGTCCTCACTCCGCCAGATGTCATGACCCAGGTTTTGCTGGCGGCTCCTTTGGTTTTGCTCTATGAGTTCTGTATATGGTTCCTTCACTTTAGTGGGAACCGAGAGTTGCCGCCAAAGGAGAACGAGGCGGAAGATACATCGGAAAATTCCGACCCAGATGAGCCCGCGACGGATGCAAATGATCCAGCGATGGAACCATCCGAAGATGAAGAAGTTGAAAAATCGAAAGATTTAACTGAGGAATAGTAAAATGCATACATTAGCCATTGGAATGCCGGGAGGCCCGGAGCTGTTAGTCATTCTCTTCATTGTTTTGCTCCTGTTCGGAGCAAAGAAACTTCCTGAGCTATCCCGTTCGCTGGGTAAGAGTCTAGGTGAATTTAAGAAGGGGCAGAAAGAGGGCGGAGAGCCAGATGCACTCGAAGATGATGTAGATAAAAAAGAAACCTCCAAAACCGCTGAAGAAGGCAAAGACTAGGAGTAATGCGTGATGTGTAGTTCGTAATTGGGCCGTCATCAACCGGTCTCATTACGAAGCACTCATTACAAATTACGTCTCCCTATGAGCGAACGAGCCCGAGAAGAGCTCTCTTCTGAAGAGCAAAAAGAAAATTCCAAAGCGGTCATTGCCCATGTGTTTCCGTTTGCCATATGGCTGACCATGATGGTCTGGTTCGATGGTTACAATGCGCGAACGATTGGTGGTCTCGTTCTCCTTGCCATTTTCCGTCCATGGCGATGGTATCCTAAATTCAACTGGAAGAACGTTCCGGCCGCCATTGGTGTGGGATTGTTTATTTTCGTGGTCTGGGTGGGGCTAGAAGCTCCCGTGGTGCAGAAAAATGCGCCTGCACTCACAGAGTGGTATGACCGCCTCCTAGTAGATCCATTCATGAAGCCGTTTCAAACGCGTGAACTATTTGAGATTCCGCTCATTGCCGAATCGCAGGCCGTTCAGGAAGCCGTTGCGTTGGGGGATGAAAGTGCGCGAACGCGCCTGCCGTATGAAGTGATTGAAGAAGGCGAGCATATCGGTCTGCATGAATATGATCCGAAAGTGACGGGTTGGTTAGTTTTTTGGGTTCATATGATTGGAAGTACCATCATGATTTCCATCATCGAAGAGTTTTTCTATCGCGGATTTCTGTATCGATGGATGCAAGGGAGTCCATTCTTCAAGATAGACGCCGGGAATCTACACTGGCCCATGCTCTTATTGATTTCTCTCTTTTTCAGTATCTCTCACTTTGAAGTCGGGGCGGCCGTCATCTGCGGTATTGCCTATGGTTTGCTCTATATTAAAACGCGCGATATTTGGGCCTCTATTATCGCGCACGGCACTACAAATTTTGTGCTTGGACTCTATGTTTTGCAGGCGGGGCAATACCACTTTTGGTAGTGGATTGGACCGTCTTTGAAAGGTATGTGTTTTTTGTTAAAAAACCGCTTGCAAAGGGTCGGGGGCTCAACTATCTTCCTGCCTCACTTTTAGTGCGGAAAGATGACTGAGTGGCCGAAGGTGCTGGACTGCTAATCCGGTGGGGGACTTGTCCTCCCGAGGGTTCGAATCCCTCTCTTTCCACCATATTTAAAAACCGCCGGGTTCGCCCGGCGGTTTTTTTATGCCCCCAACTCTCTCTATAAAGAGATTTTTTATACCCATACACCGTGTGCGTATTTTCGGGCACCCCTATCCAGGCTCCGCGGATAAGATAAAATGTAAGCGGCCGAGATTCGACCGTAAGCGTCTCTTCGATCACCCTATTGATAGAGGTTGAATGGTGGTGCTTTCGGAATTTGACTTCCACTGAGCGGGGGTCCAACTGGTGGCTTCGGCTTGTTTCATCGTTGGGAGCGCGGTGAGAACTTCGCGAAGATAGTCGGCGGGATTAATATCGAGTTTGCGACAGGTTTCGATGAGGCTGTAGATGATGGCGCTGGTTTGCCCGGAGTTGGGGCTGCCAAAGAACAGGAAGTTTTTTTTACCGATGGCGGTGGGCCGAATGGTATTTTCAACGAGGTTATTGTCGATCTCCAGTTCTCCATGCTCGAGATACAGGTTGAGTTCGGCCCAGTGTTCCTGGGCGTAGTAGATTGCTTTTCCAAGGTTGCTTTTCGGAAGCTGACGGGATTGCTCTCGGTCGAGAATCTCTTTTATTTTTTCTAGTATGGGCCGAGATTGCTCTTGCCGAAGAGTTACTCGATCAAGTTCGGGTTTTTTTTTCGCAACTCTGTTTTCGGTCGATAGAGCTTGGCGATGAGTTTGACGATTTTACGAGAGATCGAGTCTCCGGCCTCAACAAACTTGCGGCGTGCATGCGCCCAGCAGGAGGCGTGGATTATTTTTTCTTTTTCAGCGGAATGTTTCTCATCGTTGAGCCAGCTGGTATAGCAGATATAGCCGTCGGTTTGTAACAGGCCGCTATAACCGGTCAGCATCGAATCCAAACATTCAGCGGCGCGATTTGAAAAGATAAACATCGCCCCGTCCTCCGGAATTTCTCCCCGTTCATTACGAGCAATCGTATACAACCCATTGAAACTTTTACGCAGATCTGCTGGCTCAACCGCCAGCACGACTTTTAGATTTTGATTCATGTGAAACATGAACGACTCCTATTGTTAATTGAAGTCGGTATTTTATCTCATCCGCGGAGTCTGGATAGGGGGTGCCCGAAAAGACGTATACTTTCAAGATAGAAAAGAGTTCGATCATGACGTTGTCGATCGAGCGCCTTTTACCGTCTATGCTGATTGTCACCCCAAATTCCTTGAGCCGGTTGATCGAATCGGAGGAGGTGAACTGGCAACCCTGGTAGTATTGAAAATATCCGGCGTGGTTCCCGAGATCTCGATCGCCGGTTCAGTGTCCGTAGACAGAAGGCCGAATCGAGCGTGTTAGAGAGCTCCCACTCGATGACCTTGTGTGAATACCAGTCCATCAACTGCAAACAGATGCATGAAACCCTTCGCCATCGGGATATAGGTGATGTCGCGCACTAAACGAGGGCGAGCGGGAGTCTTTTAATATGTTTTGCAGAAAGCTAGCCGAAAATTTTCGGGCTTGCTGAAACGGGCATTTGGGATAGTAATATGAATATAATGCAAGGCGGGAGATCATATTATGGGATGGAAAAGATGGTGCCTGATGAGAATGGCACTTCCTTAAGGGCTTCTTCTGCGCAAAAATCCCAATAAAACTGGCCCTTTTTGTGTTCATCATCAGGTCAAAAATAGCTGTATTTATAGAACGACTACTTCCAGCGCAAAAACATGAATTATACGGGTATCAT
>JBAHZU010000130.1:0-75840 GCA_037132875.1 Pontiella sp.
GTGTTGATGAATTTGCCGGATTATACATTGAGGTTAACAACGGGAAAGCTACCAAAGCTTTTCTACTAAAAGATATTCCTAACCAGCAGGTGGAGGCTATCGTGACAACGTCCGGTGATTCGGTCGACGCACAATCCACTCAGCCTCACCCGTAACGTTGGGAACTGATAAATATGGAAAACGAATTACTCCCAGAAGAAATGGACAAAGCAATTGCCACCATTGAGAGCAATCTGCAAGAGCACCTCAAGGGAGACAAGAAAAGGCAATACACTCGTTTTACGATTTCTGCATTAAGCAGCATTCCGTGGATTGGTGGATTTATTGCTGCTTCTGCAGCACTTAATTCAGAAAAAGACCAAAGTAAAATTAACGAATTTCAGAAGCAATGGTTAGAGGAACATGCAATCCGAATTCAGGATCTCGGAAATACCTTAAACTCAATTATGGATCGAATAGAGAGTTTTGGAGATGATGTGAAAGATAGGCTAGAATCTCCAGAATATCTGATACTTGTACGGAAAGGATTTCGTTCTTGGGATCAAGCTGATACAGATGAAAAACGAGATCTTCTCAGGAAATTACTATCAAATGCTTGTGGAACGATGCTGTGTCCAGATGATCTTGTAAGATTATTTATCGACTGGATTAATACATATCATGAAGCTCATTTCAGGATGATTAAAGAGGTCTATGAAAAACCCGGTATCTCAAGAGGAGAAATATGGGATAAAACTGCAGGACCAAGACCCAGAGAAGATTCTGCAGAAGCGGATGTCTATAAATTACTGATTAGAGATCTGACTATAGGTGGCGTAATAAGACAGCATCAAAAGGTTGATGCCTATGGAAATCCTTTAAAGAAAACAACACGTACAAGCTCTAACTCAAAACTCAAGAAATCAGCATTTGACGATAATGATCCGTATGAATTGACTGAGTTAGGAAAACAATTCGTTCATTACGCAATGACAGAACTCACAACCAGAATAGAAAATTCCCAACCAGTTAATTGAGGCTATCGTGACAACGCCCGTCGATTAGGTCGGAGTCGTTTGCACTCAGCCTCATCTCAAACGTTCGAAATAAGATATGAGTAAAACAACACAAGAGAAAGAGTATGAAAAATCAATGGAGCGATATAACGCTCAGCTGGATTCATACCGTGCACTCAATGAAAGCCTGATGTATCAAGCATCTGGCCAGCGACAACTACATTTACCAACCAACGACAATTACACTTACCGATTAATTAGCCGCCAGCTGGACTCCCGCTCAGTGGAAGTTAGATTATAAAAGCACCACCTTTTAACCTCGGGTCAATAGGGTGATCGAAGAGACGCTTACCCTTTTTCCAGCTCATCGGAACCTGCAATTCTCGTTGTTGCCCGTCCATAGCAAAAAAAAAGCCTGCGGCATCCACCGCAGGCTTTTTCGCATCAGGCTTGATATAGATTAGACGCCGTACAACGTTTCTTTGAACGGCTTAACGAGCGCGTCCAACTCAACCGTCACTGAACCGGCAATCTTCAGCATTTTCTCTTCGGTCACGGTTCCAATCTTGATGATCGGGAGATTCGCAAAGAGCTCTTCAAGCACCTCTGTTTTTTCCGGCGCAACCGTCACGATAAAACGGCTGTTTGATTCTGAAAAGAGCGCCGTTGCGGCATTCTGACCCAGACCGGACAAATCTACGTCCGCACCCAACTGACCGCCAATGGTGGTGAGTGCAAGAGAAATGGCCAGGCCACCCTTGCTCGGTGAGGTTGCTGATTTTAGCAGGCCAGCATTTGTTGCCTTATTCATGGCGCCGTAAATTTTGAGGGCTCGATCCGGATCCACAGCTGGCACCGTGCCGCCATAGTTCTCCGGAGTACCCTGCTCTTCTGCCAAGAGACGGAAGTATGCCGAAGCACCCAATTCGTCTTTGGTTTCACCAATGATGTAGATTACATCGCCAGCAGCTTTCAACGGCATCGTCACTGCTTTTTTCACATCGTCGATCTGCCCTATGGAGGAAACAAGCAGGGTCGGCGGTATTGATATTTTCTTTCCACCCCGAGTGGAGTCGTTCTTACAGGAGTCTTTCCCGGAGACTGCTGGCGTTTTATACGCCGTTGTTAAATCATAAAGTGCTTTATTGGAACGCACGAGTTGCGCCATTTTATAGGCTCCGTCCGGCGTCTTGTCCGATTCAACCGGATCCGGCCAACAATAGTTATCGAGAATCGCGATCCGATGGATGTCGCCCCCCACGGCAATGACACGGCGAACCGCTTCATCGATCACCGAAGTCGTCATATCGTAGGTATCAATATCGGAATACCAAGGGTTAATGCCTTCGGCCAGCACGGCACCGCGGTCGGTGTTGTATTCAACACGCATCACGGTGGCATCGGAAGGCACATCGGAATTCACGCCGACATAGGGCTTCACGACACTGAGGCCTTTCACTTCGCCATCATACATCCGGCTCTTAAATTCGCGCGAACAAAGATTCAGGTCCCCCATCAGTTGAACGAGGGTATCAGAATAATCGGCCTGTATTTCAACGGTAGGAGCCGGAATATTTGGTTTTTTCCAAATACCAGGCATTACCAACGTTGGGCAGCCGGTTTCGTAGAGGAAATCCATATCAAGGCTGGCGATCACTTTGCCATCCTGCTTGACGGTAAAATAACCCGAATCGTTATATTTCCCCATAAAGGCAACTTCCACGTCGCGCTGCTTGGCGAGCGCTTCAAACGCGTCGCGCTGCTCAGGTTGCACGGCAAGCGTCATGCGTTCCTGCGCTTCAGAAACTAAAACTTCCCACGGTTGGAGGCCTTCGTATTTCAGCGGAGCACCTGCAAGGTCGCATTCGCAACCGCCTGAATATTTACCCATTTCACCAAACGAGCAGGAAATTCCTCCGGCCCCATTATCAGTGATGCACCGGAACAGCCCCAGATCGCGCGCTTCGAGAATGAATTCATAGAGCTTACGCTGGGTCAGCGGATCCCCAATCTGCACGGCCTGCGCCGGAGATTCGGCACGGAGTTCTTCCGAAGAGAACGTTGCGCCATGGATGCCATCTTTACCAATGCGGCCGCCGCACATTACGGTCCAATCGCCGATTTCAATTTCTTTGCGCTCGGATGGGCCGCCGGTCACGGTGACCGGAATCGTGCCCATGGTGCCGCAATACACGAGCGGCTTTCCGAGGAAGCGTTCATCGAAACATTCGAAACCACGGCTGTATGGAATGCCCGATTCATTCCCCCCGGCAATCACGCCTTCGTGCACGCCATCGCGAATCCGGCGCGGGTGCATCAAGCCTTCCGGCATGGCTTTATCGTAGAAGGGCGATCCAAGACAATAGCCCCAAACATTGGACACCAGCTCCGCGCCCATTCCGGTGCCGAGCGGATCGCGGTTCACCCCAACAATGCCCGTCATGGCGCCGCCGAACGGATCCAGTGCGGAAGGCGAATTGTGGGTTTCCACTTTGTAGACCAAATGGATGTCTTCGTTGAATTTCACGATACCGGCGTTGTCGGTGAAAACAGAGACCAGCCAATCGATCGACTCTTCAATCTTCCGGGTGGAGGCCTTGACGTAGGTTTTGTAGAGCGAGTGAATGGTCTCTTCTTCGCCAGTCTCTTCGTCTTTATAGTTGATCGTTCCGGCGAATACCTTGTGAGAGCAGTGCTCCGACCAGGTTTGGGCAATACATTCGAGTTCAATATCGGTCGGCCATTCCGGCAGATCCAACTCGCTGCGGTGCGCCTTCACATCGTCTCGCAGATAGTGAGCCCGGATCGTATGCATTTCTTCGAGCGAGAGCGAAAGAATGCCTTCCGAGGAAATTTTCATTAGCGCCGCGTCATCGTCCGGCAGTTCGATGACATTGACTTTAATTTCAGGATGGTCATCAAAAATTGGCGCGGAGATGTCGGGAGTGGCGGCGAGCCATTCGTCTTTGGAGCAAACAGAGATCGTTTGAATCAGCGTATTCGCAAGCAGGTCTTTTCCAAGGTGCTCCACATCAGCCCGGCTCAACTCGCCCGAGAGAAAATATTGAATGCAGGTATAGACCTGTTCTTCCCAGTCGAGTTCATGGCCAACCACGTCTTCCAATGCACCGCGTGCGGTGCGACCAACATTATCGGTTACGCCGGGTTTAAAGCCAATTTCAAGCATCCAGTCGAACGAGGTCGGAGCATCGAGTCGATCCAGGGCTGATTCGGCCACCACCGGATCGGAAAAGGTGTTCTGGACGTCAGCTGCTTTGGCGGCATCAATGTTTGCGACCACTTTATATACGTCGCGCGTACGGCATTCACCGATGCTTAATTTCAAGGCACCTTCGGCCCGCTGAATCACGCCGCGGCCGCGTGCGTCCGGCACGCCATCTTTCAAACCAATCTCAATACGATAAATCATAGTCCCACTCCACCCGATAAGGTTCTTTTTCAAGTAAAGCGGGGACCATAGCCGTTAAGCCGGACAGGTTAAACCAAGAACAGCGGGAAAATGTAATCCAAGAGGAATAAAAGTATTTTTCAGGATGAATCGATGCGGAGTCATTCCGTTAAAAACCGTTCTTTCTTGGCGCTGAAATAGGTGGGACCGGGTATGCGAAGGCCTTCGATACCTGAAAAAATCCCGCCGTACTCGGCGGGATTTTAGTATTTTCTAAGGTTTGAACCTTAGGCGATTGGGCCTAGCCAATTGCCACGGCCCCGAGGACCGAGCACGTGCCTCCGGCCTGTTGCGAAGCATCCTCCAGCATCCGATCTGGCGAGATGCGAGAACGGAAAATTCTGGAAGGAAATGGGCGCGGCTCCACGCAAGGTCTACATCTGATTGATCATGGTCAATCTCGCCAGCAGTTCGCCGGGAATTCTGACACTCCAACTCATGCATCCATCCTGCATGAACCCAGCGGAGGTCAGCGAAGGAACGCCCTCAAAGAGGGTTTTCATCGTCTGCTTCAGCGTCGCCGCTTCCAATATATCCGGCATCATCATGGACGCAACGGCCATGTATTCGCCCACATCTAGGTCTAAATAATAGAAACCACCCGCGGGATAATCGCTACGCGCCTTAAGGGGCGACGTGGATTCTCCCTCTGTGACCCTCTGAATGAGCTCTTCCATGGCTTCTGGCTCGCTGTAGAACATTAACCCATCCGTAATGGCTAGATCAAAGATCCAATGATCAAGCCCCATGGCTTTCAACGGTTCGCTCTGCTCGGAAGGCATGGAGGTTAAATCCATTTTCAGCACAAACTGATGAATCTTCGTTCCGGCCACTTCACGCACATTTTCTTTGAATTCAAGAACCAGCGGCATGCCAAACTCCTCGTACAAGCCAAGCAAGGGAGCGAGATCGGTTGGCATACTTTTCAGCGCGCTCAGCACGAGGGCTTCGTCAGTGATTCCCGTGACCCGGCGAATCTTATTTTTTCCATCTTCAAACGCAAGGGATTCGATGCTGGTGCCGTCATAGAGTTTCAGCCATTTTTGAAGAAGTGTCATTGCGGCGTCCACATTGATCTCTTCCAACTGCATCTCTTGAACCACCTTTTTCGCTTCAATGCCAAAAAAGGTCCCAAGGGCCTCGAAGTTGGCAACGTGTAAATCATACTTTATGGTCGCATCGCCCAGCAGGCCCGATTGAATTTTTGGGTTCGCCTTGGATTTCATCGGGGCATTCACCAGCGCAGCCAGTGGCGTTCCAGCCTTTGGAAGAATCGTTTTACTCAGCGTGAGTGCTCCCCCTTCAGGAGCAAAGACCACCTCCACCTTATCGCACTGCTCGGCCAAAGACAGCAGCACGCGCAACTCGCCTTCTATCAACTTCGTTACGCTCTCCGCTAAATCCAACGTTGCGCCCGGCTGTTGCATCATACCCTGTCCCATCAGGTTGGGTAACATCTGCATGAACCCATCCAAGGCCTCCTGGTTCTGATCTAGGATGAGTCCCGGCTGCAGGGCAATCCGCAGGGTCGGCGAACGCTTAGCCAATAGGATGTTTTTTACGGCGTCACTTTGCTCAATCCCTTTGGCCAGGATTTCCTCCGATAAAGCCAGCACCAATACCCCATTCGTATAGTTCGCCTGCAAGCCTTTGGACTGAGCCAGGCTGAGATAGGACGCCGACTGCGCTTCGGCCACTTCAATCACGGCGAAGACTTGAGTCTTATCCAATGCAACCACAGACAAACCGCTCCCCACCGGAATGCCGGTTAGAGCGGGATCGCCCAATTGCATGCCGAGCATCATTTTCAGCATACCCCCCATCCCCGGCTGTATTTTTTCGATTACCCCACCCACTTCATCGATCAGACCATGAAAGTCGGATACGGTGATCGATAACATCGCGCCATCTATCACCACCGGTTTTTCCATTGCGGCATGCGCATGCCATGCCGTCGATGCAAGAACAGCAACCACGGTTATATGCTTAATCCATTTCATTATTTTCTCCTATTTAAGGTGCTAAAACGCTTCACTCCGCCATCCTCTTACATCATCACCAAAAAGCAACTATTTACGGCCCATATAGAGTCGACGACAAACACGAAGTCTGCATCATTAAAAGAAGACCGCAAAGACATTCTGTACATTTTAAATTCGGTCATAAATAAAGCCCCGCTCAGCCCGCATTGCCCCTTGTGTTTATGCCACGATCACTTACCTTTTCCTGCCTAACCCTGATCGAAAGAAAGAGAGTAAGGAGTTCCATTATGACCACCACCCCCACCGAGCTTCTCCAATCGCATTTTGGATTCGATACCTTTCGCGCAGGCCAACAAGAAACCATTGAAATCCTCCTGGCTGGCCGCAGTGCCGCAGCCATCTTTCCCACGGGATCGGGCAAAAGTCTCTGCTATCAACTCACCGCCCTCCTACTCCCCGGTCTGACGCTCGTCATCTCGCCCCTACTCGCACTGATGAAAGATCAGATTGACAGCCTGCAGGCCAAAAATATCCAGGCGGAACGGCTCGATTCCAGTCTGACCGAAGAAAAATATCGCACGGTCTCCAATGCCATCCGCAAGGGCGAATTAAAACTGCTCTTCATTTCGCCGGAACGACTCACCAACGAACGCTTTCTCAACCTGATTCGCGGGCAACAGATCAGCCTGTTGGCCGTCGACGAAGCCCACTGTATTTCGGCTTGGGGTCATAACTTCCGCCCAGACTATCTCAAGCTGACCAAAGCCATTGAATCGCTCAACGTTGAGCGGGTGCTCGCCCTCACCGCCACCGCCACCCAAAAAGTTTCCAACGACATGGCGACGGCCTTCAAAATTCAACCGGCCGATGTGATCAACACTGGGTTTTACCGCCCCAATCTAGAATTTCGCGTAACCGGCTGCCACGGCCAGGAACGCAATCAACTTTTATTGAAACGGCTCAACGAACGCCCTGCGGGCTCCACCATCATTTATGTCCACTTGCAGAAAGATGCGGAACAGATCGCCCAGCTCCTTTGCCAAAATGGATTTAATGCCGCGCCCTACCACGCCGGGCTGAAGACCGAAATCCGCACCGCGACTCAAGAAAAATTCATGGCGAGTGAAATTCCAATCATCTGCGCCACCATCGCCTTTGGCATGGGGGTCGATAAAGCGGATATCCGCTATGTCTACCACTACCACCTGGCCAAAGGATTCGAAAGCTATCTTCAGGAAACTGGGCGCGCCGGACGCGATGGGAAACCCGCCCTCTGCGAGCTCTTTGCCTGCGCCGACGATTGCACCACGCTGGAAAACTTTGTCTATGGCGACACGCCGGCTAAAGCCAACATCACCACGCTCGTGGACGAGTTGCTTAATGCGGGCGATGAGATCGACATCACGGCCCGCGAACTTTCTAAAACCCATGATATCCGCCAACTCGTGGTGAGCACCCTGCTCACACACCTTGAACTCTTCGGCATCATTGCGTTTGATGGCTACTATTACAGCGATATCCGATTTGAGGCCCATAAAACCGGTGCTAAAATTCTCGCGACCTATTCCAAAAATCAGGCCGCCTTTTTACGCAAGCTCTTCACTTGCGGCAAGAAAGCGCGAAAATGGATCACACTCGATATGGAGGCCGCCATCGAACAGGCAGGCCAACCGCGTGATGTGGTCCTGCGCGCCTTTGAGAGCCTCCAAGAAAAGGGATTCATTACCCTACAAATGTCCGGCTATCGCCAACGCTTTAAACGAGTGCAATCCAACGTGGATCGGTCAGAACTCTGCACAAAACTGGCCGACCTGTTCAACCAGCATGAACAGCTGGAAATTGATCGAATCGATTCCATGGTGGCCTATGTTGAAGAAGACCAATGTCTCACCAACCGATTGCTCGACTACTTTGGCGAGCCCATCCCCCCGTGTGGACATTGTGGCATTTGCAAAGGAGATGCCCCGGCCGCATTACCCAAACGAAATACGGCTCCGATTGACCCGGCTATTTTGACCCAAATCACCGAGCTCGCTCATCACAATTCCAATGCGCTTGGCCAACCCCGCCAGCAGGCCCGCTTCCTCTGCGGCCTCAACTCGCCGGCCATTACCGCGCAGCGCGCACTCCGAGGAAACCCCCTCTTCAACTGCTGCGCCCACATCCCCTTTAAGGATCTTCTGGAGCAACTCGAAAAACAGCAATAGCAAGGGAGTCCGCGAGCAGACGCCCCTGCATCGTGGGAATCCCGGGCACATGAAGCGTACATACAAAAAGATCGCTTACCTTTCGATAAGCGATCTCTATTTCATCGGGCATATAAAATGCACCGAATGCGTATTTTATTCCGTGCTCTGACTAGTCGCGGTTGCGCTTATACTGCGGTCTTCCGCTACGCTGATCCCCTCCACGAGGACCGCCACGCGGTCCACCCCGAGGACCGCCGCTAGAAGGGCCGCCGCTAGAACGACCCCCGCTAGAACGACCGCCTTGTCCACCGCCGCCCTGACCACTGGCAGCACGCACGCTCACTTTACGGCCGTCCAGATCCAGATCTTCCATACCTTTGCGGATATCGTTCGCCGCTTCTTTTGAAACTTCAAAGAAGGAGGTATCTTTCCCCAAATCAATGGCGCCAATGGCGTTGGATTTAATTCCACTGTTTTCACAGACCAAACGAACAATCGCACCCGCATTCACATTGTGAACGCGACCCACATTAATGGAGAAACGCTTGGTATCGTACGCTTCCATGCGACGATTACGCTTCTGATTATCCGAACGTTGCTGCCCGGCTTGACGCTCACGGCGAGGGGCCGTCGCTTTGGCATTCAGGTCGGTTGCATTGCGGTAGTAGTCGAGGAAGTGATTAAACTCAACGGCTACAAAACGTTTGATGATCTCTTTTTTGTCGAGCTGACAAAGGGCTTCGTACGCCGGCGCAAGATAGTCGGCAATCTCATCTTCCTTCACGTCCACTTCGATGACGCGATGAATTAAGGCCAGCAACTGATTTTCGCAAATGGCTTTGGCATCCGGAATCTTTTCCAGCTTGATCTGGATGTTGTTACGGCGCTCCAGCTCAGCAATGCGACGGCGCTCGTGCATATTGATCAGGGCAATGGATACTCCGGACTTACCTGCACGGGCGGTACGGCCACTACGATGCGTATAGGCCGCAACTTCATCGGAAAGTTTATAATGAATCACGTGGGTAATATCATCCACATCAATCCCGCGGGCCGCCACATCAGTGGCCACCAGCACTTGGACGTTCTTTTGGCGGAATTTACGCATCACTGAATCGCGCTGGGATTGGGAAAGTTCCCCATGCAGAGCTTCCGCAGAATAGCCATCGGCCATCAGCTTATCGGCAACGGTTTGAGTTTCCGCACGGGTCCGGCAGAAAATGAGACCATAGATTTCGGGGAGGTAGTCGAGAATCCGCTTCACGGCCTGATACCGATCGCGCTCGTGAACCATGAAACAGAAATGCTCGATATTTGCCGCGGCTTCATTGCGTCCGCCCACCGAAATTTCAATGGGATCGGTCTGATAGTTCTGGGCAATACGGGAAACGCCTTTAGCCATGGTGGCCGAGAAGAGCCACGTTACGCGACTTTCGGGAGCTTTCGAAAGAATGGCATCCAGCTCATCCTTAAAGCCCATGTTCAGCATTTCGTCGGCTTCGTCGAGCACCACCACCGCAATATCATCGAGCTTCGCCGCACGGCGCTCGATCAGATCGAGCAGACGTCCTGGCGTGGCCACAATAATTTGTGTTCCGCGCTTCAGGTCGCGCATCTGGGTGGCAATATTGGAGCCGCCATACACCGCCGTTATTTTCACATTCTGGTGACGAGCAAATTTTTTCAGGTCGTCGGTAATCTGCAGGCAGAGCTCGCGGGTTGGCGAAAGAATGATGCCCTGTGGCATATTATTGTTTGGATCAACCAGTTCCAACAACGGCAACCCAAAGGCCGCCGTTTTTCCGGTTCCGGTCGAAGCCAGCCCCACGAAGTCCTTATCGCCTTTCAGCAGGATGGGAATCGCCTGCTCCTGAATCGGAGTCGGGGTTTCGAAGCCAAGGGCTTCAACAGATTTAAGGGTTTCGGGGCTTAGGCCCAATTCGGTGAATTTCATACTATCCTCTCACAATGTGGAGAGACGATTAACCAATCGTCCATACACCGGAACGTTCATGGTTCCGGTTCTCTCCAGTTAGCGGGGCGTCAATCCCGCGCCCATCGCAAGAGTTAAACCCCGAATCAACGAAATCCGATTGAACGGTTTCGCAAAACGAAGGCGTGTTTATACCCGCATCCGAAATCAATGCAAGCAGAAGATTCAATATAATTCCTTCCCAAAAACACAGTTGGAAGATTCCTCCCACAGCAGGTCTAAAAACCAGTTCCATGTGGACGGGAGTTAATGGGACCAACAAAAAAGGCCCTTCTTGATGAAAAGGGCCTTTTCTAAAACGGGCTAAAAGCCGCGAAAAATTTTAGTGTTTGAAATGGCGCATATTGGTCATGGCCATAGCAATCCCGTACTTATTGCACGCCGACACGACCTCCTCGTCGCGGATGGAACCTCCCGGCTGCACAATAAACTTCGCGCCCATTTCGCTGGCGGCATCAATGCTGTCGGCAAAGGGGAAAAAGGCTTCAGAAACAAAGACGCATTCGCCGATGACCTGCTGAATTTCCTCCGCTGTGATTTCCGGATTCTCCGTCTTCAGATTTTCAACCGCTTTAGCAACGGAGAGTTTTTTCAGCGCATCCACTCGGTTCGGCTGTCCAGCCCCCATGCCAAGCACGCGGAACTGACCCGCTTTGTATTCTTGCACCAGCACAATTGCGTTGGACTTGGTGTGTTTGGCCGCGGCAATACCGAAGAGCGCGAGCTCTTTCTTGTTTTCAGCAAATGGAACCTTGGTCGGTACGCTCCAGCTTTCGAGAATTTCAGTATCGAGATCCTGCACCAACAAACCACCATTAATCTGTTTCACCATCCGTTGTGGTAGAGCTTTACCCATCGGTTTTTTCAACTTCAGGATACGCAGATTCTTTTTCTTCATCAGATGATCCAGCGCATCTTCCGCATAGCCGGGAGCAATGATGGCTTCGATAAAGCGCCCATCCAAACACTTTGCCGTTTCGAGATCGATCTGCTGCGTGACCGCAATCACAGAACCAAATGCCGAAACCGGATCACCGGCCCAGGCCGCTTCAAAAGCTTCCGCCAGCGTTTCGCCGGTGGCATAGCCACAGGGATTCGTGTGCTTGATTACGGCAACGCCGGGCTTTCCGGAAAGATCTTTCACCGCTTCCAATGCGCCATCGCCATCCACATAGTTATTATAGCTCATCCCCTTTCCGTGTAGCACATCCGTCAGCGCAATGGTCGATTCGCGAGATTCCGCATCTTTATAGAGCCAAGCTTTCTGGTGGGAATTTTCGCCATAGCGAAGCTCCGTTCCATCGGAGTACGATTTAATAAATGGTCTAGAAAGGTTCTGTTCAGCCACCTGCTCCGCAAGGTAGGTCGCGATGGATGCGTTATATTCCGCCACACGAGCGTAGACTTTCTGGCCGAGCACAAAACGGAACGGCTCGGAGGTGGCCCCTTGGTTCGATTTCATTTCGTGGATCACCTGCGCATAGTCGGCCGGATCGGTTACCACAGTCACATACTTCATATTTTTGGCAGCGGAGCGGATCATGGTGGGGCCGCCAATATCGATTTGTTCAATGGCTTCCGAAAGCGTGACCCCTTCTTTTTCGATGGTTTCTTCGAAGGGATAAAGGTTCACACACACGAGATCAATCTGACCCAGTCCATGATCCATCATGGTTTTCACGTGTTCCTCGTTATCGCGCATGAAGAGAATACCCGCATGAACTTGCGGAGTGAGCGTTTTAACGCGGCCATCGAGCATTTCGGGGAATCCAGTAAATTCAGAGACATCTTTAACCGGAATGCCGGCTTCGCGAAGTGCTTTGGCAGTACCGCCGGTGGAAAGCAGTTCCACATCCATATCGTGCAGGTTGCGCGCGAAATCCAAAATTCCAGCCTTATCAGATACACTCAAAAGTGCGCGCTCAATTTTAATGTCCATACTCTTACTCCCTTTTATATTCAAATCGAAACTTGTTTTACCTAGCCCCACCGCTTAACGCACGCACTTTTTCCTCTGGGCAGACGTTTTCCTCGATTGCCCTCCCCCCAGCACTAGAGGACAATCCCGAAAAGGATACTGAAAAAGTGGCACAAGCTGCCGGCAAGCACAAACAGATGCCACACCGCATGAGACCACTTGAGCGACTTCCAAGCATAGAAAATGGCTCCCACAGAATAACAAAGCCCCCCCGCGGCCAGAAATACAAAACCCGTTGTATTGAGTTCATGAAAAAGCGGTTTAATGACAAAGATGCAGGCCCACCCCATCAACAGATAGCTGATCAGCGATAATGCTTTAAACTGCCCCGTAAAGAAAACCTTGAAGATGATTCCGACCAGTGCACATCCCCAAACGGCTCCGAATAGACTCCAACCCGTCACTCCACGCAATGGAGCCAGCGCAAGAGGAGTATACGTTCCGGCAATCAACAAATAGATGGCGGAGTGGTCGATGATCTTCATCACCCTCCGCACCTTCGGTTTTCGGGACGAGTGATAAAGCGTTGAGCCCAGATAAAGCAAAATGAAGGTGCCCCCGTAGACCGAACAGCTCACAATTTCCCAAGGCCCCTTCCGAAGACTGGAAAAAACCACCAGAATCACCAGCACTGCAATGCCCATAAAAAATCCGATGCCGTGGGTTATGGCATTCGCCAGCTCTTCACCCGCGCTATAATCTTCATTTTTTGACATCAAAAATCCCCGCCACGCTCTGCCCTTTCAATTTCCAAAAACTCACTCTATATTTACCACAATCAACGCGAAATGATGGCCACAAAAGTCCTCAAAGAAAACCAGCAGCCCTCCAACCCTTTCAACGTATTAAAATTCGTATCCATTAAAAAAAATGGACGTTATAAGCCATCCACGCCAGACGGCTCCCGAAACCCTTGGAGGCCGATCTATTCGTGGGGTCTCCCCTTCGGGCACCACGTTCACGTCATTTTCAGATTCCATAAACGAGGTTAATCTCGCAGATAGTGGCAACCGTGCGGGCCGTGCTTTTTAAAGTAGTTCTGATGGTACTCTTCCGCACGGTAGAATGTCGTTGCGGGCACCAGCTCGGTCACAATGGGTTGCTTCCACTTTTTCTGGGCTTCCGATTTTACTTTTTCAGCGATCTGTTTCTGCTCCTCATTCAGATAGAAAATGGCCGAACGATATTGCGTGCCCCGATCCGGACCCTGACGGTTGACCGTGGTCGGATCGTGCAGTCGCCAAAAGTACAAACATAACGCTTCATAGGAAACCTGCGCTGGATCATACGCCACTTCAACCGCTTCGGCGTGGCCCGTATTCTTGTAGCAAATGTCTTGATAGGTTGGGAAATCTGTATGGCCTCCGATATAGCCCGACACCGCCTGTTGCACGCCATCCAGCTCTTCAAAAAGCCCTTCAACGCCCCAAAAACAACCGCCTGCAAATATTGCCTTTTCCATCTGCGTCTCCTCCCTCTTCGGCTCCGCCGCTATCCACGCCGCAAAGACCATTAAAAAACATACCATCCACCATTTTTTCATGATCCAACCTCCGCGTTTAATCGTTCTTATTCTTCCTACCCTCCGTCCTTCGGTCTACCCAGTTCCAACCGTGCAACCGAATTAGTTTTTCAAGCTATGAATTGGAGCTGGAATCCGCCCGCCAAACTTCACAAAGCGCGATGACTTTCCAGTATTTCGAACGGGAAGCACCACACTTTCACCAAAGAGCCCACCAAACGAGACAAAGTCGCCGGCCGCTTTTCCTGGAACAGGAATCAGGCGAGCAGCAGTGGTTTTGGAATTAATGACGCCGATCATCAGTTCATCCGCAATAATGGCGGCAATAGTTTCCGCAGATGTATCGCCGGGGATCGGCACCATATCGAGACCGACCGAGCAAACACAGGTCATGGCTTCCAACTTTTCGAGCGTCAGGCATCCCCGTTCGGCGGCATCGGCCAACACAGCATCTTCCATGACCGGAATAAAGGCTCCGCTCAAACCGCCCACGCTTTGGGACGCAAAGGATCCCCCCTTTTTGACGGCATCGTTCAGCAGGGCCACAATGGCCGTGGAGCCCGGTGCCCCGACATCGTCCACCCCGAGAATATTTAAAATTTCTCCGACCGAATCCCCCACCAACGGCGTTGGTGCCAAAGAAAGATCCACCACGCCAAAGGGAAGACCGAGCGCTTCGGCCACTTGGCGACCAATCAGCTCGCCACAACGGGTAACGCGGAAGGTGGCCTGCTTAATTTCTTCGGCGAGATCGTCGAGGCCCAGGTTTTCAGCTCCATATTCCTCAATCTTGCGCTCAAGTGCGCGGGCAATCACACCGGGCCCGCTGACACCAACATTGATGACTGCTTCCGCCTCGCCTAACCCATGAATGGCACCGGCCATGAAGGGATTATCTCCCGGCTGGTTGGCAAAGATGACCAATTTTGCGGCTCCAAATCCGTGGGTATCGGCCGTTTCTGTAGCGGCCGCTTTCACGGTTTCGCCCAGCATGGCCACGGCATCCATATTCAGACCATGCCGCGTGGAACCGGCATTGATGGAAGAACATACGCGGGAGGTGGTCGCCAACACTTCGGGCACAGATTGAATCAGGCTCAAATCCCCCTTATTCATGCCCTTTTCAACATTGGCAGAATAACCGCCAAGGATATCGATCCCCACTTCCGTTGCGGCGGCATCGAGCGCCTTCGCTAAACGCACAAAACCTTCGCGGGAAAATCCGGCGCCCACATGCGCAATCGGAGTCACAGAAATGCGCTTGTTTACGACCCGCACACCATACTTTCCGCCAATACGGTCGCAGGTCTCCACAAAGTTCCCGGCGAGCTCTTTAATTTTGTCGCCCATATTTTGAGCGGTGGTTTCAACATCGCCCGTTCGACAATCCAGCAGGCAAATGCCCATGGTTACCGCACGCACATCCAGATTTTCCTTCTGGATCATTTCTACAGTTTTCAGAATTTGGTCGGGTCGAATCATAATTAAATCTCGTTGGTGGCGCGGAAAATATCGTTATGCTGGAGCACAAGGTTTAGGCCGCTGTCGTTCCCGAAGCTGGAAAGCTCCGCTTTAAAGTCGTCCAAGGATTGGATATCGGCGAGGTCGATCTGCAGCATCATGGTATACTGCTCAGCATCCACATGAGAGGCCAGGTCGAGGATGTTGACATTTCGGTCGCAACAAAAGCGCGAAACTTGGGCCACAAGCCCCACCCGATCGCGCCCAACGGCAGAGAGCACATAAACGTGCTCGGATGATTTCTCATCGGTCAGCGAGCCTTCCGCCAATTGCACGGATACCCGCGAGGCCGTTTCTTTAGCCATCGTCTGCTCAACAGTCTCGGCAGAGATCTCTTTCGGGAAGCTTGCCACGAGAATCATCGTAAAATAGTCGCAAAGGACCGACTCCCGCAGGTCGGCCAAGTTTCCCCCTAGCGCACTAATTGCTTCGGTTACTTCGGCCACGATACCTGGGCGATCGTGGGCCATTACTGAAATCACCATATTTTGTTTATCTGCCATAATTTCACCCTTTCAACAGTTAAAAAGATTCTATGCTCGTTATTCCAATCATTGGAACTAAAAAGAAGTATTCATTGTCTGGCAATAAAGTAACCCAAATGAAAAAGTGCTTTAGGCGTTGAGTTTCTAGCCTTTTTGCATAGCATTCCGCACGTGCCCTTTTTATTTTCCAGAAGATTTTTTGCCGCCGCCCTTCTTGGTGCGGTTATGGTTCAGGCTCAAGCGCATCCCGTTGAGTGCAGTGTCTGCCATAAAGATCTCCCCCAAAAATACTGGACCTATGAAGGCTATAAGTGTTGTTCACAGGAATGTGTGGACGAGTTGCGCCCCCGTTGCAGCAAATGCAACACCGTGATTCGCGGGAAATACATCGAGGTTGAACATAAAACATACTGCAGCAATAAATGTTTTAATACCACGTTGCCCCGTTGCGAGGTCTGCCGAGAGGCCATTCACGATGGATTTAACATCTCAAAACACAACTATTGCTCCTCGTGCGTAAAAAACAGCCCAACCTGCTTTTCCTGTGGGCTTCCGGCCTCGCATCCCACGGAGCTCAGCGATGGCCGCATTATCTGTCGGACTTGCCGGCGCTGGGAGGTTGCCACGGAACCTATGGCGTTGAAACATTATGATATCGCCCGACGACAACTAGAGGCATGGACCGGCTTGGTCCTACAATCCATACCCCAGCTTAAACTCGTGGACCGCAATGAAATGAATATCCTTTCTGAAGATCTACGCAAAAGCGATTCTCCGGTCTCCATTCGGGGGCTTTACAGTCGACAGACCATGCTGGTGAAACGCGGAATTTTCGGAAGCTGGAAAACGAGCCCTGAAGATTCTTCGGAAACCATCTACATCATTGACCACCTGCACGATGAAACCTTCCGGGTTGCCGCTACGCACGAACTCATGCACGACCTGATCCATGAATATTTCCCTCGGTTAAAAAATGCACCGCTCTGGGTTCATGAGGGCATTTGCCAACAGGCGGCGGCGGAGTATTGCCGCCGAAGAAATTATGTCGATTTATTGCAGAGCATTGAGACCTGCACCGATCCAGACTACGGCGATGGCTTTCACTATTTCAATGACCTCATCGGTCTCGATGGCTGGCACGCGCTGAAGCGCTGGATGGAAACGGTGGATGTGGATTCGCTCCCCGACCTCGCTCCTCAACCGGCGAATTCATAGCCCATTCGTTCAACCTGCAACCCCGTTGCTTTAATCCTCCGCGCTTTGATTGCTCGAAATATGTAATGCAATCAAACGCGCCATAATGACCGCGAGGAAAATCTGCCCAATGGCCGCTTGCATGACCGCATAGGATTGCGTGAGCGGGGTCTGCGGAGTGATATCTCCATAGCCCAAGGTGGTCAGCGTGGTGAAGCTGAAATAGATCGACCAAGAACTATTGATCTTCTCCGAGTTCACCCATTCCATTGGCACCAAAATACTGTCCGGGTCCATCTCATAAAAGATCGCATAGACAAAGGCCCAGATGAGTCCCATTAGAAGGTAGGCATAAATTGCTCCGCAGATTTTATCCCCACTGATCGGCTCATCATTGAGCACAAACTGCATAATACTTATAAAAACAAGCACAAAGTAGACGACCCGAGAAATAAGCACCGCCATCATAAATCCATGATTATCACTGTCTACGACAATATCCGCGCCCCCCAGCAGCACATTGACTACCGTGAGCAACACCATGAAAATAAAAAAACGACGGGTACGCGCAATGGCCCGAAGACAGCTGACCAACACGGCGATGCTGAACCAGCCAAGGACCTGACTAATCACGCCCTGATCATGCCCCACCAACGGAACCACAAAAAACATAGCCACAATCATAAATAACATCAGGCTAAAACGGCCCTTCACAAAGGCCGCCAAAAATGAGCGCATGGGCTTTATTCCTCCTCGGCGCTCATATCCCATCCGCCGCCCAGCGCTTTATAGACTCCCACGAGGTGGGCACTGATCAGGCCCTTGCTCAATGCGAGCTGATCCTGCTGATCCAGCAGCGCTTGCTCCATATTGAGTACATTTTGGAAATCCGTTAGACCAGAGGTATAGAGTTCTGTCACGAGCTCAACGGATCGTTCTGCGGAAGCCGCTGCAACATCCAAAAAGCCTGCACGGTCAGTTTCATTGGCATAAGCCGCCATTTGATACTCCACTTCTTCCAATGCAAGAAGCAGGGCTTGTTCATAGGTATAAAGCGCGGCTTTCGTCCCCGCTTCTTCCGCATTCACCTGACTGCGAATACGCTTTCCATTAAATAGATTCCACCGCAACTGAGGAGCGAAACTATAGTACAAATTGTCTCCCGTGAACAGATCACTACCGGAGGTTTGAACCGCAAGCGATCCGGGCAACGATAAGGTGGGATAGAGCTCCGCTTTAGTCGCCCCAATCAATGCATGCTGCGATGCCAACTCGCGCTCAGCGCGGCGGATATCCGGACGCTGGCGAAGCAAGTCGGCCGGAACACCCACGATCAGATCACCGGAAACCGTTGGAATAGGTTTTATTTCTTCCAGTTCTTTATAGAGCGCGTAGGGCATTTCTCCCATCAGCACACTCAGGCGGTTGATCGCTTCCACCAGCTCCAGTTTAAGCGGCGGGATCACCGATTGGGTGCGCGAATGGTTCAGCTGTGATTGCGAAACATCCAGTGCAGGAACCAGGCCTGAGTCGAAGCGATTCTTCGTTAGTGTTAACGTTTCATTCTGTGCTTCCAGGTTGTTTTCCGCATAGTGAATCCGTTCTTGGAGCGTGCGTACATTGATGTAGTTCAGGGCAATATCGGAATAGAGCACCACGAGAATATCTCGATAGTTTTCAACAGATGCCTGTAACGAGGCATCGGCCGATTCAACAGAACGGCGAATACGGCCCCACAGATCCAGCTCCCACGCCATGGAAATCCCGACGTCATAGAGTTCGCCCTCGCGATCAATTGCGCCGCCGTACGTGTTGGCTTGAGTAATCTTATAGGTACTCGCCGATCCGCCGGCCGAAAGTTCCGGCCACCACTGACTGGCACTCACCCCAAGCAACGAAGCGGATTGTTCAATCCGTGCCACGGCCGTCTTGAGGTCTAAGTTATTGGTAGAGGCCCGTTCGATGAGCATATTCAATGTGGGATCGTTAAAGACCGTCCACCACGTCTGCAAATCGGGTTCGCCCGATTTAAACTCATCCTGAACCGCTTCATGCCAAGCATCTGGAATCTCCAACTCGGGCTCCACATAATCAGGTCCAACGGAGGGCAACGAGCTGCAACCATTCAATACCAGCAAACCCGCAATAGTCAGCCCCGAAACATACCAATAAAATTTCATAAAAACTCCTATGACACATCTATTACTTAAAAAAGGGAGATACTAAGAACCGCCCCCCCACAAGTCAAATGCCGAAATGATCTTAACCCACATATTTAAATGACCATTTGAATATTAAAAATCGGACTTTTTGACGCATCTTCAGGTGCGAAAAATCACGCAAACAGCTCATTTACAATGCCTTGATATTTACGATCACATAGCAACGTACGTACCCATCGCCTGCACCGGTCAGCGAAAGCAGGGCGATTGCTATGATTTTAAGATGTTTTTTAGAACCGATATGGCTCGATAAATCTCGTTGATTGAGCGAAAAATCCTTCCTCAAACCCAGTCAACCAGAGGTAAATCAAGATCGAGCCTACCGATTTGAATGAGAAGCTGGACTTACGCTCGCCCAGACGCGGGAAGCACCGCGGAAACGAACCGTACGAATAAAAAACAGATCAAGGCCAACAGCATGCCATAGATATCGATCAGCCAATCGAGAACCCCGGGCTGACGGTCATTCGTTAGATACTGGAGCGCCTCGCTGATCGCCGCGAACAACAGAATATCGAGTACCACTTTTAGATAAAAAACTGGATGCTGTTTTTCCAGCCAAGCCGAGCAATAGACCAGAAAACAGAGCGAACCAAACAAAACGAAATGCCCCGCCTTATGCGCTTCATTCACCAGATCGGTGAACACTTCAACCCGTTGAATATCCTGTTCAGAAATAGTATTTTTTGGCGTTTTTCCAAATGAAAAATCCGTACGCGCCTCCGACGAGCGTTCAACCGTCTTCATTGCATATTCCTTTATCGTCGCGGAAGCATCCGAAATCCACGCGCTAGGTATCAGAGTGCCAAAGAGAATGGCCATGGTATTCAGTAGAATCAGAATCCGAAGCCTGCGGTGATCCAATCGGCAGCGTTTAAGATAGAGCAAACCCAGGAGGATCCAGGCCCCTGTAAAAGCCAACCGAAACCAGAAAAAGGAAGCACGCACCCGAATGGCCTGGGCTGTGATATTGGAATAATCGGCTCGACCGGATTTTCCGACCTGCTCGAGTACCACCTCAAAGCGCTCCGCCCCTGGAATGATTTCAAATTCGCCAACCAGATCGACCCAGTCGGCAGTCCCCGTTTCGGCATACAGTGCGTGGGACGTCGGAATCCACTTCCCCTTCGTGTCGCGCTGAATCAAGAGCAGTCGGGCACAGCTCCACCTTAATTTACCCTGAACCACATTTTCTATACGCATGCGACCGGTGAGTCGAATAAATTTATATTCGGGAGCATACGGGAGCTGAAATCGGACCCGCGCACCCTTCCCCCCCGCAGGAACATTCAGGGAAATGATGCCGTTGGTTTCCGAACAATCGCCCTGAACTAAAAAAGCCTCACTTAAATCGGGGGAGTCCAGCAGGAGCGAACTCACCGACTCATAGCGGTCATAAAAGCCCCAGAAAAGCAAGGAAACCCCCAGCAGTAAAATTGCAGGAAGTCTCATGCTGACTTGGTTCAGTATCGTACTCATACGAAAGAAAAGATAGCACCCCCCGCCTAAATGCCGATTCAATTTATGATCAACTTTTTCCTGATCCGAGCATACCCGATGAATACAAGCCGCGGACCCGAATACGATCGGCCTACCGATTCGCGCAATTGATGACTCAACGGCGACGGAGTTTAAGCGGTTGCTACAACGAGGAGCCTCGCCAATGTAACTTCTGGGCCAACACCGAGAAATAGCTATGATCCTGAAGCTGCAAAAACTTAACCCGATGCGGGCTACGCTGAATTTCAATTCGGTCGCCGCGTTCAATCTTAAATTCATCCTGCCCATCAATGGAAAGAATCAGTTCTTTGGCCGCATTCGCGACCTCAATCTCAATCAGGCTTTCATTCGGAACAATGAGCGGACGCGAGCTGAGCGTATGCGGACAAATGACATTAATGCAAAAACCACCGACGCCCGGATGAAGAATTGGCCCCCCAGCTGAAAGCGAGTGCCCCGTACTCCCGGTAGGCGTCGAAACCATCATGCCATCGCACATAAAGGTGCCCACTTGCTCCCCATCCACCACCAGCTTCAGGGTTACAATGCGCGAGGAAGCCCCCCACCCCAGAACGATATCATTCAACGAATGCTCTTCCCCCAGTTGCACATCGCCCCGAAAAATACGACAATCTGCCACATCGCGCTCAGAGACTTTGTACGTTTTCTGGGCAATAACGTCCAAGGCTTGGAAGATTTCTGTATCGCCGACACTGGTTAAAAAACCTAGGCTACCCAAATTAATTCCCATGATTGGGATATTGGAGCCATGCAGCGCCCGCGCCGTATAAAGCACCGTACCATCGCCTCCCAGCGCCAAAGCCACATCCACTTTTTTCCCAAACTCGGATACCGGCAGATACTCCGCGCCAAGTTTTTCAGCCATATCAGCCCGTTCAGCAAATAGTTTAAATCCGTGCACATTGGCCCGCCTGCGCAACTCGCTCAGCACATGATCTGCCCGCGGGCGCTTCGTATTTACAATGACACCGATTTTTTTCATGCCCTAACCATAACTTTCTGTCCCGATCTTTCCAACCGCAACCATCCACAAAAAAGGCGCCCCGAAGGACGCCTTTTTACCATTCCAATGATTGGAATTTATTCGCCCGCTTCAGCAGCGTCGTTCAACGCAGCTTTACGACTCAGACGAATACGGCCCTGGTTATCGATGTCGATACACTTCACCGTCATCGCATCACCCGGCTTGCAGATTGCATCCACAGAATCGATGCGCTCATTGGCCATTTCCGAGATATGAACCAAGCCTTCTTTGCCCGGCATGCATTCAACGAATGCACCGAAGTCCTTAACGGCAATTACTTTACCTTGGTACGTACGGCCAATTTCGATTTCCGCGGTCAGGGCATTCACTTCGCGAATCGCCGATTCCATGGCATCGGCATCAATCGCAAAGATGTTCACCGTGCCGTCTTCCTGAATATCGATCTGAGCGCCAGTACTTTCCGTGATCGCGCGGATGTGCTTACCGCCCGGTCCAATCAGTGCACCGATCTTTTCCGGATCGATCTTAACCGTGGTAATACGCGGTGCCGTCGCAGCCAACTCTTCACGTGGAGCAGCAATGACTTTTTCCATGTCGTCCAGAATATCGCAACGTCCTTTACGAGCAATTTCCAGCGCTTCAGCAACCTGATCCCAATCCATACCATGGATTTTCAGATCCACTTGGAAACCGGTGATCCCCTTGCGAGTCCCAACGACTTTAAAGTCCATGTCGCCGCAATGATCTTCAACACCGAGGATGTCGATCACCTGAGTGGAAGAACCATCAAGTCCAGTGAACAGACCCACAGAGATTCCCGCAACCGGAGCCGTCAGCGGAACACCCGCATCCATCAGGGCCAGACAACCGCCACACGCGGAGCCCATCGAGGAAGACCCGTTGGATCCCATCACTTCAGAAACCACACGTACGGTGTACGGGAAGTCTTTCGGCATAACAGGAGCGAGGGAACGCTCCGCCAGGTTACCATGGCCGATTTCGCGGCGGCTGGTCATACCCAAACGACCCACTTCACCCACGGAGTAAGGCGGGAAGTTGTAGTGCAGAATAAAGCTTTTTTCGTTAACGCCGCCAGTAACCGCATCAAAGCGCTGACCTTCTTTGCTGGTACCGAGGGTAACCGTACAAAGGGTCTGAGTTTCGCCACGGCCAAAGATAGCAGAACCGTGCAATTGCGGGAGAACGCCAACTTGACAATCCAGGTCGCGAATTTCGAGCATACCGCGGCCACCGATACGGGTGCCGTCTTCGGTTACATTCAAACGAACGGTTTCGATTTCCAGCGCATGGAAGGCGTGGAAATACTCGTCCTCCGTCATTTCTGAAAATTCAGATTCCATCTGCGATTTCAGCTCAGCTTTCAACGCAGTCACAGCATCCTGCCGTTCCAGCTTGCCACCAATTTTCATCAGTTCTTTGAACTTTTCGCCAACGAGTTCGCGGGCTTTGTCCAACAGCGTGGTGTCTTTAGGTTCTGGAGCATAAACTTTTTCGTCCATGCCGAGGGCTTTACGGAGTTCGAGCTGTCCGTCAATAATCTTAACCACTTCAACGTGCGCGGTTTTCATGGCTTCGAGGAATTCTGCTTCAGGAACTTCCTGCGCAGAACCTTCGATCATCATGACTTTATCGCGGGCACCGCAATAGGTCAGGTCCAGATCGCTGTCGGCCAGCTGATCGTGGGTCGGGTTGACAATCCATTCGCCATCATTCCGGACAATACGAACGGCACCAATTGGGCCGTCAAATGGAAGATCGGTCAGCGTTAAAGCCGCAGAAGCCGCATTGACACTGAGGACGTCGGTGTCGAGTGTGCCATCACAGCTGAAAAGCATGTTGTTGATCTGAACTTCACGATGGAAGTCGTCTGGGAACAGGGTCCGAATCGGACGATCTGTAACCCGCATGGTGAGAATTTCCTTCTCAGAAGGACGAGCCTCACGTTTGATGTAGCCGCCCGGAAAACGACCGGCTGCATAAAACTTTTCGCGGTATTCTACCTGCAAGGGGAAAAAATCGCATCCCTCGCGAGGTTCTTTTGCTGCAGTCACGGCAGAGAAAACAATATTTTCGCCGATACCGCACGTTACAGAACCATGGGCTTGCTTGGCCAGAAGGCCGGTTGCGAAGGTCATGGTCTTACCACCGACCTCGAATTCTACTTTAGTTGTACCCTTCATAACTATAATTGCGCCCTTATATTATTCAGTTTCTGAAGAGCGCACCTTTCCTTGGTTGTTGGCCACCACCCTGGCGGCGTTTATAAACGAAGCAAGCCCTTTACTTGTGATAAAGGGCATACATACGAATTACGGATTATTGAACATCCGGTCAAACGACTTATTTACGAAGACCCAGTTTAGCAATCAGATCTTTATACCGTGCATCGTCTTTTTTCTGCAAAAAGGAAAGCAGTTTGCGGCGTTTATTAACCATCATGATGAGGCCGCGGCGCGAACTGTGATCTTTCTTGTGACCTTTAAGGTGCTCGGTCAATTCTTTGATGCGGGCAGACAGAAGCGCAACCTGAACCTCTACGGAACCGGTGTCCTGCTCTCCACGCTTGAATTCGTTTTTAATTTCAGCTTTTACTACTTGATCCATCGGTATGGACTCCTAGTTATTAAAGTTCTCTCTCAAAAGTAAGAGCGGGACTATACGGACCACCCCTCTCCATGTAAAGCACAGTTTTCGCAGGTTTTTACGCCTATTTTTCAGGGGCTAAAAATACGTTTTCCAATCCATGGAACCGCCCCTTTCCGAATCCTGTTGGGCCAGGGCCCGATCCCCCAAGCACATCGTCATCATTTTACACCTTAAGTTTCAACGGGCATCGAGAACATCCGCACTTTTTCAGGGTGAGTTATATCGTGCTCGGCAGAGATTTCGGGCGGGCGGATTGGTTTCATGGCCTCGACGGGTTGATCCCCTCGGAGCAAACATCTGCGCCGTCAGGACCCCAATCTCACATCTGCAACCAACTGGATAACACTTTTTTAGATTCGCGCGAACCCACTCCGTGGAATGCGAGGCCGATAAGAGGATCTCACGAAACGTAAACAACCATCAATCATCCGAACCCTTTCAGGCGAGGCCTTAGCTCACAGAAAGAATCGTTCCTTCCATACCCGCCCGAAAAGAATAGGTCGACCCCTCGATCTTCCCCTTCAGCACTTCGCCCACGGGCGATTCCGGCGTGATCACAGTAATTTCGCGACCATCCACCTCAACTTCAGTGCCACCCCCGCAATACAACAGGAAGAACACATCGGTATAGCCATCGGTCTCCGTTTCAATCAACGCGCCCACATCGATGGCCCGTCCGGCATAATCTGCCGCCACGAAGGTCCGCAGATCATCCACCTGCCCCGCCAACTTTTCAAACTGTTGCGCCAGACCGCGCGCGAGGTAGGATTGCTCCAGCCCACACGTATCCCACTTGGTCTCCGCCTTCGATTCTGCATGCGTCGCCCCTTCGGCCGCCATGGCCTGCCCCTTCAGCTGACGCCGCAATTCCTCTTCCAATGATTGGAAAACCGCTTTAAAAATTTTTCTCTTATCCATAATAGAGATAGAAAATACACATCTCGGGCGCATTACGAAACCGTAATAAGTAAGAGGATGCATTCCTCTCCGAAAAATCCACGGCGTTGAATCGGTTAAATGACAGAACTGTAATCTTATTCTATCCAATAAAATGTCATCTCCCAGCGTTTGGCTTCTAACAATACGAAAATCGTTAACAGGCTGCACCGTAACTAAAGGAGATACACCATGAAAAAACTAATCACACTCGCAGTTATTCTCACCACCGCGGCATTTGCCCAGGCTGAAGAAACCGAGCAGCAGGAAAAAGGAACGCGCGGCCCTAAAGGACCAATCACCATCGAACAGTTTGTTGAGCGCGGACAAGCGCGCGCTGAAAGACGAGGGGTTGAATTTGACGAAGACGCGGCACGAGCCAAATTTGCAGAACTCGATGTCGATGGCGATGGCGAACTCTCCAAAGAAGAAGCCCCTAAGCGTAGAGGCAAAAAAGGGCCTAAAAAAACCGACGAATCCACCGACGCCGCTGAATAATTCAGCCCCTACTCACCAAATCCGGGATATCGCATCCCGGATTTTTTTTTGCCCCGCCATCTGCCCGACTCCCTTCTTAGATTCTTTTCAACTATAGCTCATTCCGCAAAAAACGAACAAAATACGACCGACTTGGGGTGCTAAACATGACGGGAAAAAACGCGATTCGGAGTCGTTGCATCATCCCCCGAATTAAAAACATCCGCAATAACCCCGCGAATCGGGGTCGACCTGCCGGAATGAGTGGGATAGATTAACTCGTTACTCTAACCCTACTCACACGCCATGAATTGGCCCCCATTTGGATTGCGGATCATGAGATTTGAACATATACGACACAAACCCCCGCGTGAACTCGCAGAACCTCGGCCGCTCATTGTGGCGTGTAGCCCTTTACGCAGCAATGCGAACCTTTCCACGATTTTTCGCACGGCAGGATGCTGCGGGGTTCAGGAAGTCATTGCCACGGGCCAGGCCAAGCTGGTGAACAAAATCGCACGCGATGGAGCCGAACGCGTAAAACTGACGGTCAAAAATAGTCTTCCGCCGGTTCTTAAAAAACTAAAGCAACAGGGCTATGTTCTCGTGGGTTTGGAACAAACCACGAACTCCACTCAACTTTCGGACTATGCCTTCCCCAAAAAGACGGCGCTGATCATCGGTTCCGAACGGGAAGGATTGGCCGACGCCTGTTTGGCCCTGCTGGATGCCGTGGTTGAGATCCCCGTCTGGGGCATGCCTTTTTCTTATAACGCCGCGACCGCAACCTCGCTCGCGCTCTACGAATATTGCCGGCAATATCCCGACGGTTGATTTTTGGAAAAATCAGGGCGTGATAAAATAATCATCCCCATCCGCTGCTCACAAAATAACTCTTCCAACGCTGCGGAGATACCGACCGAATCAGAAACATCTGGCGTGCGGCCCTTGCGGAACCGCTCAACCAGACCCTTTTCCGTGGCTTATTTGGTGGGAACCGATGTTTTAAGAACGATGCACCCTTCTGCGCTCAACGAATAGCGGCCAAGGGATGCAGGAATCAGAATCGAAGTTCCTTTCGCAACATCCTCAACAGAACCGTCTGCATAGGTTATTTTGAAGGCCCCATCTGCTGAAAAAAGAACATGGAACGTTGAACCATCGGCCACCTGTGTCAGTTCTTTTTCAACCAAGAGCTCTTCCAGAATAAAATAGTCGGAACTGCAAATGTTTCGAATATTGGAACCGGTGTCGGTCGGGGTACACACGGGATTCCCGGTGTCTTCAAAATCGATAACCTGCAGCGCTTTATCCACATGCAGCTCGCGCGGCTGGCCATCATTTCCAACGCGGCCCCAATCATATACGCGATACGTTGTATTGGAGTTTTGCTGAATCTCCAGAATCAGGCATCCGGCATCAATGGCATGCACCCGACCGCCAGGAACAAAGGCCGCGCCGCCCTTTTCGGCCGGCACAGCATGAAGAATTTCTTCAAAGGATTCGTCTTCGATGGCCTTCATGAAATCGGCGCGCGTGGTACCCTGTTTCAGACCGCAATAAATCTGCGAAGGCTCTTCATTGAGGAAATACCACATTTCGGTTTTCGGCTCGCCCTGCACCTCTTCAGCATTTCCATTATTTGGATGCACCTGAACGCTCAGTGGCTGTGCGGCATCAATCAGCTTAATCAGCAAAGGAAAGTCGGTGCCTTCCACAGAAGTGCCTAAAATTTCCGCACCCGCCTCCGCCAACACCTGCGACAAGGTCTTCCCTGAAAATGCGCCATTCGCAACCACGCTCTCCCCATCTGGATGGGTGGACACTTCCCAAGACTCCGCATAGATGCCTTCTGGTGCCTCGCGGTCGAACATCGCGGGTAAGCGAGTATTCCCCCATGGGTAATCCTTATACACAGGTTTAAATTTAAGTGGATACAGATGCATGATTTGATGCCCTTATAATTAAGTCAGTTAGACCGATGATTTAGCAGATTAACCTAGCACACCTCGGGAGCGCGCGCGCGGGTAGTTTTTAACATTTTGCTCAGTAGCCGGGTCGCAACAGCAAAAAAGAGCCCCGAAAACGAGGCTCTCAAAGCTACCCATCTAAAAAGAAGGGGAAGCCACAAAGGGCCCCCACGCAATTTTCAGTGGTTATCCAAGCAATTCCTTGGCTTTCGTGTACACATTATCCGCCGTGAAACCAAACTTCTCAGCGAGCAATCCCCCCGGAGCAGAAGCGCCGAACGTATCCTTGCAGATGCTTACGCCGTGGCGTCCAATGTATTTTTCCCAACCATAGGAGGTGCCAGCTTCCACCACCATACGTTTGCTGCAGGCATCCGCCATCACTTCGTCCTGATAGGCTTCATCCTGAGCTTCAAACAGTTCGCGGGACGGCATGCTGACCACACGCACATTCGTGCCTTCGGCAGCAATTTTCTCAGCGGCATCCAGGGTGATTTTCACTTCGGAACCAGTGGCAATCATCAGTAGGTCTGGCGTGCCTTCTCCACTCTGGAACATGGTGTAGGCTCCTTTAGAAAGGCTATCCATATTATATTTTTCGCGATCAAGCACATCAAGGTTCTGACGTGTTAAACACAGAACGGTTGGGCCGGATGTGTTTTTGAGCGCGGCATTCCATGCGCAACCCGTTTCTTTTGGATCGCTTGGGCGAATAACCGTCACGTTAGGCATCATGCGCAAACTGCTGATGGTCTCGATGGGCTGATGAGTCGGGCCATCTTCGCCCACCCAGAAGCTATCATGTGTAAGCACATAGATGACCGGAAGGTTCATCAGAGCAGCCACCCGAAGAGTCGGGCGGAGGTAGTCGGCAAAGACCATGAACGTGGCCCCATAAATACGGAAGCCGCCATGAAGCTGAATCCCATTCATGATGGCACCCATTCCAATCTCACGTACGCCGTAGTGGAAGTTACGCCCTTCAAAGGCATCTTTCCCAATATCGGAGTAGTCTTTCAGATAGGTGTTGTTTGAACCGGCGAGGTCCGCAGATCCGCCGACCAAGAAGGGCAACTCTTTTGCGAGTTCCTGCAGCACGTTTCCTGATGCGGCACGGGTGGCGAGTGCTTTTTCAAAGATCGGCATCTTTTCAACAAGGTCAGCCGGAATTTCTTGTTTCATGTGCACATCCCACTGAGCGGAGAGCGCAGCGTTTTCAGTGCGCCATGCCGAAAAGTCGGCCTTCCAAGTGGTTTCAACCTGTTTCATTTCGTCAAGACGAGCCGCGAAAATATCGCGCACTTCTTGCGGAACACAGAATTTTTCTTCGGAAATGCCGAGTGCTTTTTTGGTGAGCAGAATTTCTTCTTCACCCAACGGAGCCCCATGTGCATCGTGAGAACCCTCTTTATTCGGGGAACCAAAACCAATTTTAGTTTTGCAGACAATGAACGATGGTTTTTCGGTTTCAGCCTGAGCCGCTTCAATGGCCGCCTGAATTTCCTCGTGATTGTGTCCATCCACGGTTTGAACATGCCAATGATACGCTTCCATACGCTTAACGACATCGTCGGAGTAGGTGATGCGCACATCGCCTTCAATGGAGATGAAGTTTTCGTCGTAGAACACCACCATTTTTCCTAGCCCGTGATTTCCGGCGAGGGAGAAAACTTCATTCGAAATGCCTTCTTCCAGTTCGCCTTCCGAACAGATGACATACGTATAGTGGTCAACTATTTTTTTAGATTCGGTATTGAAACGGGCGGCCAGCATTTCTTCGGCAATCGCCATTCCAACGCCATTTCCGAGCCCTTGGCCGAGTGGGCCCGTCGTGGATTCCACGCCTACGGTGTGGCCGTATTCCGGATGGCCAGCCGTTTTGCTGTTCCATTGGCGGAAGTTTTTGAGTTCTTCAATCGGCAGATCATAGCCGGAGAGATGAAGTAGGCTATAGATCAACATGGATCCATGGCCGCAAGAAAGAATAAAGCGGTCGCGGTCGACCCACTCTGGGTTTTCCGGGTTGTGTTTCAGATACTGGCTCCACAGTACCGCGGCCACATCGGCCATGCCCATTGGCATGCCTGGATGTCCTGAATTCGCGGCTTGAACACCGTCCATTGAGAGTCCGCGAATCGTATTCGCAATAAGATTAAGGTTCATGATTTTCCCCTGGGTTAATATTGGATATTTAAATGGATTAAGTTGGAAGAGGGAGTTTCTAACATAAACCCACCCTTCCAACAATCCAACCTTCCGACTTAGATGGCCGGCGCGTTTTCGAGCAAAAAGCGTTCCGCTTCTGGGCTCCACAGACCGTTATGATTTTCCACAATTTTGGCCAGACCCTGATATAGATCCCCTTCATGATTCTTCAGATCATCGAGGGCCACCAGTGGCATGCTGACATTGGTATAAACCAATTTCTTTCCGCCAGGAATGTTCGGCAGATTCAATGTGGTTTCGATTACGGCATTCAAACCGCCAACATGCGTGAGCATCGTGGACGGATTCAGCTGGCCCGATTCCATCATTTTAAGCGACTCAATCATATCGTCAGTATTCCCCCCGCTCGTTCCCACCACGTGGGTTGCCGCATAGTGCACATTGTAGAAGTTGAATTCTGCGGAGAACGTCGGATCTGTCGGGCCAGCAAAGAAGTTCAGGCACCCATCAAAACCCAAGAGCTTATCGGCCTGTTCCAATACCGGACGAACCGGAGCATACACAAATACATCATCAAAGCCTGCCCCTTTCGGAGTCAGCGACTTAAGATAGTCAATGCCCTTGCCTTCTTCGGCGGTGTTGACATAAATCAGTTCAACGCCATTCGCTTTCGCATCTTCCACGGTGTAGATCGATGCGGCACGAGCCAAGCGGTCATTGTCGATATCGGTGACCACCAACAAACCCGGCTTGCGGTTGCAGTGAATGGCATAATCAATGGCACCAAGTCCCATGGGACCCACCCCTGCGAGCAGGGCCATCGCGCCGCCTTCCACCACACCCATTTCGTGAATATAGCTTCCCGGCGTGGTATGGTAGTTGGCATGAAAACCGCCAACAATGCAGGACATCGGTTCAGCCAGTGAACCCATGTAGAATGCTTCGCCATCATACGGGAGCAAACAATCCTGTTCCATTACTTCGGCAGGAATGATCACATATTGCGAATCGCCGCCAATGCACGGATAGGAATAGCCCGGAGCGGAAAGAATGCCGACCGGTCCGTCTGCATAGTTCAGCGCCGGCTGAATGGAAAATTTATTTCCCGCGGTGAACTTATCCGACCACTTAGAGCCAACTTCCACGATTTCGCCGCAGAATTCATGACCAATAATAATCGGATTTTCCGCAACATCGTTGGGAATACGTTTGTGCTTGATGCCTTGCGATGACGCCTTGTAGGACGACATACAGATGGAGTCGGATACAATCTTAGCTAAGATTTCATTTTCGCCAATGGCTGGAAGCTCGAACTCTTCCAACCGCAAATCATTTTCGCCATATAGTCTAATTGCTTTTGTTTTCATAATGTGTTCTCCAAAAAATTTAAATTCTCAGTTTCAGCATTCTGTTTTTAATTGAGCATGACCTGCCCGCCGGTAACGGGAATGGCCTGACCGGTTTCATATTTCTGTTCGACGGAATAGAGAATGGCTTTCGTGACATCTTCTCCATCGCAGCCGCGATTCATTGGCACCTGTGCTTCGTAGAATCGTTTCACATCTTCAACCGTTTCGGCGCCCGGCACTTTTCCGGTTTTTAGATACTGCACAAACAGTCCACGTTCCGGATCGCTCCAGAGCGGGCCATCGAAAAAATTACCCGGACAAACGGTATTCACTTTGGTGTTATCGGCGACCAATTCTTTGGCAAAGCTTTGAACCAGACCCACGGAACCAAACTTGGAGCCCGCATAGGCCGCATTTTTATTTGAACCTTCCAAGGCCGATTTTGAACTGATGCTGACGATGTCCGTGAAGTAGTTCCCCTTCGGCTTATTCATGGCTTCCATCACAGGAGCAACATGCTTGGTGCAGAGGAAGAATCCGATGTAGTTCACATCGGTCACAAACTCAAAATCCTTGAGCGACATCTCTTTAACACTCCCGGCTTTCAAGACCCCAGCATTGCTGACAAATAAGTCAATACCCCCCACCGTATTCACCACTTCGCCAACCATTTTCAGCACAGATTCTTCGTCGGTCACATTCACCGCCACACCAAATGCAACCGTGCGGCCGGCGTCTTTATTCAGTTCCGCCGCCAGACGACTTGCGCCGTCCACATTCATATCGGCAATAAAGACCAGTGCGCCTTCAGCAATCAGAGAACGCACAATGCCTTCGCCAAATCCCTGGGCACCGCCGGTGACCACGCAAACCTTGTTGTTAATTACGCCCGCGCGGCCCGTAACTTTCTGAGCATTGGAGGTGCCATTGAGCGCGTCATCATAGTCTTCGCCCAGTCGGAACGCGCCGAGGCCTTCAATCAATACCGATCGAATGCCTTGCGTGAATTTTCTAGGAAGCTCATCCAAGGAGCACGTAAGTTCTGGATTTTCAATCGTATCGCAGGAGATCACAATGTCTCCCTTTTCCCCGTCAAAGGACAGGCCTCTCAGCTGAGGTGCAACGCCTAGTGTCTTCATATTAATTCAATCGCCTTTTCGGGTTGGGTATGGTCCATATTTTTTCCAATGTCGGCATACGTTGCCAGCCGCTCATCCAGCGGTTGGGTAGCCATGGGGTTTTCTGGATTAAACAGCGCAAGCTTCGAATCCTGAGCCGCCAGCTTCTCATGCGCAATCAGGGCCCAAGCCGCATCGGCTAGATGCGCAAACTCGGGTTCCAGCAGGATGGGGCAGTTAAACGACTGGCGGGAACTATTGATGTCTACGCCGCTGATTTCCATCAGTCCATTTTCTTTGCAAAGTTTCTGCAATCGCGCTAGCTGTTCACGCGTATTGCGCGGCGGCATATAGGTGATCGCCCGAAAACCGATCTTCGACAGCTCGGGAATCAATTCATCCAGAAAGTCATCTTCAAACTTTTCGGCTTTCTTGTCGCCGGTCGGAGATTCCCCGACATCGCCCAGATAGGCATACGCCGGAATGGCTCCGATGCGATTGGCAAATTCAACCGCTTGATACACGGTCATGCACTCTTCATCGCTCGATTTCAGAAAGAATGCCGGCACCAGCGATGCTTTGAAGGCACCCAGCAGATCGTAGGCATAGTGTGGATTGTAGAGTTCCAGCAGCACTTCGCGGAGTTTTCCAGCGATTGGAATTTCCATCTGATTTTCCACAAAATCAACCAGAGGCTGCCCCTTACCACATTTTTCAATCAGCTTTAACGCCAGCGCATACAGAATATGGCGCTCCGTAATGGATCCACCCTCGGCAGCTTGCGAGATGGGCAACACATCCACATCAAAATCAAGGGTCGGGGCTCCCCGTTCCTGCAGGATACGATTCAGCGTATCCACTTCCTTACGATCGCGCAGAATACGCGCGTCATGAATGGGCTTCAGGAATTTTTCCATGGCAGGAAACTGGTCCGCGGGAATGCCGTGAAATGCAATATAGGTGATGTTCGGTTCATCGGGGTTATTGGTCTTCCGCCCCTGCATAAGCGTGCCATCCATATTCACACGGATTTCACACCCGGCCGTGCTCGCAATGTTAACCACCTTGGCGGCCTCCAAAAACTCGGCACAACCAGACACCGAATCGTGATCCATAATTCCGACCGTACGTAGCCCCGCTTCTGCGGCCTTCACCGCAATCATCGTGGGGGAATACGGGCTGAATGAATAGATCGAGTGCACATGATTATTCACTTCTTCCGTCTGTGTCACGCCTTGCTTGCACCGCTCTTCACCGTGTTCTCGCACGGCTGCAAGACGAGCGGTGCTCGTTGATCCATTTAGATTTTCATAACCCATGGTTTAAACCTCTGAATTTGATAATCCGCAATGCGTGAATCACAAGTCGATTACGCATTACGGATCATCTATCCTCTTACTTTATACACCGAGACGCGAAATGCGTTGCAACTCGCCATTGGTGTAGTTCTGCTCAACCACATGGCCCGGAAGCGGAACAATGCGCTCGTGAACGGCATCGATAATCCAGCTCGCCTGCGGGAAGTAATCCGTTTCCATTTCCGCGGCAGGAGAGATCCAGTTTTTCGCACCAATCACCACCGGCGGTGCATCGAGGTAATCGAAGCACAGGTTGGTTAGATTCGCCGCAATGTTGTGCAGGCAAGATCCCCGTTCCACCGAGTCGGAAGCCAAAACAACACGACCCGTTTTCTTGATGGATTCCACCAGTTTATCGTAGTTCAACGGATTAACGAAACGCAGGTCGATCAGTTCGACGTCCATATCGTATTTTTCCTTCATCTCATCAACCACTTTCATACCGCTATACAGCACTGGGCCGAGGGTGATCAGCGTCAGGTCTTTACCCTGCGTACGTACGGCCGGTTCGCCTTCTTCGGTTTCGAAATAACCTTCTGGAACGCCGTCTTTTTCGAACAACTCGCCGATTCCATAGGTTTTCTGCGATTCAAAGAAGATCACCGGATCGGTTCCGGCCAGTGCCAAGTTGAGCATGCCCTTGGCATCGTACGTGGTGGCTGGATAATACACTTTCAGCCCTGGAATATGGTTCACCATTGCCGTCCAGTCCTGCGAGTGCTGTGCCCCGTATTTATTGCCCACAGACACACGAAGTGTCAGCGGCATTTTCAAGATACCCGCCGACATGGACTGCCACTTGGAAATCTGATTAAAGATTTCATCTCCGGCACGTCCCATAAAGTCGCAATACATCAGCTCGGCCACCACACGGCCGCCACTCAGGGCATATCCGCAGGCCGTACCGACAATGGCACCTTCTGAAATCGGAGAGTTGAACAGACGGTGATACGGAAGCAACTCGGTCAATCCGTTGTAACAGGCAAATGCTCCGCCCCAGTCACGGTTTTCTTCGCCATAGGCGATCATGGTCGGGTCTATTGCGAAACGGTGTACCATGGCTTCAAAAATGGCATCGCGATAGGTGTAAAGCTGGTTAGCTTTGAACGGCTTGCCATCGGCATCGAATGCAAAACGCTGTTTACGCTTCAGCTTCTTAACGCGAGCATTGTCCTCAACTTTTTCCAGCAGTTCCGGTTCGCGGTCATCAAATTTTTCCACCTTGCCATTGGAATACATGACCTGGGGAATCAGGTTGATGTCGGAATACGGAGAAACGCTTTCATCAATGGCCAACTTCATGGCCTTGGTAATCTTCGCCGTAATCTTGGCCTTCATGGCATCAGCATCGGCTTCCGTAAGGGCCCCGTTTTTGATGAGGTATTCCCCGAAGTTGCGTACGCAATCGGCTTCTTCCCACATTTCCATTTCTTCTTTTGAACGATACGAAGAGGCATCGGAAGGCGAATGACCCGACATGCGATAGGTAATCACGTCTAGCAGCGCGGGGCCTTTACCCGCAAGCAGGATCGCTTTCTGACGCTCTGTGGCATCAGCCACCGCCAGCGGATTGTACCCATCCACACGTTCTGCATGCATCTGCTCGGGGTTGACACCCGCACCAATACGCGCAGCAAATTTGTAGCTCATGGTTTCGCCAACCGTCTGACCGCCCATGCCATACTGGTTGTTCATGATGTTAATCAGCACGGGAGGATGACCAAACTCTTTATCCCAGAGTTCAACATACTGGTCCATTGCCGCCATCCAGATGCCTTCATAAACTGGGCCGCAACCCATTGAAGCATCCCCAATGTTGGCAATCACGATACCCGGTTTACGGTTGATCAGCTTGTTCATGGCCGAGCCCACAGAGATGTCCGCAGAACCGCCCACCAAGGCGTTGTTCGGCATGGAGCCAAACGGAATGAAGAAGGCGTGCATGGAGCCGCCAAGGCCTTTATTAATTCCGGTTTTACGCGCAAAGATTTCAGCAAGGGTTCCGTAGAGGATGAAGTCTTCTGCCAGATCCTTCACGTCCTCGTGCGATCCGTCCTTCACGACATTCAAGGTGGCCCCTTCGAAGAAGTCTTCCATGATGCCGTTCAGCTTATCATCTTCGAGCTTGCTGATGGCGGAAAGACACTTGGCCATAATTTCACCGTGCGAACGGTGAGAACCAAAGATATAGTCATCGGTATCCAGATGAACCGACTGGCCGACCGCAGCCGCTTCCTGACCGATCGACAAATGAGCCGGTCCGGGATGGTTGTATTCCATGCCTTCATAGGAACCCTGCACTTTGATCTGGTTCAGCATGGTTTCGAATTCACGAATCACGAGCATGTCGTAATACATTTTCACGAGGCGGTCTTTACCGTATTTTTTCTCTTCTTTCTTATAGTCCGATTTATACTGGTTAATCGGAATCGGTTTGAAGGTAATCTCACCCGCTTTGCGGGATTCTTCGGGACATATCACTTGACTTTTAGGCATTGGTATTCTCCTGATTAATTGGATTTAAAATTGAAATAAGGTGGCGCGAATAACTTCCCCGACCGTCGGGTGCGGGAAAACAATTTCCTGCGCATCCTCTACGCGCAGTTCCATTTCGATCATGGCCGCAACACCCCAGATAAATTCTGAGCAGTAGGCGCCAAAGGCATGAACCCCGAGCAGAACGCGGGTATTTGAATCGATGACCACCTTGACTGAACCTGGACCTTTTTTTCCATTCTCGGCTAAGAAACGTCCGCTCATAATCAACGGAAGTTCTGCCGACTCAACCTGATGGCCGGCTTCCTTCGCCTGTTCTTCGGTCATCCCACACCCTGCAATCTCGGGGATGGAATAAACCGCCCACGGTATGGCATTCGTGCGGAAGCGATCTTTCTTTCCAAGAATGGTATTCAATGCAACTTCACCCATGCGGGTGGCGGAGTGCGCCAACTGCGATTTTCCGGTGACATCGCCAATGGCATACACATTCGGCAAGTTCGTGCGTAGCTGGTCGTCGGCTTTAATTCCGCGGCGGTCAAAATCTAACCCCGCTTCTTCCAAGCCCATATTTCCAAGGTTTGGAGAACGGCCAACAGACATGAGTATGATATCGGCGTTGACCGATTTTTCGGCGCCCGATTTTGTGGTGTATTTCACCTCGTGCCCCTCAATGGCCGTGACACGGCAACCAAGGTTGAAATCAACCTTCCCTTTGAGAGCTTTGCGGAAGGCCTTCGCCTGGCCGTTGTCCATGAAGGGGATAATTTCGTCGAGCATTTCAATGATGTCGACCTTCACACCCAAGCTGCTGAAGAAGCTGGCAAATTCAACCCCGATCACACCGCCGCCAATCACCGCAAGCGATTTGGGCATGGTTTCAATGTTGAGGATTTCCTTGCTGGTCATCACATGATCCTGATCCGCACCCGGAATCGGAGGCACAAATGGAGAACCCCCCGTGGCGATCACCACGTTATCGCCTTCGTAAACAGTACCGGCCACGTCCACCTTGCGGGACCCCAACAACTTGGCTGCGCCGTAGAGCACATCCACTTTGCTTTTCTTCATCATGCCGGCAATACCGCCGCGCAGGGTTTTAATCACGTCCTGTTTCCAGGCCATGGTTTTTGCGAGATCAAACGTCACTTCCCCCGTGATGACCCCAAATTCAGGAGCCTCTTTCGCGTGCACATAATGCTTCGCGGAATTGAGCAGCGTTTTCGTGGGGATGCAACCATGGTTCAGGCAGACGCCGCCGAGATCGTTCTTTTCGACCAGCAACACCTTGAGCCCCTGATGCGCAGCCCGTTCGGCCATTTCATAGCCTCCAGGTCCTGCACCGATAATGATAAGCTCGTATTCAGCCCCCGTGGAGACCTTAGCCACCGGAGCCGGTGTTGCAACAGGTGCCGGCGCGGCCGCAGGAGCGGCCGCTGTTGGAGCCGGTGCCGTTTCAACAGCATCAGCAGGACGCATTGCGGTGATGTCTTCTCCGGGAGCACCGATGACGGCAATCACCTTTAACACATCCACATCGGCATCCGCCGGATAGAAGATGCCCAGCATCGTTCCTGCAGCCGTTGCTTCCACTTCGAAAGTCGCTTTATCGGTTTCCACTTCACAAAGTGCCTGCCCTGCGGCAACCGTATCGCCTTCCGCGACTTTCCATTCGATAATGATGCAGGATTCAACAGACTGTCCCTGCCTCGGCATTAATACTTCAGTAGCCATAAATTTTCTCCTTAACGTTGAAAGAATAATGAATATGAACAAGGCACTCCGATTTCCGAAGTCGCCTCACTGCTCTACGATTCTTTCTCCATAATTTTCTTTGCGGGTTTCATACGAGTCACAAATATCGAGATCAGCTCATGCGCCGTTCTACCCTTCAATACCCGAGCAGTTCCTCTTCGAGTCAGTGGCCCCATCCAATGGGGACCGGCAACAACAGAAGGACGAGTGGCTGCCACCGAAGTGGCGCACGCAACCCAATTGATCAACCGATCTTTAAGATCAAATGGGTCATCCTTCGACATTCGATATTCCTGATTCAGCATTCGCTATGGGTTAGCCCGCCAACGTGAGTTCAAATGCGGCGAGTTTCAAACGAAGGCTCGCCAAGAAGCGGGCCGCTGGGGCACCGTCTGCAGCTGCGTGATCAAACGTGAGCGAGAGGCCCATGTGCGGCACAAAATCGGCCCCGCCGTCTTTATTCAAGACCGGCTTCGGCTGAATTGAGCAAACACCCAGAATTCCAACCTCTGGCGCATTCAGCACCGGGGTAAAGCTTTCGATACCCATGGCACCCAGATTGGTCACCGTGAAGGTGCCGCCGCTCAGCGCATCCGGATCAACCGTGCCTTCGATACAGGATTTTGCGAGACGTTTGGTCTCCGCCGATAGTTGCTTAAGGGTCATCAGGTTCGCATAGCGAATCACGGGAACCATTAGGCCGCGCGGCGTATCCACCGCAAATCCGAGGTGTATATTATCGAATTCAACAATCGTAGTGCCGAGCATGTGGGCATTGAGTTCCGGGAACTCGCCGAGCGTTTTAACGGTGGCAAAGAGCACCACATCGTTAATGCTGATTCCGCCAACACCAGCTTCTTCCGGAGCCGCTTTGCATTTGGAGCGATAGCCCAAAATCGAGCGGGCATCGGCCGAGGTGTTGAGCGTGAGCTGTGCCGTGGTCTGCAGCGAATTGAGCATACGGCTGGCAACCACTTTGCGAACGCCTTTAACCGGAATCTCTTTCACATTTCCGGGGAAGTCCATGGAAGCCACGGCTTCGCCGACGGCTTCTGGAGCAACAGTCATCAGATCGGCCGCCACCACGCGTCCACCCAATCCCGTTCCAAGGGCAGGAACCTCCAGTCCTTCGGCCGTGGCTTTCGCCTGTGCCGCCGGAGTCACAGCCTGCGCGGCGGCAACATCGCGTTCAATCACGCGACCATTCGGACCGGTCCCTGCGAGAGTTGAAGGATCTACGCCCTTCTTTGCTGCGAGGTTTTTAGCGCGGGGAGACACGCCAACACTCGAATTGGAAACCGGTACCGGGAGACGGGCAACGGGGGCCGCAACCTTTTCCTCGGGCTTCACTTCAGCATTCACCGGTTCAGGTGTTGCCGCGGCGGCATCATCGGCCGGACGCAATGCGGAAATATCTTCCCCGGGTTCGCCAATGGCGGCGATGACTTTCAAAACTTCAACGTCGGCATCCGCAGGGTAAAAGATACCCAGCATCGTGCCGTTTGCAGTGGCTTCCACTTCAAACGTGGCTTTATCGGTTTCCACTTCACAAAGCGTCTGTCCTTCGGTGACCACGTCACCTTCGCTTACGCTCCATTCGATGATGATACAGGACTCTACGGATTGTCCCTGTCTCGGCATTAATACTTCTGTGGCCATGGTTAATTCTCCTAAAACTGCGCCTGTACGACGCGAACATTTGCTTTGGTTAATTCTTCTTCAAATTCTGGGGTCAGTTCGTCATCCGTAATCAGGGCATCTACCCCCTCGAACGGAAGAATACGCGCAAAGCCCGATTTTCCGAACTTACTCGAATCCGACATAACAATCACCTCGTCGGCCTGTTCGGCCATCTTGCGCACAAGGTCTGCACTCTCTACAACGTGGGCACTAAAGCCCTGTTTAACCGAAGCTCCATCAATGCCGATGAACGCTTTGGAAACATAAAATTGATCGATCGCCTGCAGGGCCAATGGACCCACAACGCCCTCTTCTTCCGGTCGAAACTCACCGCCCACGAGCGTAACGCGCAATTGCGAGTTACTACGGGCATAGCTGATCAGCAGGGTATTATTGGTTACGATATGGATGTTCTTTTTGCCTAATAGGTATTTGGCAATTAAAGCCGTGGTGGTTCCGGCGGAAACAATGATGGTATCTCCATCCTGCACGAGATGGGCGGCGGCTTTGGCAATGCCAGCCTTCACCGCCTTTTCCGACTGCGTGCGCTGCAACATCTTTGGGTGCTGAGCGGGAACCGCGCCCCCATGTGTGCGAACGAGCAGGCCCTCTTCTTCCAGCGTGGCCAGATCAGCTCGGGCGGTAACCACGGTTACATTCAGTATTTTTGCCAACTCAGATACACTCACGCTACCCTCCTTCATCAGGAGATCCAGAATAACTGATTTACGCTCTGAAAAATTAGTACTCATTCGTCTAATCACTTCCCATTCGCTATCTATTGAGTTTCTTTTTACCTTGTTTTTGCTTTCATTCAAGCTGTTTTTCGATTTTATTTGTCTCCGCAACGAAAGATTAATAAAAAATTTGGCCGTATAAATCACTGATAGAACGATAAATACCAATAAAAACCACTATTTATGCATTTTCACCCCGAAATTATTCCAACCCTTAAAAAAAAGGAAAACATAGACCTATGATTTTAGGACCAAATAATTTTCGAAATCAGATGAAGCAGACCCAAACGGCACGACGCACCGCTCTATGCCGCACACCTGCCTTAGCACAAAACGTTCTACTTCCAGCAAGGAGCTCTCGGTGAAAAAACATAAAGCCATCATCACCGGAGCCAGCCGCGGCATCGGAAAGGCCATTGCCCTTAAACTCGCGGAAAATGATTTCGATCTTGTCTTAACCGGCCGGGATCTTCCAGCGCTTGGAAACGTTCGGGACGCCTGTGAAAAATCAGGCATTAAAGTTGAAATCATTCCCGCCGATCTTGCGAACGAAAAAGAGATCATCAACTTGTTTCAGCAAGCAGGCCCCATTGATCTGCTGGTGAACAATGCCGGATTTGGAATTTTTGATGCGATCGAGGACATCAAGCTCGAAGACTGGCAGGCCATTCACAAAGTCAATGTCGAGGGCTCCTTTCTCTGCCTGCGCGAAGCCATGAAGAGTATGAAAAGTTTGGGAGGCGGCCGGATCATCAATATTGCATCGGTGGTCGGCGTGAAAGGCTATCCAAATCAGGGTGCGTACGGTGCCAGCAAACACGCCCTGCTTGGCCTCACCAAAACGGCCATTGAAGAAGGGCGGGATCACAACATCCGCATCCACGCCATCTGTCCCGGCGGTGTGGCCACCGAAATGGTCCAGCAAGCCCGCCCCGACCTTACCGATTTTTCCGCCATGATTCAGCCCGAAGATGTGGCCGATTCCGTGGTCTATCTCTGCAGCCTTCCGGAAAACATTACCATCGACTGCCTTCACCTTCGCCGCGCCGCCAGCCCCCAAACCTGGTGACCCATTCCCGAATTCAACCCAACACCACCCCCCACTAAAAAAGAGAAATAAACCCCCTTTTTTTTGGAGCCTAAAAATTTATCGTCCACCCTCTGGAAGAAAAGAACACTTAACATAAAATGCAATCCATTCGTTACCTTGCACGAAGAAGAACCGGAAGCATCGGCAAATTCAAAATTCGGGCCATCCAAACGACTGAATCTAGCACTTATAATTAACCAACCAAGGAAACCATCATGATCTACATGGCTGACACAGCAAATATCGAAGAACTGAAGAAACTCTATTATTATTTTCCCCTGGCCGGTGTAACCACCAACCCCAGCATCCTCGCCGTTGAAAAGAAGCCGGTTTCAAAAATCATTCCAGCCATTGCTGAAATTGTTGGCGATGGCATGATGCATATTCAGGTTTCCAGCACGACTGCCGACGCGATGCTACGCGAAGCGCTAAAATATAAAGAGTACTTCGGATTCGGCGATAACTACTATTCCAAGATTCCAGTCACCCTGGAAGGCCTCCGAGCCATCCGGATGGTCAAAGATGCGGGAATCAACGTAACGGCCACCGCCATCTTCACGCATCAGCAAGCCTTGGTGGCCGCGCAGGCCGGTGCCGACTTCGTGGCGCCTTACGTCAGCCGATTAGACAACATTTCATCCCACGGCATTGAAGTGGTGGAACATATCACCAAAACGCTAAATCATTTTAAATACGACTGCAAAGTACTGGCCGCCAGCTTTAAAACCGTCGACCAAGTCCACCGCATCGTGAAACGTGGTTGCCACTCTGCCACCATCAACTACGAACTGCTCGAAGCGCTGCGCAGCCATCCGATGACTGATATGGCCGTAGACACCTTCACCATTGATAGCCAAGGCATCTATGATATCGAGTTTTAATCCATTCAGGTAAAGACGCAACTCCGGCGGCGTGGCAACACGCCGCTGGACGTTGAACCAAGCTCCCCCCTTCATTTTTTAGGCTGAAGTCACCCAGCGGAAATCTCAATTTCACACAAATAATTTCAGAATCTGGCTACCCCTTGCGGGCCCCAAAAATTCGGCTGAGAATTATTTTTTCAGTATAAATGGAATACAACAAAGCCAGTAATAAACATAAAATGACCGGCACAAAGAGCGCTTTGAATTCTAAGAACCTATAGAAATAGGCGCCCAGACTACCCCCCAAAATAAATCCGCTAATGATCAACAAAAACAATAATGCTTTCCGTTGATCAAACGGCTCACCTCGAAATCTAGCCCCAATCATGATGCCTAAATCAGTAACGATACCGGTTATATGTGTGGTGCGGATAATGGCGCCACTATACGTGGTCACCAATGCATTTTGTAAACCACAGGCAGAGGTGGCCAGATAGAGCCCATACGAAACGTTTTTACTGAAAAAATAGATCGCGCCTAAAAGCAACGCGGCTTGTAAACAAAGAAGCCGACTGTAATTTCGGCCGAGCTTTAATGCGCCACTGCGTAAAAAGAATCCCGAAAGAGCCGCCCCCACTAAAAAACTAAACAGCACCATCAGCAGATGAGATACCTTTGCGAAATCAGCCTGAATGAGGCCCGTCCCGATAATCGTTGCAGTACCTGAAAGATGAGAAACCGCTTGGTGATTAAACCCCAACAGGCCAATGGCATTGATAAAACCAGCAATCAACGCCAGCACAAATGAGCCATATTCTACCCAGCGCGGTAATTTTGAAATCACAATAATCCTTATGGTAATCAGCCCTATTCAAACGCCAGATAAAGGCGGCATGGGTGCCTGGAGTCAACGACAATTACCCCTGCGGGTTGCTATTTCGCCGGCAGATTCACCGTGCAACCCAGCTCGGTATCAAACTGAGGGGAAAGCTCGCGGAGTAACGACTCCCTATTATGAGAGGCTCGCCAGAGCACTGAGATAAATAATTACCCCACTCAGACCTACATAGAGGGTCGGCGCTGCAAAAAATGATACTATAGAACAGAAATTAAACAACCGTTGCGAACCAATCGGTTCGGGAATAAATAGAGAGATCACCAAGAGCAAAGCAGGCCATAAAATCAACAAAAACAACCCCGCAGTATAAAAATAGGACAGGTTGAATGCGGAATCAAAAAACACAACCGTCCTGCACGAAAATACAAAGGTGAAAGGAAGGAAAACTAACATATAAAAGATTTGCACCCCTCCACCACACGTTGAATCTCGAGGCGCAGCGTACAATGCGGAATAAAATGTCTTCATGAAATAAATATTAACCCAGACGTAAACTAAGTTTTCCATAATATATAACATACGATCTTATTCCTTCATCCAACGCGGCAGGACCTTGCGCGTTCAAGCATTATTATAAAAAAATAAGAAACGAACCCTCTCCCGCGTAACGGGATCCGACGTTTATCAACCGCGGCCGCCTTTCCAACAGTTGGAAGCGGAGAGATGAACCCTTCTCTTTTTCATGATTTGAAGGGGTCAAATCATCGTAAGCGTACGGATCACTAGCCAGCAGGTTGAATCATCGCAAGAGCGAACGTATTTTTTACTGCAGCGCCTGACGAGCATCCCGCTCAAATTCATGAAGAATACTAAAGAATGCTTCATTATATCCGCGAATAAAATGTTCGGCATCATCCGTTGGAATATCAATACGTTGCAGATAGTCGTTATGCATCAGCACATTATTTCCTGAATTTTTATCAGAAAAAAGTGTGATCTTGATTCTTAACACCACCTGCTTTGCCGCACGATCTCCATAGAAATCCGTAACAGTGGCAACGAACCGATGGCTCATCCCCTTTCGTTCGGAAAGGCTAATGGTTTCAAACATTCCACTATCGGAAATCCAATTATAAAACCCGTTCTGGAAATTCTCCGCAGGAGACATGAGCAACTCTGAATAATAGCTTGTTGTAAATTCCACATCATTTTCGCGGCTAATTAAGCTCCGGATATTATAAGGCGCCTGTACATAGACATCGTCTATCCATAGTTTTTTACCCAGCGGAGTTTTAAGCGGTTCCGCCTTCCGTTCCACGCGAATCATATAGGTCTTAATCTCTATATGTTCCTGCCAGAGCTTCACGCACCCGCTGAGCAGTAGCATACCCGTGAGCACCACCAATGAGCGTATTATCCTTTTCATAGATTGATCCTTATCGACTTAAACTTTTTTCCGGCGGTTCAGATAACAGCACCCCAGGATACCGTTTAATCATGCGGATCAGCTCGCGGGCATCATCCGATATATAACGCAGGTTCAGCAACACATGATCGATATCCTGATCCGATGAATCGATCAGCCCTTCAAATTGATCGCTCGTTCTCATCAGGTTCGAAGTAATGCTGGGCAGGTCCCGCGAGGCCACGAGAACATTCTCTGCAACCTCTTCGGAAACATCCGAGGCATGCTTTAAAATCGTTCCAATATCCAAAACCGAAATATTCAGTTGGCTTGTAATGCTTTCAATATTATTCCCAATTTTTTTCAGATTCAGGGTATCCAACTGGGCCGACAGCCGCTCCAGCGATCGGCTAACCAGGCTCATCGTGGCCGGAGTGGATGGCACATAAATATGATTCGGCTTCCAGTTGATTTCCAGCGGATCAGCATCGGTATCCGGAAAGAAGTTGGCCTCCACAAAAGATAATCCCGTAATGCCCAGAGGAATCAGTTTCAGCCGCAGCCCTTTCTCAATTTGATCCTGCATAAGTTCTTCAAAATTATTGTCTTCAATTTTAAGGATTGATTTCTCCAAAGCAATCCGAATCATGACATACATCTTTGCCGTATCGTATTCAGAGGAAACCATAGCAATTTCACTGACACTGCCCACTTTCACACCACGCAGCTTGAACGGGGTGCCCACATCGATTCCTTGAACCGATTCATCTACATAGGTTTCGATAAACCGTTCGGGTGCTCTTAGCGCATCTGAGCTGAGTAAAACAACTCCAACCAATCCAAGTGCGGTTGCTATAATCACAAAGATTCCAATTGTAAAATACTGTGGTTTACTACTACCCATTTTCCACTCCTTTTCCAGCGGATGTTCCCTTGCGATTAAAGAAATCCCGTACCCATTCGTTTTCAGTAGTTTCTTTCAGCTCTTCCGGCTTCCCTTCGGCGATAATCTTTTTCGTTTTAGCATCCAGCATAATAATCCGATCCGCCACCTTATAAATGCTCGGGAGCTCATGCGTCACAATAACAAATGTGATCCCCAACGAACGGGACAATTGAATGATCAACTCATCCAGATCAGCTGCGGTCACGGGATCTAATCCCGCAGAGGGTTCATCCAAAAATAGAATTTCTGGGTCCAGTGCCATGGCTCGAGCAATGGCAGCACGCTTTTTCATTCCGCCACTGATTTCCGAGGGCATGTGATGCGCAAATTCAGCCAATCCAACTAAACCAAGTTTCATGCAGGCAATCAGTTCCCGAGCCTCTTCGCTAAGGTCGGTAAATTCCTCTAACGGCAGGCAAATATTTTCCAACAAAGTCATCGACCCAAAAAGGGCGCCGCTTTGATACATGACCCCAAACTTACGAATCAGGGCATCCCGATCCGCCCCGACCGATGCAACCACGCTGACCTCATCGATTCGAATATCACCCGCCACCGGCTTATAGAGCCCGATCATATGTTTCATTAAGGTCGATTTTCCACACCCTGAACCGCCAAGAATAACAAATATTTCCCCGCGGTTAACCTCGAACGAAATAGAATCCAGCACCAACCGTTCGCCATAACAGGCGGTCAATTCCTCAACCGTGATAATAATGTCGTTATTCATCTAAATACCCAGATAAAAGAAAAGCACCGCAAATAGACCATCGGCCAGCACCACCAACATAATCGAACTCACGACCGCGCGCGTGGCCGAGTGGCCTACCGCACTGGCGCCCTCTCCGGTTCGAAGTCCGCATAGGCAGCCCGAAGCGGCAATGAGAAACCCAAAAATAAGCGCCTTGAACAACCCGCCCACATAGTCCGCTGGGCTCAGGGCCGCAATCACTCGATTCACATAGGTGACCAATGGATAACCCATGCCCAACATCACCACCGCACCCCCGGCCAGACCAAACAGGATGGCGAATACCGTTAATAAAGGCGTCATGAACGATGCGGCTATGACACGCGGGATCACCAGAAAACGCACGGGGTCCAATCCCATAGTAGAAAAGGCATCGAGTTCCTCGTTCACCTTCATGGTTCCAATTTCTGCGGCAAAAGCGGATCCGGTTCGGCCAGCAACAATGATGGCTGTAATTAGCGGGCCAAGTTCTCGGGCCATTAAAAGGCCGGAGGAATCTGCCACATAAATTTCGGCCCCAAACTGTTTCATTAGAATGGCCCCCTGAAAGGCAATAATCAGCCCGATTAAAAATCCCAGCATACCAACAATGGGCAGTGCGCGCGGTCCGGAAGCTTCAACAATGACCATCAGGTCTTTAAATCGAAGCTGCGAGGGATGCCGAATGATCCGGAACAGCCCCGCCATGACTTCCCCTAGAAAAACGATCTGCTCGCCGATTCCAACCAGCCCTTCCGAAAAGGATTTTCCGATGCGTCCCACCAGATCGCTCCAGCTGGGAAGTTTTGCCACCGGCACGCTTGCGAGGGTCTCCTCGGGGAAAAGAGCCAATAGATCTGCAATATCCGCTTCCAGACCGTGGAAATCGACCACGATCCCCGCATCACGAGCCGTTCGCCGAATATACACCAGCAATGCAATCCCTGCGCCGTCGCAATACGAGATTGCGGAGCCCTCAACGGTTACGGATGCCATAGTTTTGGCCTTGAGCGCATGATGCACTTCGGACCAGAGCTCGGGAACAGATTGAGCATCTAAATGCCCCGAAATCTTAAACCGGAGCGCTCCGTCCAGAACAGACTCTTCGCAATGTGCACGATTCTGGAGCGGGCTCATTTTCATCATCCATGCGCGTGATTACTGATGTGCTCCTCGCAAAAACATTCGCCACAGGTCGAGCAATAACGAAAGTGCATCTGGTCATCACTTTTATCCGAAATTCCACACGATTTGCACACATGCCGCGGAACCGTAGCGGCCACCACCTGTTCCGCCACAAACGCTTTGCGGCGCTGACCCGTTTTAAAGCCGGTCAGGAAATCTTTACCAAAAAAGAGTAGATAGTTTGTAAAGGCTGCAACAACCCCCAGCCGTCCACCCACATCTGCCGAAAAGAGCGTCAGGGCATAAAAGCCGGCCGTAACCCAGGCCAACCACTTTACTTTTACCGGCAGAATAAAAAACAACCGGAATTCAATATTTGGAAACAGCGTGGCAAAGGCCAAAAATACACTTCCAAGAAAATACGTATTGGTGATGATTACACCCTGATTAAGAAAAGCCATCAGGACCGTCAGCAGATAACCATTCAAAATAAATAGATTAAATCGGAAGGTTCCCCATTGCTGTTCCAGCATCTTCCCGATCATATGAAAAATGTAAAAAGCAAAAAATAACCAGATCGGGCTCATGGTCTTGGGGAGCATCATAAATGACAGCAAACGCCACCACTGCCCACGGTCAATTACCGAATTCCCGTGAAGAATCAGGTCCGAAATGTCGGCCCGATGGGTCATCAACAAAACCACACCAATCAACTGAATGGCAATAATATAGAGGGCCAGATGAGGGATGGCCCACGAACCGAAACGCTTCTCAAGTTTTGATATCAAATCCATTCGGCAGACGGTAATGAAAACTTCTAAAGGTGGGAAGAATTGTTTGCTTTTAATAATCCTAAATCAGGTGGCACCCATTCCTCGGGGTCCTCGAAAAAATCCTATTTTGAGGGACCGGCGGATCAGAAAACAGAAACAGGGTTGCGTCGTCTTACGCAACCCTGCTCGTCGGGTGTGATTGACAACCCGAGGCGATGACCCACTCCTAACCCTTGCAACCGCACGAACCGGATCCGCACTCGGCACCCGTTGCCGCATTGACTCCCGCGTTATGACGGGCCATGCCTTCAAGGTCCCGAAAAACGGAATACGGGAAGAAGCCAGTATTATGCCCATCGGACCAATCAACCATGACTGCATAATTCCCAATAAGCTCCAGTTTTTCCGCATGAATATTCATGGGAACCGCTGTTGGGTCGAGCAATGGCTTACGGGTCATTTCATCCACACAGAGCGCACAGCTACAAGCCCGGCGTAATGCCGCATTGGAAACGGTTACCGTTTCACCATCCGGCCAAGATAGTGTGATGGTCTTTGCATCGTGTGAAACTTCCGGACGTTCCACCTTATCGAGCAGTTTTTTGCCCAGCGTACGGATGATGACATCCGTGGTCTCTTTGGCAATATCACTTTCAGCCAACGTATCCAACGAACCACTGAGATTCCCCGTGATGGGAAGTTCAGCAATCGTTTTGAGTCCGAAGCGTTCTTCCAATTCTTTCCCGCCAGACTTCCCAAAGATATAGTGCTTTTTGTCGCATCCGTCGCACATGAAATAGGCCATATTTTCAATTACGCCCAACACGGGCACATTCACCTTATCGAACATCATGATGCCCTTGCGCACATCTGTTAGCGAAAGTTCATGTGGCGTGGTGACAATGACCGATGCATCAATCTGAACCGACTGAGAAATCGTTAGCTGAATGTCGCCGGTGCCCGGAGGCATATCAATGATCAGATAATCCAGTTCCCCCCAATCGACATTGTGCAAAAGCTGTTGCATGTATTGCGAAACCATGGGGCCACGAATCACAGCAGGCCCATCGCCCATCAGGAAACCGAACGACATCAATTTAATGCCATCCGCTTCATTCGGAACAAACAGCTTTTGATCGGCAGAAGCACTCACCCCCGCTTTATGTAAATTGAAGAGGGTTGGAATTGAAGGTCCGTAAATATCAGCATCCAATAGGCCCACCTTCGCCCCGCGGGAACCCAGAGTTTTGGCCAGCAATGCCGCAACCGTTGATTTACCCACGCCACCTTTGCAGGAACTCACCGCGAGGATATATTTCACATTCCGCAGACCACTATCTTCGGTCATGTTCTTTCGGTCACCCCGCTTACGGGCCGTCATCTTCACCAGCACTTTTTCAACGCCAGGGATATCGCCCACCAGGTCCAGGGCCTGCTTTTCGAAAACGGGGCTTAATGGACAAGCCGGAGTGGTCAACTCAACCGTAAAGGAAACGGTTCCGTCATCAATAACCATATCCTGCACAAATCCAAGCGACACAATATCGCGGTTAAAATCAGGATCGATAATTTTGCTCAGCTCAGCGAGCACCTGTTCTTCAGTAATCATATAATTTCCTTGGATAATTGAATACCTAAAGGGCGAATCCCTGAACGATCATCATTCAGCAATCCATTAAACCATCAATCTTTAGATCAGTCCCAGTGCCAGGAGCGCAGCGGTCGACATATTTTCACGGCTCCAAGGGGGATCGAATACCAACTCAACATCGGCTCCAGAAACTTCGTCGGTCTCTGCGATCGCCTTCTGAATGCTTCCAGGAATGCGTTCCGCCTCCGGACAGTTCGGAGCCGTGAGCGTGATCCGCACATACACCTTATTGTCTTCATCCACATCCAGATTATAGATCAAGCCGAGGTCATAGACATTCACGGGGATTTCCGGATCGAAAACCATCCGCAGCGAACGAATGACCTGCTTGTGCAGCTCAGGGTTGGTTTTTTCTAGGGGAAAGCGTTCTTTCTTTTTTCCAAACATGGGATGTAATCCTTAATGCGTAATTCGTAAAAAGAACAGTCCTCTTACGAGTTACTGGTTACTTATTATTCAGTCGATACGTTGGCTTTCAGTTTTTTAAGGGCGGCATCAAAGGTGTGCCAAGCGAGGGTCGCACATTTCACACGAACCGGATAATCCTTCACGCCCGTCAACACTTTTAACTTTCCAAGTGGCACGTCTTCTGGAAATTCACTCTCTTCCGTGAGTGCATGATGAAAACTACTAAAGAGAGCCATGGCGTCTTCTTCTGATTTTCCCTTGATCGCCAAGGTCATCATCGATGCCGATGAGGTGCAGATGGCACAGCCAGTTCCATCAAAAGAAACATCTTCCACGATCCCATTCGTAATCTTCAGATATATATCGATCTGGTCGCCACACAACGGATTATTTCCGTGGGCAAACCCATCCGGCGCTTCCATTTTCCGAAAGTTACGCGGATTTTTATTATGGTCAAGAATGACCTCCTGATAAAGCTCTCTTAAATTCTCCATATCAATATCCTGTTTTATTCCCCATGAAACACCCTGAAAATTCGGACTAAATTCCGATCGTGTAGTCAGTATATTCCGTGGCTCATAATTACTGAAACATTTTAATCGTTTTCTTAATCGCCTCAGCCAGCACATCAATTTCCTGAAAGGTGTTATACATGGCAAAGGAAGCCCGAGCCGTTGCCGGCACATTGTAGCGCTCCATAACCGGCTGAGCACAATGATGCCCCGCTCGGATCGCAATGCCTTCGCCATCCAACATGGTCCCGATATCGTGTGGGTGAACCGCATCGAGCACAAACGAAATCAGACCCGCTTTTTGCTCGGCCTCGCCGATGATGCGGAGCCCATCGATTTCCTGCAACTTAGATGTGGCATAAACCAGCAGGCCATGTTCGTGGGCAGCAATGGCACCCAGGCCGATTGAATTCACATAATCAAGGGCGGCTCCCAGCCCGACCACTCCGGCAATATTCGGCGTGCCCGCTTCAAATTTATAGGGGAGCTGATTATAGGTGGTGCCCTCAAAGCTGACAGAAAGAATCATATCGCCACCGCCCTGATAAGGCGGCATTTCATTCAGCCATTTTTCTTTTCCATAAAGAATACCGACCCCCGTTGGCCCATAAATCTTATGTCCGGAAAAGACATAAAAATCGGCATCCAATGCTTGAACATCAACCGCCATATGCGGAATGGCCTGCGCGCCATCCACCAAGACAGGAATGCCGAAAGCATGCGCGGCATCAATAATTTCCTTCACCGGATTCACGGTGCCGAGCGCATTGGAAACCTGCACCACAGAAACCAGCTTCGTTTTTTCAGACAACAGTGCCTGAAACTGATCCATCTCCAGTTCACCTCGGTCGGAAATCGGAATCACTTTCAGTTCGGCACCGGTCTGTTCACAAACCATCTGCCACGGAACAATATTGGAATGATGCTCCATATGCGTGATCAGAATTTCATCGCCCTTCTTCAAGCGTGGGCGGGCATAACTCTGAGCCACCAAATTGATAGACTCCGTGGTGCCGCTAGTGAAAACCACTTCGTGAACGCAGGCGGCCTTAATGAATCCGCGCACTTTCACTCGGGCATTATCGTATAGATTCGACGATTCCTGACTCAGCGTATGAACACCCCGGTGGACATTGGAATAGCTTTGTTCATACAGATCCTTTACCGCATTAATAACCTGCGTTGGATGCTGCGAGGAAGCCCCATTATCCAAATATACGAGCGGCTTTCCGAAAACTTCTCTTCCAAGGATTGGAAAATCGTTACGGATCCCCTTGATGTTATACTGAGCGGAATTAATCATTTAGCAACCTGCTCCAACCAATCCTGAACCAGCCCTTCAATATACGCCTTCGCCGGTTTGCATTTCACTTCATCAAGCACTTCATTCGCGAAAGCAAATGTCAACATGGCATGCCCCTTCACCGGGTCAATCCCTCGAGTTTGGAGATAGTAGAGCCCGGCTTCATCGAGCTGACCAATGGTTGCGCCGTGCGTACACTTCACATCGTCGGCATAAATTTCAAGCTGAGGAAGTGTGTGCACTTTTGCTCCCCGACTCAACAGCAGATTGCCATTCGACTGAATGGCATCGGTTTGCTGAGCATGGGGCTGCACGAGAATACGCCCACAAAAAACCGAGCGGGCTTTATCGTCCAGAATGCCTTTATATAGCTCATGGCTATTACACTTCGGCACCGCATGATCCATGAAGATATGGGTATCAAAATGCTGTTTACCTTTCAGCAGGTAAAGGCCATTACAAATGGCCTTGCCCTCTTCTCCGTTCAACTTGACGCGGATATCATTACGGCCCAACGCAGAGCCCAGCGTGATGGCATGGTTGCTGAAGATCGCTTCTTTTCCCAAGCGCGCTTCCAACGTTTGGAAGTGATACGACGATTCGCTTTCGCGTTGGATCTTATAATGATCAACAAAACCGCCATCGCCAATAAAGGCTTCGGTCACCACATTGGTCCAGTAGGTGGTTCCCGACTGGCCAATATATTCTTCAACAACCGTTACCGCCGCATCTTTGCCCGCGGAAATAAAGTTACGGATATGAAAGGCAGCCCCATCGACATCCGCCAAATAAATCAAATGAATCGGAGTCTCCATTTTTACGCCATCGCTCACTTCAATAAACGCTCCATCGGCAAAGAAAGCGGTATTAGACGAAACGAATGCACTTTGAGTGTCGGCCAGCGTTCCAATTCGAGCATCCACCAGATCTAGAATTGAACCGATGCAAACGCCCTGCGGTAGCGCGCTGAAATTTGATTTTTCGCGGGACAGTTTTCCATTTTCGAAAACCACGGTAACTTTATCCAAGGATTGGAACGCCAGCTCGGACGAGGTCCAATCATTGGAAAACTCAGTGGTCGCCACTCGGGAAACATCCGTGAAACGCCAGAGTTCTTCCTTGGTGGTTGGGAAACCACCTTCCTTAAAACTGGTGGCGGCTTTTTGACGTAGTTCTTTCAGGTCCATAGTTATGCATCCTTTTCGTCAACCCACGAGGCATAGCCGTCGTTTTCCAGTTCCAATGCCAATTCCTTACCACCCGACTTAACAATCTTCCCGTCCACCAACACGTGAACATAATCCGGCACAATGTACTCGAGCAAACGTTGATAATGCGTAATCAGCAAGAAACCACGCTCCTTGGAGCGCAAGGCATTCACGCCATCAGAAACGATGCGAAGCGCATCGATATCCAACCCCGAGTCGGTTTCATCAAGAATGCACAGCTTGGGCTCCAGCATGGCCATTTGGAAAATTTCGTTTCGCTTCTTTTCTCCACCGGAGAACCCGGAGTTCACGGCCCGCTCCAACAAATCGTCGCGAATTTTTACGATTTTCTTTTTATCGTCCACCAGATCCAGAAAATCCATGGCATCCAACGGCTCTTTCCCCTGATATTTACGCACCGCATTCACGGCGGCTTTCAGGAAATACATATTGCTGATGCCCGCAATCTCCACCGGATACTGGAACGCCAAAAATAGGCCCGCACAGGCCCGTTCATGCGCCGCAAGATCGTCGATCTCCACGCCATCGAACATCACCTTTCCCGAGGTTTTGGTATAGGTATCGTTGCCTGCCAGCACGTTTGAGAGCGTGCTTTTTCCCGACCCATTCGGACCCATAATGGCATGAACCTCGCCGGGATTGATCGTTAAATTAATCCCTTTAAGGATCGGTTTATCCGCCACACTGGCGTGCAGGTCTTTGATTTCTAGTAGTGCCATTTTTTTCTCCACTTACTTCGACAAAATAATTGCGGACAAAATGATTCTGGAAGGTGCTTCTATTCGGAATCGAAAAATTCCAAAATCATTTTGCAATCAACTCTATCCAACAGAACCTTCCAGACTAATACCCAACAACTTCTGCGCTTCCACCGCAAACTCCATCGGCAGTTCGCGGAATACTTCTTTACAGAATCCATTCACAATTAAGTTCACGGCTTCTTCAGTATCCAGACCGCGCTGATTACAATAGAAAATCTGATCTTCACCAATCTTGGTGGTCGTTGCTTCGTGTTCAACCTGAGCCGTCGGGTTGTTGACATCGATATATGGGAACGTATGGGCTCCACATTGGTCGCCAATCAGCATGGAATCGCACTGTGAAAAGTTACGTGCATTTTCAGCCGTTTCAACCACCTTGACCATACCACGATAGCTATTTTGCGCCTTCCCGGCCGAAATACCTTTGGAAATGATCGTGCTTGATGTGTTTTTGCCAATATGGATCATCTTTGTTCCGGTATCCGCTTGCTGCATATTGTTGGTAACGGCCACGGAATAGAATTCTCCCACCGAGTTATCGCCCTTCAAAATACAGCTCGGATATTTCCAGGTGATCGCCGAACCGGTTTCCACCTGCGTCCATGAAATTTTGGAATTATCGCCGCGGCAATGGCCTCGTTTGGTTACGAAATTATAAATACCGCCCTTGCCATTCTTGTCCCCAGGATACCAGTTCTGAACCGTGGAATATTTAATTTGTGCATTTTCGTGTGCCACCAGCTCAACCACGGCGGCGTGTAGCTGATTTTCATCGCGCTGCGGGGCCGTACACCCTTCAAGATAGCTAACTTTTGAATCATCGTCCGCAATCAACAGCGTTCGTTCGAACTGCCCCGTATTCGCCGCGTTGATGCGGAAATAGGTGGAAAGTTCCATCGGGCACTTCACGCCCTTCGGAATGTAGCAGAACGAACCATCCGAAAAGACGGCCGAGTTCAGCGTGGCATAATAGTTGTCTTTATAGGGGACAACGGTTCCTAAATATTTTTTGACCAATTCCGGATGATCCTTCACCGCATCGGAAAAAGAACCGAAAATGATCCCCATCTCTTCTAGATTCTTCTTAAAGGTCGTGGCCACAGAAACGGAATCAAATACCGCATCAACCGCAACGGTGGGCACACCGGCAAGGACGGCTTGCTCACCTAAAGGAATCCCCAATTTTTTATACGTTTCGAGTAATTCAGGATCAATATCGTCCAAACTTTGGGGGGCATCAATTTTTTGTTTAGGCGCAGAATAGTAGCTGAGGGCCTGATAATCGATCGGAGGAAAGGTTACGTTAGCCCAAGTTGGCTCTTCAAGGGTGAGCCAATGCCGATAGGCCTTCAGTCGAAATTCTAACAGCCATTCCGGTTCGTTCTTACGCTTCGAGATTTCGCACACAATCTCTTCGCTCAAGCCGGGCGGTAGACTCTCCGACTCAATGTCAGTGACAAATCCGTACTTGTACTCTTTGTCGGTCAGCTCATCAAATGATTCTTCGTCTTTAATTTTCATATCAGCCTTTTAATACTAGTTTAACAATCAGGAGTGTGAGGCTTTAATATCTCGTCGACGTTCGACATATCGGCCAACGTGAGCCCTCGCAGGGCTCCAATCACAGTCATGTTCACTTGCTGCCAACTTGGGCTAATCATGCAATTGCGCTCACAGCCCTCCGCGCGGGAACAATCCGTGATGGCCACTGGGCCCTCAACCGCTTCAATAATTTCAACCGCGGTTATTTCTTCGGCAGGTTTTGCTAATGAATACCCGCCTTTACTCCCCTGATGTGATTTAAGAATTCCACCTTGCGTTAAAATCTTGAGCACTTTACTCACGGTGGGTAGTGGAATCCCAATGGTCGCCGACAAATCTTTCGCATTATGAAGCAGCTCCCTATCCTGAATGGCCATGTGGGCCAACAGAATAAATCCATAGTCCGTAATTTTAGTGATCCGTAACATTCTTAACCGCCCTTAAAAGGAAGACCGTTTTGGTCTTAATTGAAGAACAAGGTAGCAGAAGGCCAATGGCGAGCAAGCCTTTATTAACAAAAGTGGTACTATTTAGATCCGATTTAAATGAATGCACAAATCCTCCTTATAATTAGAGGTTATTCGCCTTCGCCTGATCCCAAAATAAATCTAGTTCCGTCAGCGAGAATTCCTTGAATGCTTTCCCCGAGGCATGAACCTGAGCTTCCACATATTGGAAGCGCGCAATGAATTTTTTAATGTTCTGATTCAGAAGCTCTTCGGGATTATGCCCCAGATATCGGCTGACATTGACGACCGAAAAAAGAAGATCGCCCAGTTCATCGCGGATGTCGGCCTCATGCTCACGCTGGATTGCATCTTTCACTTCATCAATTTCCTCATGAAGCTTGGCAAACACATCATCGATGTGGTCCCAATCAAATCCCGCTCGGGCCGCGCGTTTTTGAACCTGATGTGCTTTCTGCAGGGCAGGAAGATGCCGGGGAATCCCTGCCACAATCGATTTCGGAGCCTCGCCTTCGCCCTGCTTCTCCGTTTTTTTAATGGCATCCCAGTTTTGCAGCACTTCATCGGCATCCGCCACGTTAACTTCGCCGAACACATGAGGATGCCGCCGAATCAGCTTATCGGTAATACCGTCTGCAACGCGATCAAATGCAAATTCGCCCGCCTCGTCCGAAATCTGCGAATGAAAAACCACCTGTAGCAATAAATCCCCCAATTCCTCTTCCAGCTCCGAGGGTTCACCGCTCTCGATGGCATCGATCACTTCATACGCCTCTTCAATCAGGTCGGATTTCAACGACTCATGCGTCTGCTTAATATCCCACGGACATCCCTCCGGCGCTCGTAGCGTCCGCATCACCTCCAACAACCGTTCCATCGACTCGCCTGCTTTTGACATCTTTTATCTCCAATGTTTAAATTTAATTTTCTTTTTCACAGGATCTTATACCCCATCGTCCATTCGTCAAAACTCATCGTAAGGTCGGGTGCATCATGCGGGATTATCATCCCCCCTGATGCGACCCAGATCAGCCCATGAATCCTCCCCGCAGGGCAAGATAATCACTCCCGTTAAACAAAAAAAAACGCCGACTCCATGGAGTCGGCGTTTGGGCTCACCGCACGATGCGTGCGATAGATCCAGTGTCTCTTACATACGGAGCGTAAGATCCAGAATCGTGTTCGGCTTTTCGTCGGCCACGGAATCCAGCACCATCTTGGCACCACTGAAATCCTGAAAAACTGTAAATTCGTCCGGCACAACAATACAGGCTGCGCCTGCTGTCAGTGCGCCCTTGCAGGCCACCTGAGAAGAAACCACCGCCACTAAAGTTGCATGTTCCATATTGCACTGTTTCAACATTTTCAGCCAGTCATCCGCACGAGGAAAAGAATCTTTCACCTCTTCTGGAATCAGCAGCTCAACGCCCAGGGTATCAAGACCCAGCTTCGTCATTAATTTTTTTGCAATTTTTTCAGGAAGCGCCGTGAAAGTAATCACCGGAATACCACGATTCTGAGTCGCTTTAATCAGCTTGGCCAGACCGACATCCAACTCGGCTTCGTTTTCACAATAGTTCGCAACAGTCTTGTCCACTTCTCCAACGGCCTTTTCAATGGCGTCGGTTTTTTTACCGGCTTGTTTCAGGACGGCGGTAACAGCTGGGCGATGCAAAGGCGACATCCCCGAGCGGGAGAATCCGATAGCCGAAAGCTCAACCCCTTTTGTTTTTGCAGCGCTCTGAAGCGAAGCAAACTCAACGGCGCGCGTCTTTGCTGCAACATATTCGAGTTCGAAGATCAGTGCGTGGGTCGTGCTGGTTTGTTTTGCTTCAGCGCTCATGTATACTTGCTCCTTGGTAAATACGGACTTTTCTTAAAAATGAGCGCGTAGTGTATGGAGCCTAACCGTTTAGGTCAACCCCCTATTTGCAGGCCAAAATCCAGCACTTCCAAGGGTTGGAAAACATTTACCCCAAATTAAAGGGTTGCAAGGGGCGCGCCGGACATGGATGATATTCCGAATTTTGCAAAATCTATGCCCTAAAACAGCCGAATTTAATGGAAAAATGATGAATAAAGCAATTATAGCACTCGAAGATGGAACTTGTTTTGAAGGTCGTGCATTTGCCGGAACGGGCGAATTTTATGGCGAGTTGGTCTTCAACACCTCCATGACCGGATATCAGGAGATCCTAACCGACCCCTCGTATCTTGGACAAATTGTCACCATGACCTACCCACTTATTGGAAACTACGGCATCAATGAGGAAGACGTGGAGTCCCGCGGAATCTTCGCTCAAGGCCTCGTGGTTAGCGAATGTTCCCGTATGTACAGCAACTGGCGCGCCACCAAATCGCTGGCTGAATACTTGGAAGAAAATGGAAAAATCGGGATCGACAATGTGGACACCCGCGCGATCACCCTGCATATTCGCGATAAAGGCGCCATGAAATGTGTGATTTCCACCGAGGATCTCGATAAAGACAGCTTGGTGGCCAAGGCCAAAGCCTCCGACGGACTGGTGGGCCGCGACCTGGCATCGGAAGTCTCGACCGATGAAAAATATATTTGGCCCGAAGGCGGAAAAGCCGAGGCCACCTATCACGTTGCCGTGATTGATTGCGGTATTAAGCTCAACCAATTGCGCATTCTTGATGACCTCGGTTGCGAATGTACGGTCTACCCAAACAACTCGAAGGCCGAAGAAATTATCGCCACCCATCCCGATGGAATCTTCATCTCCAACGGCCCCGGCGATCCCGCTGGCGCACCGGAAACCACCGCATTGGTCGGCAAACTGATTGAATCTAAAATTCCCATCTTTGGAATCTGTTTTGGCCACCAAATGCTCGGTCGTGCACTGGGAGCCGACACCTTCAAACTGAAGTTCGGGCATCGCGGCGGCAACCAGCCCATCCAAGACCTTCGCTCCATGAAAGTGGAAATTGCTTCGCACAACCACGGCTTCTGCATCGATGCGGACACGGTGGATCCTGACCTTGCCGAAATTACCCATATTAACCTTAACGACAATACCGTCGCAGGCCTGAAACATAAAAAGCAGCCGCTCTTCTGTGTGCAATACCATCCAGAAGCCGCGCCTGGCCCACACGATCCGTTCTACCTCTTCGAGGAGTTCATCAACTTAATGAAGGAAAATAAATAATGAATCATCCCGAATGGATTGCCATCCTCGATTACGGCTCACAAGTCACCCAATTGATCGCCCGCCGCTTGCGCGAGCAAAAAGTGTATTGCGAAATCATCCGCTTTGACACCTCTGCTGAAGAACTGAAAAAACGGGCTCCAAAAGGAATCATCCTTTCCGGTGGTCCGTGTAGCGTCCCCGACAAAGACTCGCCCAAATGCGACCCCGCTCTATTTGACCTTGGCCTTCCAATCCTTGGAATCTGCTATGGCATGCAGCTCACTTCGCAGACCCTGGGCGGTTCCGTACACCGTGGCACCAAAGCCGAATATGGCAAAGCCATGATGACCATCACCAAAGACTCCCCCCTCTTTAAAGGGCTCGCACCCGATATTCAGGTATGGATGTCTCACGGCGACAAAGTGGAAACCATGCCAGAAGGTTTCGAATCCGTTGCCGAATCCGACAACTGCCCCCTGGCCGCCATTCAGAACCTCGAACGCAATATTTTTGGCGTTCAATTCCACCCGGAAGTGATCCATACCCCTCAGGGCAAAGACATGCTCTGGAACTTTGCGTTCAGCATCTGCAAATGCTCCGGCGACTGGGAAATGTCCAAATTTATCGAGAGCACGGTTAAACAGATTCAGGATCAGGTGGGCAACGATCATGTCCTGCTCGCCCTATCCGGCGGCGTGGATTCCTCCGTGGTGGCCGCCCTGCTCCACAAAGCCATCGGCAAGCAACTGCACTGTGTGTATGTGGACAACGGCTTGATGCGCTATAAAGAAACAGAAGAAATTGAAGATCTGTTTGGACGCGCCTTCGGCATCGATTTAACCGTCGCTCATTCCGGCGATCTCTTCCTGGGCAAACTCGCAGGAATTTCTGACCCAGAAGAAAAACGAAAGATCATTGGAGCCACCTTCATTGATGTGTTCTCCGACAAAGCACGCGGCTTGAGTGAGCAGATTAAATTTCTTGCGCAAGGCACCCTTTATCCCGACGTCATCGAATCGATTTCTCCGATCGGCGGCCTATCCGTAACCATCAAGAGCCACCATAATGTGGGCGGCCTTCCGGAAGACCTCCATTTCGATCTGGTGGAACCGCTGCGTGAACTCTTCAAGGATGAAGTGCGCGAAGTCGGCCGAGAACTCGGCCTGCCGAGCTACGTGGTCGATCGCCAGCCCTTCCCGGGACCGGGCCTCGCCGTGCGTATCATCGGCGACATTACCCCCGAGCGCATTGACGTGCTACAGCAGGCCGACCTGCGAGTGCGGGAAGAGATCATGAAAATGCCAAACCACCTCGATGTGTGGCAATACTTCGCCGTACTGCTCCCCATTCAAACGGTTGGCGTGATGGGCGACAGCCGCACCTATGAAAGTGTCGTTGCTGTCCGCGCGGTTGAAAGCCGCGATGGCATGACCGCCGATTGGTACAAACTCCCGTATGAAGTCATGGACTCCATTTCCAGCCGGATCATCAACGAGGTTCCTGGCGTGAATCGAGTCTGCTACGACATCAGCTCCAAGCCCCCCGCCACGATTGAGTGGGAATAACTCGGAATTTTGAAAGATGAATGCAGATCATAACCAAGCAAACTTTGATTTCCGAAACCGGACCCAGACGTTCGCGGTTGATTTTAGGTTTCGTTCATCTTTCAAAATCCATACTTTATCACGAAATACCCCTTTGATAGTTCATCTTTCAAAACTCATAAATTGGAAAACATCATGCCCAAAAGAGACGACATACATCATATTCTAATCATCGGCTCCGGTCCGATCGTGATCGGACAGGCATGCGAATTTGACTATTCCGGCACCCAGGCCTGTAAAGCATTGCGGGAAGAGGGATATAAAGTTTCCCTCATCAACTCCAACCCGGCCACGATCATGACCGATCCCGCCACCGCCGACCGGACCTATATTGAACCGATCACGCCGGAAGCCGTGGAAAAGATCATCATCAAGGAAAAGCCCGATGCCCTTCTGCCAACGCTTGGAGGACAGACCGCACTCAACACCGCCATGAAATTGGTGGAACAAGGCATCCTTGAAAAGTATGGCGTCGAAATGATCGGCGCAACCTACGATGCCATCATGCGTGGCGAAGAACGCGAGCTCTTCAAAAAATGCATGGCAGAAATTGGCGTTGAAACCCTCCGCAGCTATGAAGTTCATACTCTGGAAGACGCAAAGCGTGTCGCAGCAGAAGACTTGGACTACCCCATCATCATTCGTCCCTCTTTCACCCTGGGCGGAACCGGCGGCGGAATTGCCGAGAATTTTGAAGAGCTCATGGAAATCACGGAAGGCGGCCTAAAAGCCTCCCTCACCACCGAAGTCCTGCTCGAAGAATCGGTATTCGGTTGGAAAGAATACGAAATGGAAGTGATGCGCGATAAGAACGATAACTGCGTCATCATCTGCGCCATCGAGAATATGGATCCCATGGGCATTCATACGGGCGACTCAATTACAGTGGCTCCCGCCCAGACCCTAACCGATCGCGAATACCAGATCATGCGCGATGCCTCCCTGGCGGTACTCCGCATTGTGGGCGTTGAAACAGGCGGATCTAACGTTCAGTTTTGCATCCATCCAGACACGGGCCGCATGGCCGTCATTGAAATGAACCCGCGCGTTTCCCGCTCGTCTGCCCTGGCCTCTAAAGCCACCGGCTTCCCGATCGCAAAACTCGCCGCCAAGCTGGCCATCGGCTACACGCTCGATGAACTTCCAAATGACATCACGAAAGAAACACCGTCTTGTTTCGAACCGTCGATCGACTATGTCGTCACGAAGCTCCCTCGCTTTACCTTTGAAAAATTCCCGTCAGCCAACCCGAAACTCGGTGTCAGCATGAAATCGGTCGGCGAAACCATGGCGATTGGGCGCAACTTTAAAGAATCGCTCCAGAAGGCGTTTCGTTCGCTTGAAATTGGGGTCGATGGTCTCGACTTGAAAGCCGAAGCCAAACTAGACCATGATCATCTGGATGATTATCTACTGACCACCTGCGCCGAACGCACCATTGCCATCAAGTCCGGATTAAAGAGGGGTTATTCCATCGAAAAGATCCAGGAAATGACCAAGCTCGATCCTTGGTTCATCGACCAAATCCTCCAGATTGTAGAAATTGAAAAAGATCTCATCGATGCGGACGAACTCGATTATGACCGGTTAAAATACGCCAAGAGAAACGGATTCTCTGATGAACAGATCGGCAACCTGCGCGGATGCACGGGGAACGACATTCGTGCCCTTCGCAAAAAACTGGGCATTATTCCGGTGTACAGTTTGGTCGACACCTGTGCGGGCGAATTCGAAGCCTCCACGCCCTACTTCTATTCCTGCTATGCAGATCTCGATGAGACCCGCGAAACCAAAAAACAGAGTGTCATCGTGCTCGGCTCCGGTCCCAACCGGATTGGCCAAGGCATCGAGTTCGACTACTCCTGCGTGCATACGGTTAAAGCCCTGCGCGAAATGGGCTACGAAGCCATCATGGTGAACTCAAACCCTGAAACCGTTTCGACCGACTACGACACATCGGATAAACTCTATTTTGAACCACTCACCTTCGAAGATGTCATGAATATCTACGAAGCAGAAAAGCCCATAGGCATGATTGTTCAGATGGGCGGACAGACTCCGCTCAACCTAGCCGATCGTCTGTTGGAAGCTGGGGTTCCCATTCTCGGAACTTCGCCGAAGAGCATTGCCGCGGCTGAAGATCGCGAACTCTTCCGTCAGCTACTCAATAAGCTTAAGCTCAAACAACCCGAATCCGGCACCGCCGTAACGGTGCAAGAAGCAGAAGTGATTGCCGAACGCATTGGATTCCCGGTGATGATCCGTCCGTCCTTCGTTCTCGGCGGCCGCGCCATGATGGTGGCCTACGAAGAAGCAGAGTTGGAACCCTTTGTGAATGCGGCCTTTGCCGCCAGCCCAGACCATCCCGTGCTGATTGATCGCTTTTTGGAACATGCCATTGAAGTCGACGTGGACCTCATCTGTGATGGCACAGATGTTTATGTGGGCGGCGTAATGGAACACGTTGAAGAAGCCGGTATTCACTCCGGCGACTCCGCGTGTTCAATTCCGCCCTACACGCTCTCCGACCACATGATTGCTCGAATCAAAACCGCCTGCACGGCCATGGCCATGGAGATTGGTGTGAAAGGGCTCATGAATGCGCAAATTGCAGTGAAAGACGATGAGCTCTATATCATCGAAGTGAATCCGCGCGCCTCCCGCACCGTTCCCTATGTTTCCAAAGCCACCAATGTTCCACTCGCCAATCTGGCCACACAGATTGCCATGGGCAAAACGCTGATCGAACTCGGCATGGTTGGATTTGAACCCAAGATTGAATGGTTTGCCGTCAAAGAAGCCGTCTTTCCCTTCAACCGTTTTGCAGGGGTTGACCCGATTCTTGGGCCAGAAATGAAATCCACCGGCGAAGTCATGGGGATCGACAAAAACTTTGAGTTGGCATACTGGAAAGCGCAACTCGCGGCCGGTCAGGTTCTGCCCACCGAAGGATCCGTTTTCTTGAGCGCTAAAGACCGCGACAAAGACTGGATTGTTGCCGTAGGCAAACAATTCATCGAAAATGGATTTCGTCTAATTGCGACGGAAGGCACGGCTCAGGCCCTGCATAATGCCGGTCTTGAAGTGACGATCACACACAAACTCTCGGAAGAAGGAAACAACATCATTGATTTGATGAAAGACGAACGGATTCACCTGTTGGTGAATACGCCCAGTGGCCCCATTGCCCGCGCGGACGAAATTAAGATTCGCTCAGAAGCCATTCTGCGCGGTCTTCCCATTGTCACCACGCAGTCCGGAGCCGAGGCCACCGTCAAGGCCATCAAATACATCCAAGAGAACGATTGGGACGTTCAGGCCATTCAGGAATACCACGCCTAAAATACGATTCCAAGGGTTGAAAAAGGGGCTCATCATTTTATGGGCCTCTTTTTTTGAACATCATGCAGAGTGGCGGGTCTATAGGTACGAATATGAGATGAGTTAGAGGTTTTTACTTCCTATTTCCCCTCTAACAAACCAAAGGCGGCCGCACATACGGTCGCCTTTCTCTTTAGGACAACAGCTCGGTGGCGGCCCCAAATACCTGTTCCGGAGAAATCGAGGCCAACGCTTCGGCCGCACGTTCTGAATGGCGGGAAATATCGCGCGATTTCATCGTGCTGTTCTGCACCACCTTAAAGCGGTGCGCAAGTGGACCGGTTTTATTCGGATCGGTAATGCCATAAATCCCCACCACCGGCGTACCGACCGCGCCCGCCAAATGCATTCCGCCACTATCATTGGCCACGGCCAGCCGAGCCTTCTTCAGCAGAGCCGCCCATTCTGGCAAGCTGGTTTTTCCAGCCACACTCGTTGCTCGCTCGCCCAAGGTGGACACCAAATCCTCGCAGGCGGCCGCATCGCCGCCGCCCCCCGCAAAAACAAGATTTAGCTCGGTTTCATCCAACAGCATGCGTGCCAATTTCCCAAAGTGATCCAACGGCCACATTTTTGAAGCGCCTCGGGCAGCGCCCGGCATCAGCACCACATAGTTTCCACGGGCTGGAAATTTGGTTTCCAGCGTTTGGAAAGCGGAGGAAGGAATCTCAAGGGCTGGCAACTCGTTCACCCGATCCCCAGCACCGGGAGCCACAATCGGATAATATTCATTGGATTGATGCCCGCCAGCCAAAGGAATCACCTTCGTAAGCATCCAGAGACGATGATCCCCTTTCAGCCCAATGCGGGTGGGTATCCCCGCCAGAGTTGGGATCAGCGCGGACCGAAAGGAATTTGGCAAAATGTACGCCGTATCAAATCCATACTTCTTTACCTCAGCAACAGTGGGCCCCATTTTATCCCGCGTTAGGATCTGATCGGGCACCGCATGCATTTCCCATAATGGTTTCAAATAGGGTTTAACCAGCACCGCAATATGGGCATCGGGATGTTCGGCTCGGCAGGCCTGAAGGGCGGGAAGACTCATGATGGCATCGCCGATCCAATTCAGTCCCACAATAAGAATTCGTTTAGCCATTAGTCGTTCCGGGGAGCTTTAAAGCAGATGCGGGAGATCCAATCCATGAATTCATCCTCGCCGCTCAACATTTCAATTTCAACACGCAGATAGATCACCGGAATATCGCGACGGTCCACAAAAGGAAAACGGACCGCATCTTTTTCGGTGGTCAAAATGGCTTCCGCCCCCCGCTGGATACTCAAATTAATGGTATTAATGATTTCCTGCTGCGAGAACCGATGATGATCTGCAAAGCGGCGGGTATAAACGAGTTCCGCCCCAAAATCTTTGAGCGCATTTTCAAAACTTTCCGGCACAGCGATCGCCGAAACGGCCGCAATTTTCATGCCCTTCAGCTTTTCCAGCGGATACGTTTCATCGCCAAAGACCTCCTTGAGATATTTTGCTGCATGCCGACATTCTGAAATTTCAGCCACCGGGTTGAGCTGTCGCAGTTTTGCTTTCAGCTCCGGCTCCCCTTCATCGCCACACTTCGTAATAAAAATAAATCCTGCACGTTTAATATTCCGCATGGGTTCCCGCAAAAGACCGCGCGGAAGCAAATGACCATGGCCAAAGGGATTGGTGCGATCCACCAGTACAATATCCAGCCGATGCCCCACTTTTAAATACTGAAAGCCATCGTCAAGAATCAGCGTATCGCACCCCAATTCCTTAATGGCATATTTGCCCGCCTTCACCCGGTCTTTATCCACCACCACGGCCACCTTGGGCAGATTGGAAGCCAGCATATAGGGTTCGTCGCCCGCCGTCCAAGAATCGAGCAGCAATCGTTTGCCATCGGAAACCACACGGGGCGGGGTTTCAATTTTTCCGGTCGTAATTCGTTGTATCATTTTTTCGCGGAACGATTTTTCTTTGCTCTTATACCCTCGGCTAAGAATGGCCACTTTGCGCCCCTGCTGCTGGAGGTTGCGGGCAAAAACTTCCACCACGGGCGTCTTCCCGGTTCCCCCGACCGTCAGGTTACCCACACTGATCACCTGACACCCCAACGTGTTCCCGCGAATAATCCGATGCTTATACAAAAGAATACGAACTTGCACGATTACGGCAAAAACCCACGACAAAATCTTCATGATTACACGAAGTAGCGCAGGCCATTTCCCCTTCAGGGTTCCATCAATAACAGAGAGTAGATAGGTTTCGAGTTGTTCAGATTTGCTCTTATTCGCCATAGAAAGAATTAACGTGTTAAATAATTTGAGCCCACTATACCTCTAGCGGACTGATCTTCAAGACAGGACATAAAAAACGCGCCCCCCGCGCAGAGCAGGAAACGCGCATTCATTTCTCTAAAAACCGTTAGAAGCTTAACGCCTTTCGCAGCAGGTCAATTTTGTCGGTCTTTTCCCAAGGGAACTGCGAGCGGCCGAAATGGCCATAAGCCGCCGAATCGCGATAGCTCCATCCGTTCGGGGTCGTCAAACCAAGATCCGCCACCAATGCGCTGGGGCGGAAATCAAAGATCTCACCCGATTTCAGAATTTCCTCAAGGGCTCGATCTTCCACCTTTCCGCTCCCATACGTATCCACATTAATGCTCAATGGTTTGGGCACGCCTATCGCGTACGCCACCTGAATTTCGCATTTGTCTGCCAGCCCAGCCGCAACAATATTTTTGGCCGCATAGCGCGAATAGTAGGCTGCAGAACGATCCACCTTAGTTGAATCTTTGCCGGAGAACGCACCGCCACCATGGCTACCCACGCCGCCATAGCTGTCGACAATGATTTTACGCCCGGTCAGCCCCGCATCACCATGCGGGCCGCCGATTACAAATTTACCGGTCGGATTGATGAAATATTCGGTATCCTCTTTCAGCAGACCGGTCGGCGACAGAACCTCTTTGCACACCCGGATCAGGTCGTTCCGAATCTGGTCGAGAGAAACGTCGTCGGTCTGATGCGAAATCACCACCGTATCGATGGAAACGGGCTTACCCCCGGCATGCCTGACAGAAACCTGAGATTTTGAATCGGGACGAAGATAAGCAATATCCCCCGCTTTACGGATTTTCTGCAGTTCATCCAATAGGCGGTGGCTATAGGCAATCGGAGCCGGCATCAGTTCTGCCGTTGCATTAGAAGCATATCCGAACATCATGCCCTGATCGCCAGCACCTTGCTCAGAAAAAAGACCTTCGCCCTCGGTGACCCCTTGAGAAATATCTGGAGACTGTCCGTGCAGACGATTGATGTATTCAAAGGTTTTGTCGCAAAATTCCAGTTCTTCACGATCGTATCCAATCGCACGCACCACGTCGCGGGCAATGGCTTCGGGATCAATTTGGTCCCAACCCGCGCAGGTGATTTCACCCGCGTTGACCACCAGATTGGTGGTGGTTAGCGTTTCACAGGCCACGCGGCTTTTGGGATCCTGAGCAAGACATGCATCGAGAATGGCATCAGAGATTTGGTCACATACCTTATCAGGGTGCCCTTCAGACACCGATTCGGATGTAAAAACATGATCTACGCGGATTTTACTCATTTTCTAAACCTCTATTCGTTTATTCGGATTTGTGAATATATGCAAAATCTAACGAACTCACTGCGGCAGATCGACAAAATTCGGTAATAAATATGGCCTTTTTACATCACATCCTTGATACTTTTTGCCCATCAACGGAGAGCTTCCAATCCTTGGAACTGATTTATGAGAGCATTTACTAAAGACGACCTGATTAACTTTCTTCCAACCCATGAAACATTTATCGGAATTGATTCCGATGGGTGCGTGTTTGACACAATGGAAATCAAGCAAAAGGGCCACTTTCACCCCGCCATCATCCGGAATTGGGGGCTCGAAGCCATCGAAATTCAAGTGCGGGCGGCGGCCGAATTCACCTATCTCTACTCGCCCTATCGGGGACTCAATCGTTTCTTAGGACTCTGCAAAACCTTTGAATTGCTGAACGACTGGCCGGAAGCGCGCGACAACGCCGCCCTGCCCGACCCCACCGATCTGCATATCTATTGCGATTCAGGACTCCCACTCAGCAATGCCACCCTCCAATCCGAGGCCCTTCGCACGGGAAGCACCCTCCTGGCCGAAGCCTATCAGTGGAGCGTCGACCTCAACGAGGATATCGATCTCAACATGCCCGAACCTCCCGTTTTCAAAGGAGCGAAAGAAGCCCTTCAGCGCATCGCCAAAACCTCCGATGCCATCGTGGTTTCCCAAACGCAGGCCGTGGCCCTGCTGAAAGATTGGTACCGCGACGACCTCGCCCAATATGTTTCCGTCATTGCGGGCCCCGAGCTGGGCAGCAAGATTGACGACTTTAATATGGCCGCGGTCGACCGCTATCCGGCGAACGCCATGCTCATGATGGGCGATGCCCCCGGCGATATGGCGACTGCCCAAGCGATTGGTTGCAATTTTTTTCCCATCAATCCCGGCCACGAAGTCGAAAGCTGGACGCGCTTTCTCGATGAAGGCCACAACGCCTTTCTGAAGGGCGGCTTCTCCCCAGCATATCAGCAACAACTCATCCAAGAATTCAAGGCCCTGCTCCCCCGCACCCCGCCTTGGAAATAAAAATAAAAAGCACGGAGAGTTCTTCGAGCCTTCGTGTTAACCATGAGGTTTAAGCTATGGAAGTGGATAAATTAGAAGCCCTGCTCAATCAGTTTAAAAAGGGCGAGGTCGATCTGCCCAACATCCTCGCCACTCTAAAGCAGCTCCCGTTCGAGGATATGGGATTTGCCAAAGTGGATCATCATCGAGCACTGCGCACCGGCCACCCCGAGGTTATTTTCTGCCAGGGAAAAACGCACAATCAAGTGGAAAAAATTTTCCAAGCCTTGGAAAAATATAACGACCGCATTCTAATGACTCGCGCGGAACCCGCACTGTTCCACCATTTGGAAAAAGTGGATCCCCGCCTGGAATACAACGAGCTCGGCCGAACGATTACCCTGAAAAAAACAGAAAAAGAAAAAACAGGTAACGTGCTCATTCTTTCCGCCGGAACAGCCGATATGCCCGTCGCCGAAGAAGCCTACGAAACCGCTTCGATTGCGGGGGCTCAGGTGGAACGAATTTATGACGCCGGTGTGGCCGGAATCCATCGGCTTCTAGCACATACCGAAAAAATACAGCAAGCACGAGCCATTGTTTGCGTGGCCGGAATGGACGGCGCCCTGCCCTCCGTGGTGGGCGGACTTGCCGCCTGCCCCGTGATTGCCGTACCCACGTCAGTGGGCTATGGCTCACACTTTAATGGGATCGCCCCCCTCCTCACCATGCTAAACTCCTGCGCCCCAAATATTACCGTTGTGAACATCGACAACGGATTCGGGGCCGGCTTCAATGCGGCCCTAATTAATACCCTGGGAAATGATCCGAACCCTCGTTGAACCAAACCACCACACGTCAAGCGCGCGCCTCAAGAATACCCAGCGGAACAAGCATTTGCACCGGCATGTAGGGCGGGGGCGGCAGGAAGAAGAATCGCATCATAAGCCTCACCGCCGCCTTTTCCTCAAAGCCCCATCCCCGTTTTCGTGATGCAGGCACACGCATTCGCCCCCAGCGCCTTGCAACCCCTTCCGATGCCTCGGCACACCATTCGAAAGCCACCTTCCTCTCCCCACCATTCCTCGCAAAATCTTAGTTGATTTTATCTAATGCCTTAGCTAACGTTTCGTTCCGTACCCTAAAAAAACGGAAAAATAAACGGTGACGAAGCTTAAAAACAGCGGATCTGAAAGGAAGCACCCACATCGCCAAAGGCCTACGGCCTAGGCCCCTCTTCCCTTTCCGATATAATTGCACCCGAACAAAACTCCATCCCCCCGATTTTCAAAAAAAGGAGAAATATGAAAAAACAACTCATAATGTTATCCACAATCCTGCTCTGCGTAGCTACGCAGGCAGGTATTATCGTGTCGGATCTCAGCTACACATCGGATTCCCTCACATTTACCATGACCGGCGATCTATCGGGATATGAAGAGCCGGGGGGGGGTAAAGATGAACTTAGTATTTCCTATACAGGAGATCTGGGTTTATCAACGAACAATACGTCTGTTGGTAACTCCTGGACCGAAACACCTTTTAGCATAGGAATAGCCAGTGATGGATTGACGGGATCATGGCCCAACAACTCCTTGGACCCGTACACTTGGTGTAGATTTAATTCTGATCTATCCAATGAAACGACCGCCTCTGGAATTTCTGTCACGGTAACGTTTGATCAAGGCGTACTCAATACAGAAGCCACCACGGGTGAATTCGTCTTTTATTGGGGCTTGCCGAGCACCGGAACAGAACTAACGCACACCGTGATCCCCGAGCCGGCCACTTTCGGGCTTATCGCCATATTCGGCGGGGGCATTTTTGCCGTACGCCGTATCTTTATCATCTAGCCGTAGACCCAGAAAACACCCGCGGGCGGAGATTCTTTTCATCAGAATCCCGCCCGTCTTCCGTTTTTATTTAAGGAGGATCCGCCTTTTGAATACCGGAGAATACCGAGCGGGTTCTCGAGCCTCCGAAACGTGCGCCTCCCCCGTCAGGAGGCCGCCCCCAGAAAGCGCGCTATCCTTCAGCCATTTCGCACCCCATGCCAACGCGGGCGATCCGACCCCGCCCCCTTATTCCTGCTGGAACCTACGGAAAATGCAGAGGCCATATTTGGTGCAAATCGATATTTGAGGCTCCAAACCGCACCCGCGCGAAGAAATGAAACCTCGCAGATGAGCCCCGCGCGTAACAGACATCGCAGGGCTCTGCTTCGCAGGTTCTGCAATGGCAGGAAAGTTTAAGCTCAGCCGTTTCCATTTCCACAAACCAATCCGCTTGATTAATGCGCGTTCTTTGGAGATATTTCACGTTTTGTAACTAAGGAGTCATTTAATGGTAAAAGCATCTGAACTGAAAAAATCGCACGTCATCGATATCGACGGCTCGCCGCATGTCATCGTAAAAATTGGCCAGCAGGCCCCTACCGCCCGCGGAGGAGGAACCATCTATAAAGTGCGTTTTCGCAATGTTTCCACCAAAGCCAAAGTGGATAAGATCTATCGCGCCGATGATCCGTTGCAGGAAACCTCGTTCGATACACAAGAAGTATCCTACGACTATAAAACGGTCGATCGCTATGCCTTTATGGATTTGGAAACCTACGAATCATTCGAACTCACCGAAGAAGATGTTGCAGACATCCTCCCCTTCCTTATCGAAGGGATGGAAGGAATTACCGCCCTAATTTCAGAAGGGAAAATCCTGGCCTTGCGCATGCCGGACACCATTGAGATGGAAATTATGGAATGCCCGCCCGCCATGAAAGGGGCTTCCGCCACCTCCCGCACCAAACCCGCCACACTGACCACCGGACTGATTGTTCAGGTGCCCGAATACATCTCGCCCGGCGAAACCATTAAGGTCGACACCAAAGAGCGTAAATTCCTCTCCCGCGCATAAATCTAAAAAATGCCGTTACCCAGTGGGTCGTAGCTACGAGATTTGAGTCCGGACGGCGTAGTTGCCTATTCCGAGGGGCTCAAACCGAAGTCGATACCGCAAAATCGGCACCCCGAAAGGGAGAGATACGATGCTCCGCCGGATTCACGAGGCCCGCTCTCTGAATTTGACCACACGGCGGCGGGCGGAACCACGACCCCTTCAGCGAGGCGGAGCACGGAAAGCGGCACAAACAATTTAAATAAGGCTCCAGCCGCCTCCCGCACCATCCACGGGACCGAATTAATCAAGCAAACCGGAGATCCTCATGAATTCCCCCACCCTCATTTTGGCCCCCATGCGCGGCATCACCACCATGCACTATCGGCAGGCGTTTGTGCACCATTTCCAAGGGCTGGATATGGAGATGGCTCCATTTATCTCGACGGTCAATGCGGATCGGATCAACCCAAAGCTCCTGAAAGATGTCCTGCCGGAAAATAACTCCGGCCTGCCCCTCATTCCGCAGGTCATTGGCAACAAGGCCGATGACTTTGTGCAGATGAATATCGCCCTGCATGATCTCGGCTACCACGAGGTCAACTGGAATATGGGGTGTCCCCATAAGCCCATCCGTAAAAAACGACGCGGATCAGGCCTGCTCGCCTATCCAGACACCGTCGACACCCTGCTCGACCAAGTGTGCGAGCGAAGTCCGGTGAAACTTTCCGTGAAGGTGCGGCTGGGCGTGGTGGACAAATCCGAACTCATGAAACTCATCCCCGTGCTGAACCAATATCCGCTGAGCGAAGTCATTATCCACCCACGCACTGCCGAACAAATGTATAACGGTTCGGTGGATCTCGATGCCTTTGCAGACGCGTTCGCCGCGCTGGAACACACCGTTTGTTATAATGGCGACATCAACGACCTCGCCTTTTTCCAATCGGTGGAAAAACGATTCCCAACCCTTAATCGGTTCATGCTCGGCCGCGGCCTGTTGGCCAACCCGTTTCTTTGCGAAGAGATCAAGGGCAACACATCCTCCCCGACCAGCTCGGCCCACCGGATTGAACGCATTCAGGCCTTCCACGACGATCTGCTTGCTCGCTACGAATCGGTCCTACATGGCGACCAGCCCGTCTTAGGAAAAATGAAGGAATTCTGGACCTATCAGACCCTGCATCTTTCCAATGGTCGGAAAATGTTTAAGAAATTAAAAAAAGCGCAGCATCTCTCCTCGTACAAAGCCATCGTCTCCGAGTTTTTGGCCGAGGCAGAATGGACGGCCTGAAATCACACGATTTGCATTGCTTCCGCCACCCATCTCTTTTGAAATGAGCCTATGAAAAAAATTGGTCTAACATTAGGGGGCGGAGGAGCCAAAGGGTTTGCGCACATCCCCGTGCTTGAAGTTTTCGACGAACTAGGCATCAAACCCTATTGCATGACCGGAAGTAGCATTGGCGCCATTCTTGGTGCGCTCTATGCCGCCAACCATAGCGCACGAGACATCGGGCAAATGATCGACGACTTGATCATTAAACCCAGAAAATCATCGCTGAAGGATCTATTCAGAAATCGCGATTCCTTTAAATTCCTCCAATTGATCGATCCCCAATTCAGCCTAAAACCCAAAGGCCTGATCAAAGGCGACAAGCTGCTTCAGTTCTTATCGGAACAACTCGGAATCGATACCTTTGAAGAGCTGTCCATTCCACTCAAAGCGGTGGCCACCGACTTCTGGCGAAAAGAACAGGTGGTCTTCAGCCAAGGCGAACTGATGGTTGCGCTTCGTGCCACCATGGCCATCCCCTTTGTATTCACCCCCGTCACCTGGCAAGATCGAGTGCTGGTAGACGGTGGGCTGGCAAATCCTGTGCCGCACGACCTGCTCAGTGCCGCGTGCGATATCCGTATTGCCGTAAACATCCTGGGAACAAGCACAAAACCCAAAACAAAAACACCGACCCCACTCCAGTCCATGTTGAATACCTGCGAAATCATGCAGAGCATCATGGCCAAAGATAAATTGGCAAACCACCCCGTCGACATCTATCTGCAACCCCCGATCACCGACATTGAAATGCTCGATTTCCACAAGGCCGAAATCATCTGTCAGCAAGGGCAAAAAGTGAAAGACGATTTCAAACGACAACTTGCACACCTGCTGGAAGCGCCCACCCCCGAGCGAGCGGAAATTCGGAGCACCCCCTAATGCGCCCGGATTGGCTCATAATCGATGGCTACAACTTGTTGCATGTCGTTGACGAACTCAAAGCGTTGCTTCGTTCCGATCTCTCGTTGGCCCGGCATCGGTTCATCCGATTGATTGAAAACACCGCTCACCGAATGGCACCACAGACCACCGTGGTATTTGATGGCAAGGAAGCCGGACAAGATTCCGCACTAACAGCCAAGCATCTTGAAATCTATTTTTCCCCAAGCAAGCATACCGCCGACACCATTATCGAACGATTGGTCGCCAAATTTGAAAGCCCTGAAAAAATCCTCGTCGTCACCTCCGACCGCGCCGAAGCCGATGCCGTTTTAAGCGATGGAGCCCAAGTCATGTCGTGCCACGAATTCCTGGCGCAATGCAAAATCGATTCCAAAAAAAGTATCCCAAAAAGAACACGCCCCGGCGAACAACCGAAGCTCGGCGATCTATTCCCCGACGGATTGTAAAACAACCTCCTGCTTTAGCCGCGCCACATCGGCCGGCCGCAGAAAACCCGACAACAGATTCAAGGCATTGGCCGCGCCACACGCCATTCCCTCCACCACCGCCCGACCCATCGGCTCTCCAGCATTCAACGCCACCGCAATCCCCGCCGTCACCGCATCTCCGCTACCAATGGGATTCACCGCTTTAATTTTTGGAGGAACAAGTTCCACGGTCTGGAAATCATCCATATAGAAGGCCGGTTGACTCCCCCGCGTAATCAAAACCGACTGAGCACCCAACGCCCGAAGCCTTCGGCATCCATCGAGCAGTTTCGCTTCGCCCGTGGCCGCCCTTAATTCCGCCTCATTAATCTTCACCAACATCGGTCGATGCGGCAATGCCATCAGTAGCGGTGTTCCCTGTGTATCCAACAAAACAGACGCCCCTTTTTCAGCGACCAGCTGACAAATCACCGCATAGCCCTCCTCCGGCGCCCCGGCCGGCAGCTTGCCCGACACCGCAACCACCGCGCCAAAAAGGTCCAAGGTTTGGAACAACTCAAGCATCCGCTGCCAATCAGAAGCAGAAATCGGAGGCATTTCCTCCACCAACTCCGTCGCATCAGGACCACCTTCCTCCAACAGCGTTTGGCAGACTCTGGTTTCGCCCTCCACCTCCAGATGCCGAAAACCAATCCCCTCCGCCATTAACATTTTTTCCAAGAGTCGCCCATTGGGACCCCCCACAAATTCAACCAATTCCGCCGACGAACCCAGCTGACTCACCATCCGGGCCACATTGGCCCCCTTCCCCCCAATGCCAATCGTGGCGTTGACCGCCCGATTCACGGCCCCTTTTTCAACTTTTTTAAACTCAAGGATACGCTGTACACATGGCGTAAATCCGCAACAGATAATGGGTTTCGTAGATCTCTTCATAGGTAAAAAATTATAACGCAATTTTTTTATAAATTCACAGTAGACAATCCATAAAATTCAGGTACCTTACTCCCTCCTTCAACGGAACCGGTGGAGTAGCGAAGCGGTCAAACGCAGCAGACTGTAAATCTGCCCTCTTAGAGTTCGATGGTTCGAATCCATCCTCCACCACCATT
>JBAHZU010000142.1:0-22811 GCA_037132875.1 Pontiella sp.
GGATTCGACGAGCTGAACAAGCGGCGTATTTTTTACGGTTTTAGTTCTGAAATACATCCGCACATCATACCACGGAAAAATCAAAAAACAATATTGTCGCATACGAATTAGGCACTACGGCGCGCCCCTCAAAAACCACGCCCGTTGGTATAGAGTTACTTACAGAAGTTTAGAGCTCTGAAAAAGATGAAAATAGTTGTTTTTATCCCTTTTCAAATGAGCATTTGAGAAACTTGGGTTAGGGGAGGAAGTTTTACTCCAGGGGGTAGAAAGAGAGCTTCCCTCAATATAAGAGGGAGAACAATGGGAGGGAAGTTGAGGGGCTCTCCCCCAAAGCCCCCCCCCCTCACTTCTGGCCGTCCCCATAGACAGAAATATGAGTGCATGGCTTCGCAGATCATCGCGAGCATTTGTGCGAGGCGGAACATCCAGTCAGCCACGGTCTGGCGGCTGATGTCGACGCCGTAGCGGGTCTTGTTGATCTGCGACTGGCGGTAGAGCGGAAGGTGGTCGGCGTATTTGGCGAGCACGATGCTTGCGAGCAGCCCAGCGTAGGCGTAGGAGTTTTCGATAATCCGTTTGGGTGCGGGGGCGACCACGGGTGGGAGCGAACGGTCGTACGTACATATTTCGGTCGCACGGTGCAGCGCTTAAAGAACTTCGTCGGCACCACATCGAGCTCCTCGATCACTTCCTCGCCGATGCGCTTGAAGGCCTCCGGATCAGCCAGTACCGCGGCAGGTTCAATGATGATTTCTTCGACCGGAAGGTCTTCGGAGATGCATTCGCTTAAGAGCTTGTACTTGCGCTTCTTCCGAGGAACGACAACCTCTTCCGTCTCAGCTTCTGCTTCCGGCATACCTGGCGCAACCGAGTCAACGCCGAACTCCAAAGCCAGCTGATCAGGGGAGATATTCTCCGAACTGGAGCCGAAAAGTTTTCCGAGCGCCGTCTGAAACTTTAGTTTCAGAAAGCGAATCTCCACTTCGATCCGCATGTTTTGCGCTTGCAGTTGCTTGACGTTTTTCGCCGTTAAATCCATGCCGTGCATTATACCAAAATCCAGCAAGGGAGTACGTCATCAAGATAATAAAAATAGGTTAAATCATCGTTGATACCACGGACGCATTCGTGCACCGCGCAGATCTACTCCATCGAGCAGCAAGGCCAGCGCCTCCGGCTTGAGCGACATCTTTTGCTGATCCATTCCCTTCGGCCAGCTGAACGGTCCTTCCTCCAGACGCTTCACGGACAACCCAGCACCCGGTTCCATCGAAACACAGCACCTTTATTCGAGTTCGCGCGCGATTTGAAAAGATAAACATCGCCCCGTCCTCCGGAATTTCTCCCAGTTCATTACGAGCAATCGTATACAACCCATTGAAACTTTTACGCAGATCTGCCGGCTCAACCGCCAGCACGACTTTTAGAATTTGATTCATGTGAAACATTAACGACTCCTATTGGTAATTGAAGTCGGTATTTTATCTCATCCGTGGAGTCTGGATAGGGGGTGCTCGAAAAAGACGTATACCCTTCAGCAGGGTAAACCAGAAATATTCAATACGGATCAGGGGCTCAGTTTGCTAGCCCCAAGTTCACGAAACCCCTTCTGGATGCGAACATCAAGATCAGTATGGACGGCCCGGTCGGGCGCTCGATAACGTGTTCATAGAACGTTTCTGGTGGACCCTCAAATATGAACATATCCATCCGAGTGTTTATGAATGCGGCATTGAACTCCATCACGGGATTACGGCCTATATCAATTACTATAATCAGGAGCGCAAACACTCCTCACTAGACAACCGGACCCCGGCAGAGGTATATTATGAAAACGTTGCTTAACGATCGAAAAAATCGCCCCTCGCGACCTTCGGTCACTCGGTATGGAACCAGACCAAATTATATCTTATTTTTTTAGGTCATTGGTTTACGGATGGGGGGAGGCTTAGTTAACTCTTCGTGTAACTGCTTTTATTTTTTGGAATTTGGTGATTCTGGATCAGATAATTTTTGTTGAAATTCATTTTCTCACAAAAAAAGGGCAGACGGTTAAGTCTGCCCTTCATATTTTCCAAGGATTGGACGTTAAGCGGATTTCTTTTCGGTCTCGATGAGCTGAAGTCCTTCCAGCGGGTGAAGGCCGTGCTCGACCATATCCTGTGTGATAACACATTTTTCAACGTCGTCCCGCATTGGGATTTCGTACATGACATCGAGCATTAGATGTTCGATGATGGCGCGCAATCCTCGGGCTCCCGTTTTGCGTTTGAGTGCCATGCGGGCGAGGGCCCGGAGGGCTTCGTCTTCAAATTCGAGCACGACATCATCCATGGCGAGTAGCTTTTGATACTGCTTAATCATGGCATTTTTAGGTTCGGTGAGAATATGAACCAGATCGTCTTCGGTGAGTTCTTCCAGCATGGTGACCACGGGTAGGCGGCCGATGAATTCTGGGATGAGACCAAAACGAAGGAGATCTTCGGTTTCCACATTCATGGTGACAAAGTTCGGTGAAAGTTCTTCGTTGGACTTTTTGACGGTACCAAAGCCCATCGATTTTTTATCGACGCGCTGCTTAATGATATCCTCGATGCCTATAAAGGCTCCGCCGCAGATAAATAGAATATTGGAGGTATCAATTTCTAGATATTCTTGCTGAGGGTGTTTGCGGCCGCCTTTCGGGGGAACGCGGGCGATGGTGCCTTCGATAATCTTCAGCAGGGCCTGCTGTACGCCTTCTCCGGACACATCGCGGGTGAGCGATACGTTGTCGGTACGCCGGCCAATTTTATCGATCTCATCGATGTAGATAATGCCGCGCTGCGCTCGATCCACATCATAGTCCGCGGCCTGCAAGAGCTGGAGCAGAATATTTTCAACATCTTCGCCGACATAACCGGCTTCCGTTACGGTGGTTGCATCGGTGATGGCATACGGAACGTTGAGGGAGCGCGCCAAGGTTTTGGCGAGCAGCGTTTTTCCGCTACCGGTTGGGCCGATCAGTAGGACATTGGATTTGTCGATCTCAATGCCGTCGTCATCTTGCTCGGTAAACATGCGTTTGTAGTGATTGTGCACGGCCACGGCGAGGACCTTCTTGGCCATGTTCTGGCCGATCACATAGGCATCCAATTTTTCTTTAATCTCATGGGGAGCCAGCACTCCGATTTCTGGAGATGACGTTGATTCATCAGCCTGATCTTCGGACGGTTGGCCCAGCAGTGCATCGCATAGTTCAACGCATTCATCACAGATGAAAACGCTCGGACCCGCGATGAGCCGTTTGACTTCTTTTTCGTTCTTTCCGCAGAAGGAACATTCTGGAGTGTTTATCTTATCCGCCATGGGATTTCCTTAAATTATTTTGCGTGCGAAATGACTTCGTCAATTAAGCCGTATTCGGCCGCTTCTGCAGCTGACATGAAGTTGTCGCGATCGGTGTCTTTTTCAAGCTCCTCGATCTTTTTGCCCGAATGGTTGGCGAGAATCCCGTTGAGGATTTGTTTAATGCGCAGGATTTCCTGAGCCTGGATATTGATGTCGGTTGCCTGACCTTGAGCGCCACCGAGTGGCTGGTGAATCATGATGCGGGCATTCGGCAGGGCAAAGCGTTTGCCGGGTGCGCCGGCAGCAAGCAGAACAGCTCCCATGCTGGCCGCCTGGCCCATGCAATAGGTGGTAATATCGCATTTCAGGAACTGCATGGTGTCATAAATGGCCAGTCCAGCAGTTACCACGCCCCCGGGGGAGTTGATGTATATGCTAATGTCTTTTTCTGGATCTTCGCTCTGAAGGAAGAGCAACTGGGCGACCACCAAGTTGGCCACCATGTCGTCGATTGCGGTTCCGAGGAAAATGATACGCTCCTTGAGGAGGCGGGAATAGATGTCGAACGCGCGTTCCCCGCGGCCGGTCTGTTCAATTACTGTTGGAACTAAATAACTCGCCATTTCATTCATTTTCAAACTCCGTTTAAGTTGGTTTTAAAGAATCATTGGATTATTGGATCAATGAAGGTTCTCATCAATCCTATAATCCAATGTCCTGAAGCCGCGGATGGAAGGTGTTATTTGACCTTCGCGTTTTCAACCATGTAATCGAGCGCTTTGTTGAAGCGAATCTGCTCGCCTACGCTGTCAATGGAATCGTTCTCTTCCATCTCTTTACGCAATGCTGACGCGTCTTTGCGCTGCTGAATGGCCATGGATGCAATTTCTTCGTCCACTTCCACTTCTGAGACGTCGCATTTCAGCTCGGAGGCAATTCCAAGACCAATATAACGAAGTTTCACATTTTCGAGGGCTTGATCCGCCGCTTCTTTTTGGATTTCTTCCATGTTGGCGGTGATGTCTTCTTGGGTCTGGCCCATCATCATGCGGCGGTTGGCGATGTCATAAACCACGTTGCGGGTCTGGTTGGCTACAACGCTTTCCGGAACCTCGATCTTGGTTTTTTTAATCAGGAAATCAACAATCTGCTGGTGTTTGGCACTGAGGGCCATATTTTCTGCTTGGTCTTCAAGCTGTTCGCGGATGTTGCTGCGCAAGGCTTCTTCGGATTCAACCTGCAGTTTGGCGAGAATGGTTTCGTCCAGTTCTGGCGTGGTGCGAACGCGTATGGCAGTCACTTCAACGCTGTAAAGCGCGGTAATGCTGGCTAGTTCTTTCACCATGAAATCTTCCGGAAAGGTGACTTCCACTTCTTTTTTGTCGCCGATGTTCAGGCCAATGAGAGCATCGCCCATGCCGGGAATGAATGCGTGTTCGTCGGCGGAAACCCAGTAGCCTTCGCCGGATCCAATGCCTTTGGCTTCGGGAATGGCATCTTGTAGCGGCTGTCCGTCGGAGGAGGCTTCATAGGTCAGTTGACCCATATCGCCCGCGGCAATCGCGTGGTCAGTTACTTCTTCATAGTTTGCGTGCTGGCTGAGGATGCCATCGATCTGTTCTTGGATCTGAGCGTCAGCCACGTCCACTTTTTCTTCTTTAACCGGAATATCGGTGTATTTCGGAAGTTTGAATTCGGGTTCAACGTCGACGGTAATATCGAAAGAAACCGGCGCATCGTCAGTGATTTCCACTTCCGAGGCATTCACGATGTTCACCACTTTCAGCTCTGTCTGCTGTAGGGCTTCGTGATAGAATTTGGGGAGAACGCGTTCTTGGAGATCTTTGTTGATGTCCTGTGCATATTTGGCAGCCACCACGTGTTTCGGTGCTTTACCTTTACGGAAACCCGGGATGTTCGCGAATTTGAGATACGCTTTCAGCGTATCGGCTTTTTCCTCGGCAATGGTCTCGGCCGGGATTTCGATGGTCATGATCTTGCGGCAGGCGATGTCATCCTTCACTGAAACATTCATAAAACCTTGTACTCCTGTATATTTACCTAATTTGGGTCAAAAGGCGGTGAAGATACGCATAAAGGCTGCGCAGGTCAAGCTTGTGACGATTCGATTTGCATGGGTTGGCAGCTCCGTCAAAGATTCTTGCCCTTGGAAGCACCGATAAAAGTTATGAGGATTTACCATCGCACTTGAAAACGACATCTTTTAAACCTGTTTCTCCTCAAGGAGAAAATCATGGACTCGTATGAAGTAATGAAAAAGTCGGTTAGCGATCTCGGAGTGAAATCGGTGGCTGCTGATCTCGGTCTTTCCACCTCGCTCATTTATAAATGGTGTCAGCCCACCGATTCCGAAGAGGCCAGTGGGGCGGATAATCCGCTCGATCGGTTGGCTCGGATCCATGAACTGACCGGCGATCGGGGCCCTGTTGAATGGCTTTGCCGTGAGGCGGATGGGTATTTTGTGGAAAATATTGCTCCGGCGGAGAGTGAGGCGATTCCTCTGCTACATATGACGCGCCGAATTGTGCGGGAATTCTCCGCCCTTTTGGATGTGCTGACTGAATCCATCGAGAACGATGGACAAATCGATGCCGATGAAGCCATCAAAATTCGTATAGAGTGGGAGGAACTTAAATCTTCCGCCGAAGGTTTTGTGGGGGCCTGTGAAAAGGGTGTTTATTTGGATTAAGCAATGCGCGTCCTATTTGAGAATCGCAAAGCCTTTATCGAGCAGTTCGCGAATGGCCACATCGCGCACATTTTTGTTCGGGCAGCCAAGGGCCACGGCGATGATCCGGTGGTTGCCTTGTTTTGCTGTGGCAGTGAGCGAGGAACCGCCCGCAAAATGATAGCCCGTTTTAAGGCCATCGCATCCTGGGTATGGTTTTTTGCCAACGAGGGCGTTGCGGTTGGCCAACATGAAGTGTTCTTTTCGGATCGGTGAAAGGGGAAGGTAGGTCAGCTTGATGCTGGTGTATTTGAGGGTTTCCGGATGGCGCAGAGCGGCTAGGCTGAGAATAGCCACATCGTAAGCCGTGCTGATATCCGGCTGTTTTCCTCCGCCGGGCGGAAGTCCGTGCGGCGATTGATAGTGGGTGGAGTTCATGCCCAGTTCACGCGCCTTTTGGTTCATCATATCCACGAACGAGTCCATGTTGCCCGCCACGTGTATGGCCAGTGCGGCGGCGGCATCGTTGGCTGAATGGATCATCAGGGCTTCGAGCATATTGTCGACGGTGTAATTCCCCGATTCCCGAACATCGAGATAAATTCCGGAACCACCGATTCCCGCCACGTCTTGGGTGATTTTTACGCGGTCATTCAGGCTGATGACGCCGGCATTGATCTGTTCGAACACAATCAACATGGTCATCAATTTTGTGATGCTTGCGGGGTAGGAATAAACAGACGCCCGGTTTTCGTAGAGAATTTTTCCGGTGCGGGCATCCACAACGATGGCGCTTTGGTAGGGGTCTCTTTTAAGTTCGGCAAAGACCTGACGTGTTCGGTTGTTGGGGCGATCGCCTCGGAGATAGCCTGTCTGATTGCGGGTCGAAGCAATGGTTTCTTGAGTATCTGCCGGTTGAATTTCCGCCATTTCAACGGGCATCACGAGGGGCTCTGGCATCGGGGCGATGGCTGGAGCTTCCATGATCTGAATCTCAGGCACGTTGAATTCGGGTAGGGAAGCGGAGTCCGTTGTTTGGCTGAGTTGCTGAGCCGGAACGGGTGCATTCTTCTTCGAGGCCTTCAGGGCTTCTTTCGTTCCAATTAGGACGATGAAGATGATGACGTGAAGGACGAGTATCCCCGCGGCGATAAATGTGACGTTGCTTTTTTTCATATGAATAGGTACCAATTTCTAAAAGTCAGACATCTCAAGGAAATCATGGACAACATACAATCTCTATTTGTAAAAAACGTACTCAGAGGGGCCGGTTCAGCCTTGAAGGAGTCTGGCTCGGCCTTTGCAGCATCCAATATTGCGCTTTCCAAATACTGGGGGAAACGGGATGCGGCACTCAACTTGCCCATCAATTCCAGCCTCTCCATTTCGCTGGGCAACTTGGGGACTCGGACCGAAATCCGACGGGCGGATTCCAATTCGGTGCGTCTGAACGGAGTGTCGGTGGACCTGACGAATTCTTTCGCGGTTCGAATGATGGAGTTTTTGAAGCTATTTCCGGCAGTTGGAACTCACTTTGAGGTGCGGACGGAGAATACCGTTCCCACGGCGGCAGGGTTGGCTTCGTCGGCCTCGGGATTTGCCGCGTTGGTGATGGCGTTGGATGATTTGGCGGGGTGGGGGTTAGATAAAAAACGACTTTCTATGTTGGCTCGGCTAGGCAGTGGTAGTGCTTCCCGCTCCCTATTTAATGGATTTGTTCAATGGAATGCTGGGACGGCGGCCGATGGTCTCGATTCGTATGCCGAGTCGCTTTCGAGCGATTGGAAGGAATTTCGGATTGGGATTCTGGAGCTTTCCCGTGCTCGGAAATCGGTTGGATCGCGCGATGGCATGAATCGGACGGTCGAGACCTCGGAATTGTATAAAAGTTGGCCGGGGCAGGCAAATCGCGATATCGAAATCATCCGCGAAGCCATCGTCACACAGGATTTTCCAACCCTTGGAAAAACGGCAGAACAGAATGCGCTTTCCATGCATGCCACCATGATGTCGGCCTGGCCTCCGCTAATTTATCTGCAACCGGAATCCATTGAGATGATTCATAAGGTGCAACGCATTCGAGCGGAAGGGTTGGAGGTGTATTTGACGATGGATGCTGGCCCCAATATAAAACTTATTTTTCAGGAGAAGGATGAGTGCGCTGTGGCCGCGGAGTTTGCTGCGCTTCAAATTATTAAGCCGTTGGATGGCATCTCTTCGGTTTAATTGGAGGAAGGGGCCGGATCACCGTGGCTGATTGGGATAGGATGACTTGGGAGCGTTTTTAATGCCAGAATTGCCAGAAGTTGAAACCATTGCGTCGCAGTTGCGCGCGTGTGGGGTGGAGGGAAAAGAAATCTGCTCCGTGAAGGTGAACTGGGAGCCGATGATTGAGCCCTTTTCTACCGCGCAGTTTTCTCGCGCAGTCGTAGGCACCACCATCGATCAGATCTCTAGGGTTGGGAAATGGATGATGTTTTTGCTCAGCTCGGGACAGACCATCATGGTGCATCTGCGGATGGCCGGTAGTTTTTCCATGGAGCGGGGGAGTCATGATCGGATAATCGTGACGCTTTCGAGTGGGTTAACGCTCTATTATCGCGATACCCGAAAATTCGGCCGCTGGAAATTGGTGGATGACCCGCAGACGATTCTATCGAAACTAGGTCCTGATGCGCTGACCCGTCGGTTTACCCTAAACTATTTTTCCGAGGTCATGAAGAAGCGGCATCGGATGATCAAGCCGCTGATTCTGGATCAAGGTATTGTGGCCGGGTTAGGAAATATTTATGCGGATGAAGCGCTTTGGGAATCGCAAATTCATCCGGAGCGGCGTTCGGACACGCTTTCAGAGGCTGAATGGGCCGCCCTTTATAAGGCGATCAAACATGTGCTACGGATTGGAATCAAAAATCGGGGCACTTCGCTGGGAGATGGAAAAACGAATTATCGGCAGGTCGATGGGGATTCCGGGGGGAATCGAGGAGAAGTAAAGGCCTATGGAAAATCCGGAAAACCATGCCCCCGATGCAAAAAAAAGTTTATAAAAATCGTCGTTGCGCAACGGGGAACCACTTTTTGCCCTGCTTGTCAGTCCATTTAGGCCAATAAAAACGGGGTTTTCGAAGAGGTTAAAAAAAGTATCAATATTCCTGTTTACAAACCGAACGGAAAAGGTACTGTTTGTTTCGTTGTTCAGGGACAACCAACTTAATTTAAGGAGAAAATGATGGAAGATGTATTCGATTTCGAAGTAGTTAAAGTGGGGCAGGAAGTGCCGGAATTTAAATTGGCGGCATTCCAGAATGATGAAATTAAAGACATCAGCCTCTCCGATTATAAGGGCAAATGGCTTGTGCTTATGTTTTACCCAGCGGACTTTACATTTGTCTGCCCAACTGAGCTCGAAGACCTGGCCCTTCTCTATCCTGAGTTCCAGAAAATTGGTGCTGAAGTCATTTCTATTAGCACAGATACCGCCTTTGTTCACAAAGCATGGCACGACTCTTCTGAAGCCATCGGAAAAGTAAATTACCTAATGGGTGCAGATCCGACTGGCGAAGTGAGCCAGCTGTTTGATGTTTATATTGACGACGAAGGCTTGGCCCTCCGCGGTACGTTCATCATCGATCCCAATGGCGTTCTGAAAACGGCCGAAGTTCACGACCTCGGCATTGGGCGTAGCGCAGCGGAAACTCTCCGTAAGCTTAATGCCGCACAATTTGTACACGAAAACGGTGATCAAGTTTGCCCCGCAAACTGGACGCCGGGCGCCGATACCCTTACTCCGGGTCTCGACCTCGTAGGAAAAATCTAACTTCCCCTGGTTAGTTAACACCCCACCCCGGCCCCTCTCGCTCCCCTGCGAGGGGGGCCTTTTTTATGGTTCGGTTTAGGTTGATTTTAGTTTTCCAAGTTGTGGAAACCATTTAGAATTTCCAGTCTGTGGAGGAGTCTATGCAATTTCTATTTTTAACTTTAGTTTCCGTGATGCTGTTGGCCGTACTGACGGGTTGCATCTCAAATCACGAAAAGATGGGATTGGATTATGAAGGGAAAATCCGTGCGGAACATATTCAGTTTCTCGTGGATGAAACCTGGGTGGATACCCATGGAGTCCGGCAGGTGGATCAGGAGATCTTTGATTCAATTTTTGAGATGATTGATGAGGCGGAGCAGTTTGTGCTCCTCGATCTATTTCTGATGAATGAGTGGGGATTTGAGCCGGGTCCGTGTATGCGGGCGATCGGTCCAGAGCTGACGGATAAGCTGTTGGAAAAACGAGAAACCGCGCCAGACGTGAAAATTATTTTCATCACGGATCCGGTAAATACGATGTACGGGTCGTTGGAATCGCCGCAGTTTGCGGCCATGACCAATGCTGGGATTCAGGTGGTTTATACCGATTTGAATCAACTGCGGGATAGTAATCCCATTTTTTCAAAACCCTGGCGGCTGTTGGTCAAACCGTTTGGGGTTCGTTCGGGGGAAATGCTTGAAAATCCTATGGGCGAAGGGCGAATTTCCATGCGGAGCATGCTCAAGCTCCTGAATTTTAAAGCGAATCATCGAAAGGTGATCATCACCGAGAAGTCGTTGTTGCTCACCAGCGCCAACCCGCATAGTGCCAGCTCGGCCCATCGCAATGTGGCGCTCCGTGTGGATGCCGGAATGGCCATGGCTTGCGAAATGGAATCGGCCGTGCTGAAGTTCTCTGGGGCAGATCCGTTCCTGCCCGTGGAGGTTTCTGAACCCGTTCCAACTCGTGGAAGCACGGTGGAGCTCCTCTCCGAAATTCGGATCAAAGAAAAAGTGCTGGAGTTGTTGGAATCGGCCAAACCCGGTGCCCGGGTGGACCTTTGTATGTTTTATATGTCGGAAAAGGAGGTCATTAAGGCCTTTGGAAAAGCAAAAAAGCGAGGGGTGGAGGTTCGGATCATTCTCGATCCGGGTAAAGATTCCTTTGGCCGAACCAAGAATGGGGTGCCCAATCGGTCATCGGCGACCACGCTGGTGAGCGCGGGTATTCCCTTGCGTTGGGCGGATACCCATGGGGAGCAGTGCCATGTGAAAATGCTTTATGTTGAAAATTCGGATGGTACCGCAACGCTATTGCTTGGTTCGTGCAATTATACCCGCCGTAATATGGGGGGCTTTAATTGCGAGGCCAACCTGGCTGTAACTGCACCGGTTGATGATCCCGCTCTCGTCCGCGCTCGTGAGACCTTCGACCGGTGGTGGAATAATGAACCAAATCGGATCTTCACGACAGATTACGAAATCTATAGCGATGGCAATGGATGGCGTAAATTATCGGCATGGTGGGGGGAATCCACGGGTATGAATATTTTCTGATTTTTTATGGGTGCTTTATCTTGCTTGTGGTCATCGTGTAAACGGTTTGCTGTTCTCATGTTAATTCACCTTTCAATGGTTGGAAATGTTGGCTATTTATAGAGCCATATTCAAAGGAAAAATGAATGAAACGATCCAATTTAATGGTAGCTTTATTAAGTGTTTTGGTGGTGTTCTGTGTGGCTGCGGCTTTCAAAGCGGCGTATACGGTTGTGCTTCCGCTGATGATTGCTTGGCTGTTATCCTATATCTGCGGGCCGGTGGTCAACTGGCTGGTACATAAGCGCGTTCCGCTGGGAGTCAGCGTTTTCACAGTCCTCATGTTGGTGCTCGTGGTCTGCTATTTCTTTGGGGTTTTTCTGGGCGGGCGTGTCCGCGATGTGCTGGCGGAATCGCCGCGCTATATTCAACAACTGAATAGCATTTATCAGGATATCACCTCGGGGCTTGATCTTCCGGAAGATTTTCTGGCGGATATCAACTGGACTCAACAGGTGGGTCCTCAGGTGGCTGCCATGTCGGTTTCTGTGGCTGGATTTATGGGTAATTTCCTGGGGAAACTGATCTTGGTTTTGATCTTCCTGGTTTTCATGTTGCTCGGAAAACCGTATTTTAAATACAAGGTGGCTGCGGCATTTCCTGCGGAGCAGGCCACGCAATTCACCGAAATGACGACTTCAATTTCCAAGCAGATCGGGCAATATCTGGTGGTGAAAGTGGCCATCAGTGGAACCACGGGCATCATGGTTTGGGTTGCGCTCTCCTTGTTGAAGGTTGAGTTTGCGCTAACCTGGGGGGCGCTGGCCTTTTTCCTGAACTTTATTCCAAGCATTGGATCCATTCTGGCCTCCATTCCGCCTATCCTGCTTTCCATTGTGCAGTATTATCCCGCCTCGTTGGACGCATCCGGTTCTTGGATGTTGGTGCCCATTCTTACGACCGTTATCTTGCTGTTTATTCAAATGACCATGGGGAATGTCATTGAGCCGAAAATTATGGGCGACAGCCTGAACCTGAGCCCGATCGTGATCCTGATGTCGTTGATTTTCTTCGGGTGGATGTGGGGAATGACCGGTGCGCTGCTGTCGGTGCCTATTGCCGCCGCCATAAAAATTGTGTGTGAAAATATCGACGGGCTGAAACCAATCAGTATTTTGATGGGCTCGGGTAAAAGCCTGTGGCGAGAAACGCAAGAAACCTAGGGGAAATAACGTGGAATTACCAAATATTTTTAAAAAACCGGAAGTCAATGAACTGATCAATTTGGCGCTGGTTGAAGACCTTGGCCCGATGAATACGGATGTCACTTCCGATTCAACCGTGCCGCCCGAAGAAATGGCTGTTGCACATTTGGTTGCTCGCGAGGCCTGTCGTCTATCCGGTATTGATGTGGCCGTTGAGGTCTTCAAGAAGGTTAACCCCCAGCTGACGTGCGACGTGCGGGTTGAAGATGGCCATACTGTTGCGGCCATGACCACGGTGTTGGTGATTAAAGGATCGGCTCAGAGCATTCTCACGGCTGAGCGAACGGCCCTCAATTTTATCCAGCGTATGAGTGGCGTGGCCACCATTACGGCTGAATACACCAACGCGGCGGGCAATCCGGAGGTCATGTTGCTGGATACACGAAAAACCACGCCGGGACACCGTGCGTTCGAAAAATATGCTGTGCTCTGCGGCGGCGGAACCAATCATCGCATTGGGCTCTACGACGCGGTCCTGATTAAAGACAACCATTTGGCTTCTTGGAAAAAGAAGCATGGAACCGGCGTTGGCGAATGTGTTGCAGCTGCTCGCGCGAAATATCCGGGGCTGAAGATTGAGGTGGAAGTGGATACGGTGGAGCAGCTCAACGAAGCGCTCACCGCCCAACCGGACTGGGTGTTGCTTGATAATATGCCGCCCGAGGTGCTGCGCGAATGTGTGGCATATTGCAAGGGCATTTGCAAAACGGAAGCATCGGGCGGAATTAATCTCGATACGATTCATGCCATTGCCCAGACAGGAGTGGATGCCATCTCTGTTGGGGCCCTCACGCACTCCGCGCCCTCCATTGATCTTGCTCTTGATTTTGTGGAATGACCCGCCTTGTTATAGACATCGGCAATACCAGCACTTCGGTGGGGTACTATCGAAACGGTAAGGTGACTGCGGTGGGGCGGTGTGAATCGCATTTCCAATCGGTGGAAGAAGTGCGGCCGCTGTGCACGAAAAAGGCCGTCGATGCAGTGATTATCGCATCGGTGGTTCCGCCAGTGAACGCGCGGTGGGAAAAGGCCCTGAGAGCTTTTGGGTTGCCGGCTCCACTTTTTGTTTCCTGCAAACTGGAGCTGGGAATTCCGATCGATTATCCTAAGCCGGATAAAATTGGGGCCGACCGTTTGGCCAATGCCGCAGCGGCTGCCCGGCTGCTCGGAACTCCTTCGGTTGTCTGCGATTTTGGGACGGCACTGACGTTTGATATTCTCGATGAAAAGCGGGGCTATAAGGGGGGCATCATCTGCCCTGGTCTTCCGCTGATGTTTGATTATTTGGCTGAAAAAACCGCTTTGCTTCCACGCGTATTGCCCTCCAAAACCAAGGCAGTGGTCGGGCGGAGCACCCAACAGGCTATGCAGATTGGAGCCCGCTTGGGCTATCGGGGAATGGTGCGCGAAATTCTCCACTCATTGGAAAAGGATTTCGGTGTAAAAAACCTCCCGGTTTGTTGTACTGGGGGATATGCGGGTTGGATTTTCAAGGACTGGGATGTCCCGGCGACGATTGACCCCAAGCTGACCCTTCGTGGCATTGGTATTATTGGGGAATTGAATATATAATTCTTGGACAATAAAAAGGGCGCTAAAATATATTCATCAGGAAAGTTATTGAGTTGAGGTGGATTTCGCGATAGGTTCTATCTATTTCTCGCTTGTAATAAAGAAGCAGGGGGTAAAGTGAATAAGATTATCTACAAAGAACAGTTATCCGAAAATGTGTGTCTCATGCGCATTGAAGCTCCGCTGATTGCGCAGGAACGATTGCCTGGACAGTTTATTATTCTTCAGGTTTATGTGGATTACGGAGAGCGGATTCCGCTCACGATTGCCGATGCGGATCCCGAGGAAGGCACGATTACCATTATTTTTCAGTTGGTGGGAAAAACAACGCAGTTGCTCAATAAGTTGAACGTAGGTCAGCATGTTGAAGCGCTGGTTGGACCGCTGGGCTCCCCAACACATATTGAAAAGGTGGGAACCGTGGTTTGCGTTGGCGGGGGAATTGGAATTGCCCCTCTGCATCCGATTGCCAAGGCGCTGAAAGCGGCCGGCAATCATGTGACGACCATTCTGGGGGCGCGCTCGAAGGATCTGTTGATTCTGGAGAAGGAGATGCGAGCTTGTTCCGATGAACTGATCATCTGTACCGATGATGGTTCGCTGGGCCAGAAAGAGCTGGTTACAAAGCCGCTGAATGAACTGTGCAAATGGAATCCGCGGCCAGATCTCGTGGTCTGCATTGGCCCGCCGATTATGATGAAATTTTGCTGCGAAACCACGCGTGAATATAACGTGCACACGGAGGTTTCGTTGAATGCAATCATGATCGATGGCACCGGCATGTGTGGCGGATGCCGTGTTACGGTTGGGGGGCAGACCAAATTTGTTTGTGTGGACGGGCCGGAGTTTGATGGCCATCAGGTGGATTTTGAAAATCTGATTAATCGCCTCTCCGCCTATAAAGAGCAGGAAAAAAGTCATATTTGTAATTTGGATGGGCACATTTCATGAGCACATTAAGCGCCAGAGAGCGCCTTGCCATACCTGCGCAAGCGATGCCGGAGCAGGATCCCGAAATACGACGCACCAATATGAAAGAGGTTTCGTTGGGCTATACCGCGGAACAGGCAAAGCTGGAGGCGGACCGATGTTTGCAGTGCAAGACTGCACCCTGTATCGCGGGGTGTCCGGTGGGCATTGCAATTCCCGATTTTATTCAAGCGATTGCTGATGGAGATCATGCGGCCGCCATTGCCAAAATTAAAGAGAGCAGTTTGCTTCCCGCCGTTTGCGGTCGGGTTTGTCCGCAGGAGTCTCAGTGTCAGGCGCCGTGTACGGTCGGAAAATCGCTGAAAGACATCAATAAAGCGGTGGCCATTGGGCGGCTGGAGCGTTATGTCGCTGATTGGGAGCGAGAGAACGGGCAGATGGAAGCGCCGGAGATTAAACCGGAGACCGGAAAGAAAGTGGGTATTGTGGGCACCGGTCCGGCCGGCTTGACTGTGGCAGCAGATGTTCGGCGCGAAGGGCATGAAGTGGTGCTTTTCGAGGCCTTTCATAAACCGGGCGGGGTGATGATTTATGGCATTCCAGAATTCCGTTTGCCAAAGGATATTGTGCAGAAGGAGATTGATAACCTATTGGCAATGGGGTGCATTCTTCAGACCAATTTTGTGATTGGGCGTACCCGCAAGATGGTGGACCTGCTCGAACAGGATGGTTTTGATGCGCTATTTGTGGGCACTGGAGCGGGGCTTCCGCGTTTTATGAATATTGAAGGGGAAAATCTTGTGGGAGTCTATTCGGCAAACGAATACCTGACTCGCTCAAACCTCATGCGTGCCTATGAACGGGGCCGGGCATACACCCCGATTTCTGATTCGAAAAAAGTGGCCGTCTTGGGCGGAGGTAATGTGGCCATGGATGCGGCGCGTACCGCAGTGCGCCTCGGCGCAGATGAAGTCTATTTGATCTACCGCCGGACCGAGGCGGAGATGCCTGCTCGGGCTGAAGAGGTTCATCATGCGAAGGAAGAGGGCGTGATTTTCCACATGTTGGAAAATCCGAAACGTATTCTGGCAGATGAACGCGGTTGGGTTCGTGGGATTGAATGCCTGAAGTATGAACTGGGCGAGCCGGATGAATCGGGGCGTCGTAGCCCGATGGCACTCTCGGGAAGTGAATTTGAAATGGATGTGGACACCGTGATTGTTGCCATTGGTAATGATTCGAATCCGCTGATCCGTCAGACAACGCCTGGCTTGGAGACCAATAAATGGGGCAACATTGTTGTGGATGATGCTGGGAAATCCTCCATCGATAAAATTTATGCCGGAGGAGACATTGTGCTGGGTGCGGCAACCGTGATCCTTGCCATGGGAGAAGGGCGGAAGGCGGCAAAAGCCATGAATGAAATGTTGGCGTTTTCCTGAATCGTTACTGCGAGATTTCCTTGCCCTTCATGCGCTCCGGAAAACCTCTCGCAGCTTAATAAGGGTGAAAAACTTTGAACGAAATGAACCCTGAAGTTCTCAATGTATTGGAAAAGATGAGCAGTGGGCTTCCCTTTTGAAGATTCACTAGTATAATTTGCTAGGTATTCAACGAATAAAGGAAAATTTATGACGACAACGCATAGCCTGATCAATCAATTGATCCAGCTTCAGGAGTTGGTGGTAGCCAACATGCAGAAGAAAGTCTCGCAACCGAATGCCCGGTTGGATGAACTGATTAAATCAATCAAATCGTTGAGTGAAGATGTCCCTCAGGACATAAAATCCCATTTCAACCGGTTGCTTGCGAAGCATCCGGAAGCCATTGTTCCAGTGGCCAATGAGCTGTGCAGTGGATGCGGCATGGGATTGACCACGAGCATGATTCAGGCCGTGCATCTTTCGAAGGATCTGCACCGCTGTCCAAATTGTGCACGCTATCTTTATTATCCAGAACAGCTCATTGAACGCGAGCGGGTGAGCCGGTCCTATGGCGAAGCCAAGAAAACGGGAATTTCTCGTTTTACATCTCCAGAACTGATGATGCTTCCGCTGAAGGGAACCACTGGCGAAGAGATTCTGGCTGAAATGTGTACCCGAATGCAGCGGGAAGGCTTTGTGGCGGATGGGGAGCATCTGCTGGACTTGGCTCTGCAGCGCGAGGCCATTATCAGCACGGCGGTAGACAACGGATTGGCTTTTCCCCATGTGCGCGGTGTGGAAGGCGGCGGTCTTTCAATGGCCGTGGGGATCAGTAAAAAAGGGGTCAAATTCGGAGGTCCCGGCCGAACGTTATCGCGGATCTTTTTCTTTGTGGTGATTCCGACGGCGACCAGTGCGTTCTATCTGAGACTGATTGCGGGCCTTGCCAAAGCCTTTCGCGATAAAGAAGCTCGCGAAATGTTGCTTGATTGTAAAACGGAAGAGGAACTTTGGAAGGCCGTAATCAAGACGACCCGAAAAACTTTTAAATAACTGAATTTAATCATGCACTAAAAAAGGTCGGCTTCTGCCGGCCTTTTGTTTTATATAAGACCACACATGATCACGATTTATGACATAGATGGCGTTGAGGAAATCCGCCGACGGAATGCGGTGCAACCCCACCGAATGAAGCTGTTCCGCAATGCTTTGTTCAAGAATTCCGATGATTGGAACGCTGCATTGGACGTGCTCCCCGAAACGGCGCGGGAGGATTTCCAGCGCAGCATCCAGTTCCAATGTCTGGAACTCTCGGAGCGGCACGACTCGGAGATCGATGGAGCCAGCAAGTTGCTGTTTAAAACGCACGATCACCAGATGATTGAAAGTGTGGTGCTTCGGCCAAAAAGTGGACGGACGTCCATCTGTATTTCCTCGCAAGTCGGTTGCGCGTGCTATTGCTCGTTCTGTGCAACCGGTAAGATGGGCTTCACGCGTAATCTGACCGTCGCCGAGATCTTGGACCAAGTCACCCAGGCCAATCGCATGATTAAATCGGAAGGCCGCGCCATCCGCAATGTGGTCTTCATGGGGATGGGCGAGCCGCTGTTAAATCTTGAACATGTTTTCCAATCATTGGACATGCTTACGAATCCGAAGCTGTATGACCTGGCCGGTTCGCACATTACCGTTTCAACGGTGGGAATTCCGGAGGCCATGGATCGCTTTACCGCGGAATATCCCGAGGTGCATCTCGCGCTGAGTCTGCATTCGGCCAATCAGGAGGTTCGACAGCGGATGATGCCGCAAGCGCGAACGTATCCATTGGAGCAGATTCGAAAAACGCTGGTGAACGCTTCGGCACATGGTAAAGTGATGATTGAATACCTCATGCTTGCCGGCGTGAATGATCGGGAAGAAGATCTCCACGCGTTGGAAAGCTATTTAAAAGGGATTCCGGTGCATATTAATTTAATTCCATTCAATGAATATGCGGGAAGCAATCTGTATGGAACGCCGGAGCGGGAGTGTATTGCGTTCGGGGAAAAGCTGAAAGCTGCGGGATTTAATACCACCCTGCGATATTCGCTGGGATCAGATATTGCAGCCGCATGTGGACAGCTGGTGCAGCATAAACAAAAGGAATCGCTCGTGTGAAAAAGGGTTTGGGATTCGTCGATGTCTTCTGCATTGCCTCGGGGGCGATGATCAGCTCGGGAATTTTTGTGCTGCCAGGACTGGCTTTTTCGCAGATCGGTCCGTCGATGATTCTTTCCTATTTTATTGCCGGCATGCTCGCGCTGGTTGGTGTTTTCAGCGTGATTGAACTCGCAACAGCCATGCCGAAAGCGGGCGGCGACTACTATTTTCTGACCCGCAGTCTGGGACCGCTCGTTGGGACTGTATCGGGCTTGTTGAGCTGGTTCGCCCTGTCTTTGAAAACCGCATTCGCCGTTTTTGGTTTAGCGGAAGTGGTTTACCTGCTGAGTGGTGAACGCGTGCCGCTCTTTGCCACGGCAGTGCCCGTGACAGTGCTGTTTGCGCTGCTCAATATCAAAGGCGCCGAGGCCGCGGCCAAGCTCGAAGTTTTTCTGGTGACTCTATTATTCCTTCTTCTGGGAGCCTACTTCGCGATGGGGGCCCCGAATATTCAGGCCTCTCATTTTCAACCGTTCATTGCTGAGGGCGGAACCGTGAAGTCAATCCTTTCCACGGCCGGTTTTGTTTTCGTTTCTTTTGGGGGCTTGCTTAAAACCGCAACCATTGCGGAAGAAGTTCGGAACCCCCGGCGAAATATCCCCGCAGGATTCATTGCGGCAACAATTGCCATTACGTTGCTCTATACGGCACTGCTGATCGTTACGGTCGGTATCCTGCCGGGAGAACAGTTGGTCGGATCGTTCACCCCCATTGCCGATTCCGCTCGACTGCTGGCTGGCGGTTGGGGCTTCTGGGCCATCACGCTTGCCGCAATACTGGCATTTATTACGACCGCGAATGCGGGTATTATGTCGGCCTCGCGGTATCCGCTGGCCCTTGGTCGCGACAAACTGCTGCCGCCATTTGTTGCGAAGGTGAATAAGAATGGGGAGCCGGTTGTTGCGATTATTTTGACCTCGGGCATCATTCTTGCGTCCCTCCTATTGGATATAGAAAAACTGGTTAAGGCGGCCTCCGCGGTGGTGATCAGTTCATACATTCTTTCCGCAGTGGCCGTGCTGGTGATGCGGCGAAGTCGGCTCACTAATTACCGCCCGACTTTTCGCGTGCCGTTTTGTCCGTGGCTTCCTCTCTTTGGAATCGGCTGTTTTTCGATGCTCATTTTTGATATGGGTTTGGCGGCCGTCGAAATTAGTCTTGGGGTTGCTGTCTTGGGGCTACTGGTCTACTTCTTCTACGGTCGCAAGCGGGCGAATATGGAATATGCGCTGTTGCATGTGGTGGAGAGTCTCACCAATAAGCATCTGACGACCAACTCGTTGGAAAAAGAGCTCTACGAGGTGCTGCACGAGCGGGATGAGCTCGTGCATGATGCATTTGATGAAGCTTTAAAGGCTGCCATTGCGGTGGATCTGGATCCTGGTGCCGAGCAGAGGGATCTGCTCGAAGTGGTTTCCTCGGCGCTGGAGAAGAATCTGCCTCTTTCGGCGGAAGAAATTCGGGCACGCTTTATGGAGCGGGAAGCGCAGGGCAGTTGTGTGATGACCCCGTTTGTGGCCATCCCTCATATTATTTGTGATGGCGAAGGGCTCTTTAAAATTATGCTGGTGCGGAGTCGCGAAGGTATTACCTTCGAAAATGATCTTTCTGTGAAGGCGTTCTTTGTGATTGTTGGCAGTAAGGATATGCGTCATCTCCACCTTAAAGCATTGGCGGCCATTGCGCATATGGTTCAGCACCCAGAGTTCGAAAGACGTTGGGCACGAGCGAAGAACGAAGAGCAGTTGAAAGATATTCTGCTGCTCGGCGAGCGGATTCGGATGTGAGTCCTCGTTTGTCTCCTTGTAACTTGAACGTATTCACATAACACTACGGGCTTATGGAAAAACAACGAATTTCAAAAATCATGGCAGGCCGCGGGATGTGTTCCCGTCGCGAAGCCGATCGCTATATTGAACGTGGCTTGGTCATTGTGGAGGGTGAGGTCGTTTCTGAATTGGGTACCCGCGTGGATCCTGATGCCAAAATTGAACTGGCTGAGGCCGGACAGAAGCGGCAGGACGAACAGGCGACCTTTCTCATTAATAAACCCATGGGCTATGTGTCGGCTCAGCCGGAAGACGGGCATCGCCCGGCTTCCGACCTGCTAGATCGTCCGAATCAATGGAGTGAAGATCGATCTTCCCGAAAATTTCATCATGGTCAACTCCGTGGGCTGGCTCCCGCCGGACGGCTCGATATTGATTCGGTCGGCCTGTTGGTGCTGACGCAGGATGGTCGTGTGGCCCGCCGGATTATCGGCGAAGACTCTGATGTGGATAAAGAATATCTCGTGCGGGTTGAGGGAGATCTCGATGCCGACGGGCTCAAGCTATTGAATCATGGGCTGGAGCTTGATGGTAAGCCGCTCAAACCGGCCAAAGTAACCTGGCAGAATGCCGATCAGTTGCGCTTTGTGCTGCGGGAAGGCAAGAAACGTCAGATTCGTCGTATGGTTGAGGCGGTTGGGTTAAAGGTGGTTGGTCTTAAGCGTATTCGTGTCGGTCAGGTCGTTCTTGGAAATCTGCCCGAAGGGCAATGGCGTTACCTCGGAAAAAACGAGACGTTTTAAGTCGCCGGCGCGAAACACTCTACGTTTCGCGTGTCCTTGATCTCTTTGTGTTTGATTTTGTATGTCGGTGAGAATGGTGACGTACGTGATGAACCGGAGGACTTCCTTGCTTGATGAGTCCCGTGGGAGGGGCGATAGCGAAAATAGTCCTCCAACTCCAATCTTTTACTGGCGATGTAACCGTGCCTGTAAATGTGGGGCCGGAATCGTTGCGTGCAATTGTGTCCGCACTGCCGGCGGCCTGAAACGGAACCTTTTTCGTGGGAATACCATCGCGATTTCAGGATGGCGGCAAATTATGCGTTCGGAGCGCGATCCTTTAAATGCAGTGCCATCCGGACTCAAGCCTTGTATCTGTGGAAAACTGTGCAACATCATTTTTCGGGTTCATTCGGGGCAGTTATCGGGTGCAGAAAATGGGCCGCTTCATGGCTGAGGATCAACGAATATCCAGCCGGTTGTTCGGATTGCGGTAGAGGGTAGATTGAGTGAAAGTTGGGAAAAGGACTTGAAATATTTTAGCATATGTCGTATTAGTAAAGACAGATGGCCGGAGGCGAGATGAAAGGACCTGTAAGATATCCAACCGCAGAAGAGGATTCCGCAACCCTGATGGTTGAAGAACCCGTGGCTATTTTTGGAAAAGTGGATAGCCGAGCACAGGTGATTAATCGGATAAAAAAGGGCCTTCCCTCTGCCAGTTTTGAGAAACTGCGGGCTGAATTTGGGGTTACCGCGGCTGAATTGGCGGCAACCTTGAATATTAACATGCGTACGCTCGCACGGCGTAAACAGAGCGGACGGCTGGATGTGGATGAGTCTGAACGGGTCTACCGCTTGGCGCGGCTGTTTCAAATTGCATTGAACCTTTTTGAGGATGCAGATCTGGTGAGGCGTTGGTTTGCCGGGCCGAAAGACGTGTTTAGTGGGCAAACCCCGCTCAACTATGCCGATACCGAGCCGGGTGCACAGGAAGTGGAAAAGATGCTTCGGCGTCTGGAGCATGGTGTTTTCTATTAGGGGAGAATGGCATGCCTAAGGCTTGGCGGCTGGTGCATAAGAATTATTTGTCCTCTGCATTTTCTGGCGAAGGAGCCCGTTTGGCTGGCGGGCGTTGGAACTCGGAGGGATTTTCGGTTGTTTATATGGCGGAGTCGCTGTCGCTGGCTATTTTGGAAATTATTGTGCACTTGGAATTCAAAGAGGCGCTAAAACTCTATAAAGCCATTCCTATTGCCTTTTCTGAGTCGGAGATGGGAGTTATTGATTTGGAAATGCTGCCACTTGACTGGAATACGGCAAGTCCTCACCCTGCCACGCAATTGATAGGGAACCATTGGATACGGAATCAGTCTTCGCTGGTGCTCAAGGTGCCCAGTGCCATTGTTCCGTTCGAATCGAATTTTCTCCTAAATCCTGTTCATCCGGATTTTAAAAAATTGAAAAGCGGAGAACCGATGGACCTACCCTTAGACCCGCGGATGTTTAAT
>JBAHZU010000151.1:0-5225 GCA_037132875.1 Pontiella sp.
TCGCAACCTGAACAATCTCCGGAATGTACGAGTGGGTTGGTATTTCGATAAAGAATGCAATCGTTGCCTGCCGACACCGCCGAGACCATTTGGCGGAGCTACCACTGACAATTGATAACACTGCAATGGGGAAATCGAGAGACGCTAGGGATGATAAATGAGTATGTGTAGAATCGGGGTGCTCCTACTGAACCCCATGGATGAGCAGCTCATACATCCGCCTGGGAGGGAAGACGAATACTCCATCATATTTTTTTATGACGATTGAGAGCTATGGCGATGTTTGATCAGTATTGATGAGGCCTATGAAATATAGGCATTCAGCAAACAGGTTCCGGGCCGTGTTATTTTTGATGCAGACAGAGTGAACCATGGTTACATGGTTTTTGACAGCGGATCCGATATGAGTGCACTTCCGTACGCAGGTGGTTCTCATGAATGGAGAGGGGCATTAATCGATCGGCATTTCCAATCAAGTATTTTAAAGCTAAAGATGACCATTCCGATTGGGGAGTGTTGAACCGTTGATCCACTTTCCTTCGACGAGGATTTCGCTACGAATGGATGGAATGCCGAAGTTCTGTTCATGGATCAAGGAGGTCAGCATGCGAGCGGCGGATCGTCCAATTTCTTCTGGATTTTGATCGATACCGCTGTCAATCGATGTGTCGGAAATGCTGGTAGTGGCCAGCCCGATATTATTGGGCACATGAATGCCCAGTTCACTGAGGATTTGTACGAGCTCAGAGGTGTCGGTTAGAATCGCCTCTGGTTGGTTTTTTTTGAGCCACTGGTCGATCATCTTTCTTCGTTTATCTTCTGAATCTTCCAACATGAAAAGAAGCGGAGCAATCTGTTTTGTTTTTTGGAGTTTTAATTGTTCAAAATAGGCGCCCATGCAAAAGACCCGTCTTGGGTTGTACTGTCCGATGAATCCAATGCGCCGGTATCCTTTTGCCCTGATATTTTCGAATGCAATGATGGTATTTCTTGCTTGGGCACTGGAGGCAAAGTGGGTTTCAGGATGAATTCGGCTTCGGCCGAAGCTGATGGTCGCGAAGTCTTTCCATGGAAAGTTATACCAATCAAGATCAGGATCCCGAAATTTTGGTGCTGGTAGCGGAGCGATCAAGATTCCCTTGATACTGCGCGTTTTAAAAATGGTATTCAACCGCGGCAAGGCGATTTCTGCGGTTGCAAACTCTTCAAGTCGATAGCCGTATTGTGCTGCACAGTCGGATGCTCCCTTGAAGTAGAGTTCATACTCAGTAAACAGATGCTGTCGTTTAGGATCTCGAAACGGATTAATCCATGCGAGAGCTGATTGGGTTGAATGGGGCTGTTGTGCATGCCGATAGTTGACCAATGCGGAAAGCATGGGGTCGGGGCTATAGCCCAGTTCCTTCGCTTTTTGCTGCACTAGTAAACGGGTTTTCTTGGAAATTCTCGGATGGTTTCGCATTGCCAGAGAAACCGTCATTTTGGATACGTCAGTCGCTGCTGCAATATCGGCCAACGTAATTCTTTTCCCCTCCAGAGATCCCATGATAATCCTTTTGAATTAAAAGTTTACACGTAAACAAAATAGCGTCTCGTATGTGGATGTCTCAAGCATATTGTCGGTTTAACTTAGATGATATTCTTATCGATCCCTGAGGAAATGAGATAATAAAAGAGGGGGATTTTATGAAAAATATTCATCCCATCCTGATCGGGATGCGGCCAGTGGGTGGGTCTACAATGTCTATTGGTCGAGTAATCCTGTTGAATGGGTTCTATCGGATTACCGTAGAGTCGTGTAGCTGCAGTGCCCTGAGCGCAACTCCTGTTTCTGGGGGCGCGGGTAGAAACTAAACACCTGTATTTTGAAGCGGAATGAAGAGTTGTTAATTTAAAGTTTACACGTAAATGGTCTGTCGGCTGGTGCTTTGTAAAGGCGGACGTATTTTGGTTCTAACTCGGAAAAGACTGTGTTGAAAGATACATACGACAACAGTGGAAATATAGGAGATAGAAATGAATAGGAAATTTTATGCATTGATAGGATGTGCATTGGTGGCAGGGGCAACGGCCCTGGCAGGTGTGAATTATATCGGCGAGGCGGGAAGCGACTGGACGGACGGTGCGAATTGGGAAGGTGGCGTTTATCCCGTGAAGACCGACACTTATCTGGACACCGAATCGGTGATATTCAGTGCGGTGCCGACCAATATTAGCTCCTTTCGCTTGGGCAGTACCGCAGATGCGGTGCTGAATGTCGAGCCGGGCGCGGTGCTCACCGCGACATCTAGCAGTATATGGGGTTCCTGGCTTGGAATATCCTCCGGTTTTACCGGAACCATTAATCAAACCGGAGGGTCCGTGTCGGTGAATGAGTTGGAAGTCGGATCGCAGGCAGAAGCATACGGAATTTATAATCAAAGCGGCGGATCGAATTCAGTTACTGGTCTGCTTAATGGCTACTCCTTATATATTGGTGGTACTAAGAACAGCGATCACCGGGATTCAGATGGAGGGTATGGTACCTATACCATTTCCGGAGGAACACTGTTGACCCGTGCTGGTGTTGCACTTGGCCATGCAACAAAAGCGGGTGTAGGAATATTCCGTGTCATGGGAACGGGACCAGATGAAATCGGAATCGGCACTTTGAATGAAAGTACGGAAGGCTCTTGGTTCCAGCATTCCAACTCGGTGTTGCAGGTGGGGATTTCAGCAAACGGCATTACGCCCATTCTAATTGATGATGCAAACGGCGATTTGAGTGCGGAGGCCTCGTTCGGCGCAGGCAGCATCCTGGATGTTTCCTTTATCGACGGTGCGGAGGAAACCAATCGCTGGCCGGTGATGATCTGCGAAGGGATCATGGTGGACCTTGGACTGAGTTTTGATGATAGCATGGGAGCCGCAACGAATGACTGGGGCTTCATTATATCCAACAATACGCTGTGGGTTGGGTATGGACTGGACTGGCCTGCAGGAAACCGGGACGAGCTGGTTCCGGCCTCGCCAGACTTATTTTATGCAAATATGGATGCAAATCCTATGGAGGTGGTTTTGAACTGGGAGGCCGTTGGAGGTGCCTCGGGATATCATCTGAAACGTTCAACAGAGAGTGGAGTAAATTATTCCAATATTGCTGAAAATATTACCGGACTGACCTATGCAGATTCGGATCTCGAAGCCAACAAAACGTACTATTATGTGCTTTCAGCAGTGAATGTGGCCGGAGAAAGTAGCTTCTCTGAAGAAGTTGCTGGGGTCGGATTCCCTTATGCGATTTTCGGAGATGATTCTTCCTATTTGGGGGCTTCTCCCTGGTTTGATAAGGGCAAGCTGTTCGATAATGATGTCTCGACATTTTTCGATAGTGCGTCACCCCTAGGCGGTTGGATCGCGCTGGACTTTGGTGAAGGCAATGAACAACAGATCAAGCAGATTACCTATGTGATGCGGGATTGGAATCCTTATGCGGTAAGGAATGGAACCAATACCACCTTTGAGGGGGCGAATAGTGCCGATTTTACAGATGCTGTTTTGCTGCATACGGTACCCCAAACCATCGGTGTGAATCCGATGATAAACTCAGCCGTGATAACAGACTCAACGTACTACCGTTATGTGCGGATCAAGGCAACGGATGAAAAACCGCTATTTTCATTTGCCGAGGTTGATTTCCTGATTGCGGCGGATTTCACATCCTCTGGAACTCCGAAATATTGGTTGGATGCGTATGGTCTGGTAACCGATGGCGACTATGAAACTGCGGATCAGGAGGATCGTGATGCCGACGGTCTTAAGGCCTGGGAAGAATATGTAGCAGGAACGGATCCAACCGATGCTGCCTCTGTTCTTGCAATCAATTCGATGAGTAACTCGGTCGGTGGATTTGTGATCAGCTGGCAGTCTGTTGAAGGCAAGAACTACAGTATTGTAACCAATGCCAGTCTAAGCTTCCCGAATCCGGGTGTAGCCGTTTCGGGTATTCTCGGACTAGCGAGTGAAACGTCGGTAACCTCGAGTATTCCTTCGGCAGATACCCTGTTCATAGAAATCGCCGTAGAATAAATATTGAGGACGCTGGAGCGTGTGCTTTGGCGATTTATATGCAACGGAAGAACTGAAAAAAGGTAAGAATTGAATGAATAAAATTATAAGTATTATGATGCTGTATCTATTGGCTGGAGGGGCCGCAAAGGCGGCGGTTATTTCTTGGGAAATTCCTGAAAATATCGACCTGGAAGATCCGACGGGAGATGTGTCCTCTAATGGAATCCTGCTTTATGCCTACAATTTTGGCGATCAGGATGCGGGCAATGGTGTTGGAACCACCGTTACTCTCGGCGGCACGACCTTCACTACACTAAGTGATTCTCAAGGTGACGACATCGAGTTGTACAATGAATCAGGTGTGGAGATTAGCTTCGGAACTAATATGCGAACCGATACTCTTCCGGGAGGCACCACATATGACAGTGCAAACTCATATCATCAACTGCTAGGCAGTTTTCAGTACAATGCTGATGAGACCTATAGTTATCTGCTCAATGGATTGACTTGGGGTACGCAATATGAAGTGCAATTTTGGTCGTCTGATGACCGGACCGTCAATAGGGGACAATATCTTGATGGTAACCGAATGGATACTACTGCTGGTCAGTACATGATCGGCACCTTTACGGCCAATGAGGCCTTTCAGGCGATCTCTCTGGTAACGAGCGCTTCTGATGAAACTGGGCAGATGGCTGCCATGCAGATTCGCGCTATTCCGGAGCCGGGAACGTTGGGGCTGATCGCGATTTTCGGTGGTGTAATTTTATTTATCCGCCGTCATCTCCTGATCTGATACACGATTAATTTTGGAATATATGGCGCCCTCGTCATTGGGCGGGGGTTTTTATAGTTTTTCCTGAAACATGTAGTTTCTCAGTTGGTCGCCGCGACGAGAGTGGAGTCCTTACGGCGTAGATGTCTACTCCGAGGGGATCAAATGGAAGTGGATACGGTGAGATCGGCAACCTGAAGGGGTGAAATGAAGGAAATAAAAATCATCCAATGAGTTAAGCGGCAAATCAGATGAAAGTACTGCGTTTATTGCTTAAACCTTCGGTTTTTCCAGGGCGACTCCTTTTTGTGGGTTTATGGATAAACTGGGTGGGTTCTGGTGTGGAATCTGAGAGAATGTATTTTGTTTGACTTAGCAAGTGCATTTTTGAATTAGGGGG
>JBAHZU010000006.1:0-19686 GCA_037132875.1 Pontiella sp.
GCGATGCGGTTTCCGTTGAGGTCGTAGGTGTATTGATGGGTGACACCGACGGAGGTTTCTGAACTGACCCGATTTAATGGGTCGTAGGTATAGGAGACGGTGGCGTTGGGATCAGGGGTCAGATTTCTTCTGAGCCGCTGCCGCCCTCTGCGCCCCGGGGAGATGGATTGGTTGTTGGTTTTTCCTGGATTACTAGATTACGGGACTGACCCCTTTTGCACGCATTGGCGTTGCATTCCTGTGGGATGGAGCCGTTCAATAGGCGCTTCACGGCGTAGACGTCGGGCTGGAGTCAGGGGTTGTTTTCTTCAGAGCCGCTTCCACCCTCTGCGCCCCGGGGTGGTGGATTTGTCGTCAATGTTGAAGATTGAGACCTGACCCCGCCCTTCGGATCGCACCCGTTATCTTTTAAAAAACCAAGAAACCTTTGCTTCCAAAGGAGGGTCCTCGTCAGTCATCGTAGTACCAACTATGAATGCAGCATTCCAGCCAGACTCAAGTTTAACATAATAAGCCCACCCAGCTTCTTTCACCAAACCTACTGTAGAATGATCCAACACATCCTGCAAGTCAGCCCCCATACCCAATCCTTCAGGAGTTCTAAATTTATCGTCCTGCGTGGATATGTATATTACTGAGTTTCTCTTATCAACACCGGTACTGTATTTAAGCTCATCCATATAAACAGTGTATATATCTGCCATCACACCAGAACTTACCATCTCCATACCAGCCTTCTGAGACTGCGTATTGCTCATTTGCATTCCTATACTAGGCTGTACTTTCTCGGCACTCATTTGGCAACCTCCACAGAGGTAGAGTATTGTAAATATAAAGTATTTAATTAAAGGCCTCTTCTTGAGAAATTTACTCATCCTTACCTCTTATAACCTATGATATTAATTGTTATGCAAAAATAAGGAAAGACTAGCAGCCTGTCGGACTTAGAGCTGGATTCGTAAGAATTCCTCAAAAACTACCAAACAACTTGGGGTAGAGGGAAAAAAATATTTACTCCCTCATTGAGGGTTTTTAATTTTTCAATTCTGAGCGGGTTAATTTTCTAAGTCCGACAGGCTGCTAGTGCATTTCAACGGGTTCCAGAGTGAAGAACAGACTCGATCTTCAGTAGAACCGAACAAATCCCCAGACGCAGTTTTTTGGCGCTGGATCAAAATGCTTACGCCCTCATATTTAGATTTTAAAGAACAGTTAAAACAGCGAAGATAGTAGCCTAAAGACTTAGCCGACGAAAAGGGTTTTATGCTTTGTTTTCGGCGGGATGGTAGACTGTAAATTAAAAAGCCCAGTTTGGAAATCTAGTGCCCCATGCCAGAATGAACCTTTCTTCAATTCACCACAAACGAGGATAGGAGCATCGGCATGGAGCAAGGAAAAGATAACACCCAAACCCGCAAGGGCAAGTATTTGAACTGGAACCAGACCAAATTATATCTAATTTTTTAAGATCACTGGTTTACGGATGGGGGGAAGCTTAGTTTGTCAGCGTTGTGGTCGGTATGAGCGAGGGGTACATCCCAGTTCTTTACTAAATACCCTGCTGAATGACTGGGGAGACCCGAAGCCTGCTTCTGCGGCCACATCGGCTATGGTGAGATTGGTGGTTCGCAACAGGGCCATGGCCCGATTGATTCGATAGTGCTGGATATAGTTTCCTATTGGAACCCCGGCCACTTCCTTAAAGCGGATGCGTAGCAGGGAGACCGATATGCCCATACTGTTCGCGAGGTCGGATACATGAATGGGCGGACCGCGCCACTCTGACAGTAATCGGTTGACCGTTTGTATGAGTCCTTCTTTGTTGGGTTCAAGAGGGAGATCGGAGGTTCTTGTTTTTCGATCATGGATGAGATGAATCAGCAATCGAAGGAGCGAGAGCTGCAATAATTGATGCTGCAGGTCTGGAAGTTGATTGGGTTTGGTACTGGAAATCCATTCTTTAAGCAATGTGTTCCCGGCGCTCTGGGTTGTCGAACTGATGGAAAAGGTTCGATTCCGAAGCGGTTCAAGAAGGTTGGAATCCTGCAGTTCGAAGGTGCAGAAAATCCATTTAAGTTGTGACGAAGCTAAATGGCTGTAGTGGTGGAACTGATAGGGATGGACTAATAGGGCGTGGTTGGGATGGAAGGATAGTTCCAGATTGTTGATATGCACGTGCCCACTTGTTTCCAGGTTGAAGATTAACACAAACCGATGATGCGATCGTGTTAACTGCGCCTCCAGCTGTAGCTTTTCTTTGGACGTTCGTGGAAATATCAGGATATCTTTTGGAAAAGAGAGGTTTTGGTTGCCAACGCCTTTGAAATAGTTCTGAGGTTCCTTCAGTAGATGGTAGAGGGATTCGTGCATGCCTAAAGAATGCTTCAAATGAGCAAAATGTCAAATATGTTAACTATGTGACAGATATGAAAAATTATTGTTCTTTGTGTTATGAGACTGATCTGGAAGCATACAGCCTCAAATAGAGAGGGTGTACCCATGGAAGTTAATGTGACCGTTAAGCCGCAATTGGATCCTGATTTTATTCCGGCGGTTCTTTGGAATCAAGCATACCGAAAAAAGGTGGATGCATCCGGTAATACCGTTGACGTGAAAATTGCACTGATCCGTCCGGATGAAACCTGCACAGTTTTTAGCACCGAAATTTTACCGATTCTCCCCGAGAATGAAGAACTTACGCTTCGCTATTTGGAACGGATTCTCAAATTTTTATTATATCAACGCGGCGGAAGCAAGGTGCTCATGGCGGGTTGCGATGCGATCGTGGAAAAGTTGGCTTCGATCTATTCGCCTTCTGGGGCGCGCAGTTTCGACTACACGTTCTTTGGTCAGAAGGCCTATCTTGAGCCCTTTCAGATTAAGGCCTGCTCGGCGGCAGCGATTCCGCGTCCCAATGAACAGTCGATTCCGCTCGGACGGCATCTCGATGGTTGCCGTATTGGTTTCGATCTTGGCGGATCCGACCGTAAATGTGCTGCAGTGATTGATGGAGAAGTTGTCTTTTCGGAAGAGGTGGAGTGGAATCCCTATTTTGAAACCGATCCAAACTACCACGTTGAAGGGATCAACGATACGTTGCAGCGTGCGGCATCGCATCTTCCTCGTGTGGATGCCATCGGGGGTAGCTCGGCGGGTGTTTATGTGAATAGTGAGGTTCGTGTGGCTTCTCTATTCCGTGGTGTTTCGGAGCATGATTTCGAAACCCGGGTGCGCCGCATCTTTTTTGAATTACAGGAACGTTGGAACAATGTTCCGTTCGATGTGGTCAACGATGGTGAAGTGACGGCTTTGGCGGGTTCTATGTCGATGAATGAAAATGCCATCCTTGGTCTGGCAATGGGGACCAGCGAGGCGGTCGGCTATGTGACTCCCGAAGGGAATATTACGCCGATGCTCAATGAACTTGCCTTTGCCCCGGTTGATTACCGAGCTTCCGCTCCGACGGATGAATGGTCGGGCGATATTGGAGTTGGAGCTCAGTATTTCTCTCAACAGGCGGTGGCCCGACTTGCGCCAATTGCCGGATTTGAGTTCGACGATGGAATGCCCTTCCCGGAGCAGCTGGTCAAGGTGCAGGAGGCGATGGCGGAGGGCGATGAGCGTGCGGCAAAAATCTATTCTACCATCGGCACTTATCTCGGCTACACGATTGCCCATTATGCCGAGTTCTATGAAATGAAGAAGATGCTGTTGCTGGGGCGTGTGACGAGCGGAGAGGGTGGCTCGATCATCATTGAAAAGGCGCGGGAAGTCCTCTCGTTAGAATTTCCTCAGCTTGCAAAGGAAATTGAAATTGTGACCCCCAATGAGAAGGATAAACGCCACGGCCAAGCCGTCGCTGCCGCGAGTCTTCCAATGATTGGAGAAAAAGTATGAATCCATTCCTGAGTTTTGTAGAAGGTATTCAGGCCGGTGTGGAGTCGGCTCGGAGACGGGCTGTTGATGGCACCAAGAAGGGGGTTGAATCCGAATCGAAAGTGTTACTTTTTTCGCCGCATCCGGACGATGAATGTATCACAGGCTTGCTGCCCTTGCGTCTGATGCATGAAACCGGCTGGCAGATTATTAATGTGCCGGTTACCCATGGAAGTGAACTGAAGCGTCAGGGGGGGCGAGCCCAAGAATTGGCGAATGCCTGTGCCTACTTGGGCTGGGATATTCATCGGGAGTACGATGACTACAGGGCGCTGGACGTGGATGACATTGTGCGCATTCTGGGCAAATTTAACCCGGCCATTATTGTGTTCCCCCATTCCAAGGATTGGAACTCTCGACACATTGCGACCCATCATCTGGTGGTGGATGCGCTTAAGCAGATGGGGGATGATTTTTCGTGCACCGTCGTGGAATCCGAATTCTGGGGGGGGATGGATGATCCGAATCTCATGATTGAGGCGGATGCCGCGCTGGTCGCCGAATTGGTGGCGGCGACTTCCCTGCATGTGGAGGAGGTGGCGCGAAATCCATATCACCTACTTTTACCCGCTTGGATGCAGGATAATGTGCGGCGTGGCGGCGAGTTGGTTGGTGGGCAGGGTGAAGTGGTGCCGGACTTTTCTTTCGCAACACTTTACCGCCTTCGAAATTGGGGTGACGGCGGATTCACCGAATGTCTTAAGAAAGGAACTGTGCTTCCTGTGGGAGCCGAACATCTAAAGGAGATATTCTAATGGAAATTATTATCAAACAAACCGGGCAGGCTGCCAGCGAGGCTGCTGCACGGGTTATTGCGCGTCAGGTGCGGGAAAAATCAAATTCGGTCATTGGATTGGCCACCGGCAGCACCCCGTTGCTACTCTACAAAGAGTTGATCCGCATGCATAAGGAAGACGGGCTGGATTTCAGTCAGGTCATTACGTTCAATCTGGATGAATATATCGGATTGCCGAAAGACCATGAACAATCCTACCACACGTTTATGTGGGAGAACTTGTTCAGTCAAATCAACATTGCTCCAGAGAACGTGCATATTCCAGATGGAATGGCGGACGATATTTCGCATTTCTGTGAGACCTATGAAGAAGCTATTCTGGCCTGTGGTGGCATTGATGTGCAGATCTTGGGAATCGGATCTGATGGTCATGTTGGTTTTAACGAACCGACCTCCTCCTTTGGATCTCGAACACGCATTAAGACCCTGACCCAACAGACCGTGGCTGATAATGCCCGGTTCTTCGGTGGAGATGAAAGCCAGGTTCCGCGCCATTGCATAACAATGGGCATTGGAACCATCATGGAGGCGCGGATGAATATCATGTTGGCCTTCGGCGAAGGGAAGGCGGCGGCCATTCGTGCGGCGGTGGAAGGGTCGGTTACCTCGATGATGCCGGCCTCGATTCTTCAGCATCACCCCTCGGCTAAGATATTTATCGACGAAGCGGCTGCGTTTAAACTGCAACTGGCCGATTATTACCGTTGGGTCTATGACGGTAAGCCCGCATGGCAAAAGGATGCCTAACCGTATGCGGAAGCGTTTCCAGATTGATGCGGTGTATGTTGCCCATCGACCGAATCGGTCGTTCTGGTTGGACCGGCCTTGGTATTCGCATGGATACAGCCTCGATCGGGGGGGAAGGCCGAACGAACAGGCGATGGTTCGTTTTGCCTGGAACGAAGAGGGGCTTTTTGTTCATGCGGAGCTGGAAGATTCGTTTGTGGTTGCCCACGACCCGCGCGATGAGCAACTTCATTTTCAGACGGGCGATGTGTTTGAACTATTTGTGAAGCCGCTTGACGATGACTATTACTGGGAAATGTATGTTACGCCGTTCGGCAATAAATCCACCCTATTCTTTCCGCGAGAGCGAACCGGTATGGAGGTAGAAAATATTCTGCGCGACCATTCTTTTCATGGATTGAACGTCTCCGCAGGGATTATCGATGGCGGTTGGGTTGCCAATATGTTTGTTCCTGTGCAACAACTGACGGCCCTTGGGGCGGTCTGGGGCGAGGGATGTGAATGGTCGCTTCTTTGCGGTCGATACAACTATAACAGCGATGCGCTGGAAGATCCGGAGCTGAGCATGTTGCCCCCGGTGTCAAAAACGAATTATCACTTAACGGAAGAGTATGCCGGACTTCGGTTGCTTCCTTCAGGGAGGAAAAGTTGATTATGCAGCAATTTACAGAAATCGCGAATGCGTTCACATGTCCAGGAATATATCGGGGCGAAATCCCTTATGGTTCGGGGCATATCAATGACACGTTTAAGGTGTATTACGATGTGAATGGGGTGGAAGTGCACTATATCCATCAGCGAATCAATCCGAATATTTTCAAAGATATTCCTGGGCTGATGGAAAATATCGGCCGGGTTACACGGCACCAACGCATGAAGTTTGAACAGGCCGGTGCCGACGATTTGGATCGCCGCGTGCTGACCTTGATTCCGACCGTGGATGGGAAAGATTTTTATCAGGATCAAAGCGGAGCATACTGGAGAACCTACACGTTCATTGAAGGGGCATTGGGAATTGATGTGGTTGAAAACACTCAACAGGCCTTTGAGGCCGCGAAGGCTTTTGGTGAATTCCAGTGCCAGTTGGCAGATCTTCCGGGGCGCTTGAAGGAAACAATTCCAAATTTTCACCACACTCGTTCGCGCTTTGATACCCTGCTGCAGGCGGTGGAAGAGGACTCGTTCAATCGGGCCGCTGATGTGAAGGCCGAACTTGAGTTTGCCATGCACCACGAGGGATTGGTGGATATTGTGGTTGATCTGCTGGCATCGGGAGAGATTCCTGAACGCGTCACACACAATGATACCAAGCTGAACAATGTGTTGATCGATACCACGACGCATAAAGGAAAATGTGTGATTGATCTCGATACGGTGATGCAGGGCTCTGTGCTGTATGATTTTGGAGATATGGTGCGAACGACGACGAATACGGCGGAGGAAGACGAACCGGATCTTTCCAAAGTTGGGATGGATATTGATTATTTCACGGCGTTGGTGAATGGATATATGGAAACCGCTTCAGGATTTCTTGTGCCGAAAGAGAAGGAGCTTCTTCCCCTGTCTGGAAAGCTGATTACCTTCGAAATCGGACTGCGCTTCCTGACGGACTATCTCCAGGGCGATACCTATTTTAAAACTCATCGAGACGGGCAGAATATCGATCGCTGTCGTAAACAATTCAAAATGGTTCAATCCATGGAAGAGCAGATGGATGCCATGCAGGACGTTATGGAGGGATGCTGATGCGGGTTTTGGTAACGGGAGGGGCTGGGTTTATTGGCAGTCATATAGTGGAACATTTTCAGGGCAAAGCCGACGTTCGGGTGCTCGATAATCTGCGGAGTGGCTATCGCGAAAACCTTGAGGGCTTGGAGCATGATTTTATTGATGCTTCGATCACCGATCGCGATGCGGTCCGGGAAGCCGTGCAGGGCATTGATTATATCTTCCACATGGCGGCAATGATTAGTGTGCCGGAATCGATGCAAAATCCGATGGAGTGTGTGGAAATTAACACCAAGGGAACCCTCGTGGTGCTCGAAGAAGCGGCCAAAGCCGGCGTGCAGAAAATGTGTTTCTCCAGTTCCGCCGCAAACTATGGTGACAATCCGGTCATGCCGAAAGTCGAAACCATGCTTCCGGAACCCAAGAGTCCCTATGCGATTACCAAACTCGACGGGGAATACTACTGCGATATGTTCTCGCGTGAAGGGCGGCTGAAAACGGGCGTCATGCGCTACTTCAATGTCTTTGGTCCGCGCCAAGATCCGGGCAGTGCATATGCCGCGGCCGTTCCCATTTTTATTGCCAAGGCGGCTAAGGGCGAAACCATTACCATTTTCGGCGATGGTGAACAGACGCGGGACTTTATCTATGTGAAGGACATCGTTGCGGCGAATGTCTTCCTCGCAATGAACGATACGCCTCCAGGCTTTTTCAATGTGGCGTATGGCGGCCGGTTGACCATAAACGACCTTGCAAAAAAGATTATCAAACTCACCCGTTCGTCATCAAAAATTGAATATGCACCGGAACGCTCGGGCGATGTGAAGCACTCGATGGCTTCCGTCGACAAAATTTCCAAGGTTGGTTTTGAACCGACCTCCAGCTTTGAAGCGGGCTTAAAGAACACCATTGAATATTTCATGGGGTAGTAATGCACCCCTCCTAATGGAGAGCGGATATGACACCAACTGCAGTAGCTAAGGAATTCGAGGTGGTAGGGCAGCTCGCGAGCATTCGTCCAACAGGCAATGGCAATGTGAACGACACCTACCTTGCGGTGTTCCGCACCCACTTTTCCGAAGAACGGATTATTATTCAACGCATCAATAGGAACGTGTTTTCTAATCCGGAATGGATCATGGAAAATATGAGTATCCTGACCAACCATTGCCATAAACAACTGCAGGCGGAAGATGGAACGGCGGACCGGATCTGGCAGTTGCCACGCATTGTGCCGTGTCGGAGCGGACAGGATTTTTTCGTGGATGATGAGGGCGGTTTCTGGCGGGCGCTGACTTTGATTGCATCGGCAACCTCCTACGAGACGGCACAGAGTTCGGAACATGCCTATGAAGTTGGAACGGTGCTGGGTCAGTTTCATCGCCTTATATCCGGAATGAACCCTCTGGGCCTACGGGATACACTTCCCGGATTTCATGAAACGCCGATCTATCTGGAACAGTATGATGCCGTATTGAAACGCCAAGGGGGCGAATCGCTTGAAGTTCGGAATATGAAGCGCTTTGTGGATGAGCGTCGACCCTTGGTCGGAGTGCTCCAGAAGGCACTGGAGTGCGGGGAGCTCCGTATGCGACTGATCCATGGTGATCCTAAAGTCAGTAATATCATGATGGATGACGACACCGGGAAAGGCACGGCCATTATCGATCTGGATACCGCCAAGCCCGGACTGATCCACTATGACTTTGGCGATGCATTACGCTCGATATGCAATCGCGAAGGGGAGGAAACCACCGAATTGGGGAAGGTCGTCTTCGATCTGGATCTTTGCGATGCGTTTGTGCGGGGCTATATGATTCATGCACGTACCTTTCTCACGGAGAATGATAAGCGGTATCTCTATGATTCGATCCGCCTGATCACCTTTGAGCTGGGCCTTCGCTTTTTTCAGGATTATCTGGTCGGCAATGTCTATTTCAAGGTTTCCTCGCCCGAACAGAACTTTCACCGAGCCAAAGTTCAGTTCCAGCTATGCGAAAGTATTGAGCGGCGTGAGCAGCAAATCAAAAAGGTGCTGGCCGATGCGCTGGGGGCGGAACAGGACGATGAGTGGGACTATATTACCATTTAGTGCGCAGGAACGAGGGGGTTGCAGATCACGGTCCGTTCAAGGAAACGAGATGTGCGGTTTAAATAAAGAGATGAATAATAGGTGTAATAGGAGTTGGGTATGAATGGAGTAGGTGTGCCAATGACCGGGCTGGATTGGTCGATTATCGGAATGTTCTTTGTGGTCGTAATCGGCATTGGAATTTGGCAATCGCGCCAAGCAGGCAAAAGTTCGAGCGATTTCTTTCTCGGGGGGCGTGGAATGCCGTGGTGGCTGCTGGGGGTGTCGATGGTGGCCTGTACCTTTTCGGCCGATACACCGAATCTGGTCTGCGGACTCGTACGTGAAGGCGGCGTGGCCCAAAACTGGTATTGGTGGGCGTTCCTGATCACCGGTATGGTGACGGTCTTTATCTACGCCAAGCTCTGGCGCCGCTCTGGCGTGATGACCGATCTGGAGTTCTATGAACTCCGTTATGGGGGTAAGCCCGCATCTTTCCTGCGCGGTTTTCGCGCGGTCTATCTCGGCGTCTTTTTCAATGTTTTGATCATGGCGGCCGTTACGCTGGCCATCATTAAATATGGCCAGTTGCTCTTTGGCCTCAGTAAAATCGAGTGCATCACCTACGGTTCAGTCGGGGTCGTGATCTATGCAACGCTCGGCGGCATTAAGGGCTGCATCTGGGCCGACTTTTTTCAATATTCCATCGCCATGTTCGGCGCAATTTGGGCGGCGATTCATTCGGTCAAGGAAGCTGGTATTGCAGCCGTCAAGGCGGGGGTGGCTGAAAGCGTTGAGGGCTTTGGTTTGGCCGGACTGCTCTCCCACGCCAACGTGGTCGACAAGATCAATATTTTTCCCGATTTCAACGATCCTAATATGTGGGTGCCGATGCTGCTGATGCCGCTCGCGGTGCAGTGGTGGGCCGCATGGTATCCGGGAGCCGAACCGGGCGGCGGTGGGTACATCGCCCAGCGCATGCTTTCGGCCAAGGATGAAAAGAACGCGATTGGGGCGACCCTCTTCTTCAACTTCGCCCACTATGCCCTGCGCCCGTGGCCATGGATCATCGTGGCGCTCGCGTCCCTCGTCGTTTATCCTGAAGTATCCGACATCCAACGCACCTTCTCGCACGTGGACCAAAATATTATAGGCAACGACATCGCCTATCCGGCCATGATCTCCAAACTGGGCCCCGGCTTCCTTGGCCTCGTGATTGCATCAATCATTGCGGCCTACATGTCGACCATTGGCACCCATCTCAATTGGGGCTCATCCTATGTCGTGAACGACTTTTACAAACGCTTCATCCGGAAAGACGCATCCGAAAAGGAGATGGTTCGCATGGGGCGGATCTGCACCGTGGCGTTGATGGTTGTTGCGGGAGGATTCTCTTTGCTGCTGACCGACGCCTCGCAGGCGTTCAACCTGTTGCTGCTTTCCGGCGCGGGCTCTGGAGCCATTTACCTGCTGCGCTGGTTCTGGTGGCGGATCAACGCCTACAGCGAAATCTTTGCGATGGTCTTCACCTCTGTGGTGGCGCTGGTGCTGACGTTTGCCTTCCATGGCGAACGCGAGGCGCTACTTGATTTTCAGGTGACCGATACGTTTACGCTCTCGGGCAACAGTGTGAAATTCCTGATTGCGGTGTTCGGCACCACCATTGCGTGGTTGCTTGGAACGTTTGTGACTCGTCCTGAATCGCAGGAAACGCTGCGCACGTTCTACCGGGTTTGCCAACCGGGTGGGCCGGGCTGGAAAAAGCTGATTGAAACGGCCGAGGCCGAAGGCGATATGATCGATGGTGAGGAGCATGGGAAGTCCTGGGAAGTTCCGCTGGAAATCCTCTGCGTGTTCATCGGCTGTGTCTTTGTCTACTGTTCGCTCTTTTGCATTGGAAGCTTTATCTACGGGGAAACGCTTCGAGGATTTATTCTTGGAGGAGTGGCGACTGCCGCGGCCTTCGGCCTCTTCTCGATCTGGGGCAAGCTCCATACTCACAAATCTTAATCTAAATAAGATGAAATGCATCCGCCGTTGATGGGGGGATGCATTTCGGACGGGGTTGATTGCACTTGCCCCCGGTTTTGGGACCACGGGCTTAGGTGGGCCCCAAAATCGTGCGCCCCATCCGCCGCCTTCCAAGGGTTGGAAGGGGCCTTGAAGGGATAAATTCCCCGCTCTTTCCCTAAATCATAAAGTCGTGGGTGGATGGGTTTTCTGCGGAGATGAGGCTGGCAAGATCGGCCACGGAGATGGAGCGGGTTTCTTTTTTAAGCGAATCGGTTAATCGGTTCCAAAGGGTGGACGCCACGCTCGGGTCTTGTTCTGAAACGAGTTCCAAACGGCCATCGAAGAGCTCAATGATTTCGAGGAGCGAAATGTCTTCGGCCGGGCGGGCGAGGAGGTAGCCCCCGTTGCGGCCCCGCACCGTATTCACGAGCCCAGCATGGCGCATTGGAATCAGAATTTGCTCAATGTATGCAATGGAAATGCCTTGTTTCTGGGCAACCTCTTTGCCGCTGACGGGGGACGTGGCGCCCCCGTCGGCTGCAATTTGCGCAAGGATGCGCAAGCCATACCTTGGCTTGGTTGAAAGCTTCACGGAAGACTCCTAGATGCTGTATTCCGGGAAAACATTCTGGCGGTTCAGCTCGGTGGTGATCTGGGCAATGGCCTCATTGCGGTCGATATTCTCATCGAGCGACAAGTCAACCAGTTGGTCCTCCACCGGGCTTTGTCCCACGCTGATCACCAGCAACTCATTGGGGGAGTTGAGGTGCTTGAGCAGAGAGAGCTCGTAGGCGTCGATCCGATCCAATGCGCTGATGAAGATCAGGCCTGCATCGGTTAGGATACGGCCCAGTTCGCCAATGCGGCGGATGTGTTCTTCTCGGTTCTGGAAGTTGTTTTCAAGGTCGGCATCCAGCCCTTCCATTAGGCTATTTACGCCGAGGTAGAAGGATTGGTTGCGATTGTTGAACAGTTTTAGTTCCAGGAATTTTGCCAAATCATTCTTCTTTGCAGCAGTGCCGATGAAAAGCACCACTTTACCTTTATGGCCATTGCGGTTGGCGCGTACGCCGGGATCGATCTGGCTTTTTTCCCACAGGAATTCGCGGCGATCGACACTCCCGATGGTGGCGGATTCTCCACCGACATCTGCTCCGGGCTTATCCATGCTTAGGCGGTCTTCAATCATGCCAGCACCGGAGGTGGTATTGGTGATGGGGTCGATCAGGATGAAACTTCCGGTTTCTTTGTTCTTCGTATAGGGGTCGAAGAAGAGGGGAAGGTGGGTGGTGATGACGATGCGCCCAATTTCGTTTAGTTGCAGCTCGGTTGCCGGATTCTTTTCTAATGTATTTACATCCACCTTAAATTTGAGTTCAGATATCTTGGCTTTGGTGGTGCGGCTGGTGTGCCGGATGATGAAGGTCTGGCCTTCTTTCAGCGGGGTTTCTGTCATCCAGACGATGCTCGCTTCGAGATGGGTTGCAATTTGGGGCAGATTTTCGGCGTGTACAATCATTTCGCCATTGGAAATGTCGATCTCATCATTGAGCTCGATGGTGACTGCCTGCGAGGCGAAGGCTTCGTCCAGATCGCCGTCGGCGGTGACAATCCGCTTAATGGTTGATTCTTTAAGGGATGGAAGCGCTTTAACCTTATCGCCGGGGCGCACAATGCCCGAGGCGATGGTGCCCGCAAATCCCCGAAAATCGAGGTTGGGCCGGCTAACCAGTTGCACTGGAAAGCGGAAGTCGTCGAAGTTGAGTCCTTCAGCAACGTCGATTTCTTCGAGGATTGGAAGAAGGGCCTCGCCTTTATACCAGCTGGTTTTTTCGGATTTCGTAACTACGTTGTCTCCTTTAAGTGCCGAAATTGGAATGAAGGTCACGTTGGGGAGGTTGAGATCGGCACTGAATTCTTCGAATTGGGTTTTGATCGATTTGAAAACGTCCTCGTCGTATGCCTTGAGGTCCATTTTGTTGACCACCACCACGATCTGTTTCAGACCGAGCAGGGAAACCAAAAAGGTGTGCCGTTTGGTTTGGGTGATGACGCCGTAGCGGGCATCAATGAGAATGAGTGCCAAGTCAGCGGTTGACGCGCCGGTGGCCATGTTGCGGGTATACTGTTCGTGGCCGGGGGTGTCGGCGATGATGAACTTGCGCTTGGGGGTGGCGAAGTAGCGGTAGGCCACATCGATGGTAATGCCTTGTTCGCGCTCGGCTTTGAGGCCGTCGAGCAGGAGGGCATAGTCGATTTCGCCTTCTCCGGCATTGCCAACTTTTTCGCTGTCGGCATGGAGGGCACTGAGCTGATCGTCGAAAATGAGTTTGCTGTCATACAGCAAGCGACCGATTAGGGTGGATTTTCCATCGTCGACTGAGCCGCAAGTCAGCAGGCGAAGTAGACTTTTATTTTCATGTTGGTTTAAAAAATTATCAATATCCATGGCGATATCCTATGTTGGATTTTAAAAGGGTAGTTTTTGATGTAATGAGCTCGGGGGGTGTTGGCTTGAGGCCGTCACAGAGCTGACCAATCAAGATTAAAAATACCCTTCGCGTTTTTTCTGTTCCATTGAGGCATCGGAATCTCTATCGATGGCACGTGTGGAGCGTTCGCTGAGGCGGGTGGTCATCATTTCCTCCACGATCTTTTCAACGGTGTCCGCTTCGGAGGCTACGGCGCCGGTGAGCGGATAGCAACCGAGTGTTCGGAAGCGGATCATTTCTTCGCGTGGCTTTTGGCCATCGAGCGGGAGACGTTCATCGTCGACCATGACGGTCATTCCATTGTAGTCAACCACGGGACGCTTCTTTGCGAAGTAGAGCGGAACAATTGGAATATTTTCGAGGCGAATGTATTGCCAAATATCGAGCTCGGTCCAGTTGGAGAGGGGGAAAACACGGACACTTTCGCCGGGGTTGATGCGGGCATTATAGTTTGCCCAAAGTTCTGGACGTTGATTTTTTGGATCCCACTGATGATGTTGGTCGCGGAAGGAGAAGATCCGTTCCTTGGCCCGAGATTTTTCTTCGTCGCGACGTGCTCCGCCGAATGCGCAATCAAACTTATGGTGATCCAGTGCGGCAAGCAGGGCTTGTGTTTTCATGAGATCGGTATATTTGCGGCTACCCAGATCAAATGGGTTGGCTTGGGCTGCACGGCCTTCTTCGTTGGAATGAACCAAGAGGTCGAGTCCTTCCTCCGCGCAGAATTTGTCGCGGAACTGGATCATTTCCTTGAATTTAAAGGTGGAGTCGATGTGCATGAGCGGGAAGGGGATTTTGCCGGGATAGAATGCTTTCTGGGCAAGGCGGACCATTACGCCGGAATCTTTCCCGATGGAATAGAGCATGACTGGGTTTTCAAATTGGCTGTAGGCATCGCGAATGATCCGGATGCTTTCGGCTTCCAACTGTTTTAACTGGCTGAGCTGGTGTTTCATGTTTGGTTTCCTATTATTTAAGATCTTTAGTTCGAACTATTTTTCCATCCACTACGTGAAGGCCACATTCCTTCTGTTCCGGCGTTTCCCACCACCAACGACCGGCGCGGATATCCTCGCCGGGCTGAACGGCCCGGGTGCAACAGGCGCAGCCGATGCTGATGAATCCCTGATCATGCAGGGGATTATAGGGCACGTCGTGTTCTTTTAGGTAGTGGAGAACTTCTTCCAACGACCAGTCGATGAGGGGGTTAAATTTTGGAATCGCGTTGCCGGAGTCCCATTCAATGGCGTGCATCTCGGTGCGGGTGGGGGATTGGTCGCGGCGAAGTCCGCAGATCCAACCACTGGAAGCGCCAAGCATTCGACGCAAGGGCTGCATTTTCCGAATGCCGCAGCATCGCTTGCGGGACTCGACGCTGTTTTTGAACAGATTAACGCCTTCTTCTAGGACCATCTGTTCCACTTCGCCTGCATCGGGGAAGGTTGTTTTAATCTTTAGGCTGTATTTCCCTTCCGTTGCTGCAATAAGGTCATAGGTTTCTGGGAAAAGGCGGCCGGTATCGAGTGTGAATATGGGGATATTTAATCCGCTTTTTTGGATTAAATCAGTAATCACCTGATCTTCTTGTCCCAGTGAAGAGGCAAAAATGGGGGATTCCAAATTTTCGGCGGCAAATTGAATGATTTCCGGTGCGGTGGCTCCAAGAAGTTCTTTTTGCAGGGTTTCTATATTCTGTTGGCAAATTTTAAGCATGAGTTGGGTTCGATCCTGTTTGGGTCAACGGGGCAATAACCTATATACATGATCGGAATAGTAAAGTTAAAAAACTAAAAAATTATAAAGTGCTAGGTCTATTAATGGTATTACCCCGGACGTTCTATAAACTAGGCCAGAAAAAAGATGGAATGAGGGTTGCTTTGTTCGGTGTGTTCAGTAAATTTTGAACACCATGAGTTCTTCGGCGCCTACCAATCGTACTTTGAGCGAACTAGAGAGTGAGGTGATTGCTCTCTTTGTTCGTATAGCTGATCTGTTGAACCTTCCACGCTCCGTGGGCGAAATTTATGGAATCCTCTTTATTTCCAATGCACCCCTTTGTCTGGATGATTGCCGCCTTCGTTTAAATATCAGCAAGGGCTCCACCAGTCAGGGGCTAAAAATCTTGCGTTCGTTCGGAGCCATTCGCACGGTTTATGTTCCCGGCGATCGGAAAGACTATTATGTGGCAGAGGCTTCGCTTCGGAAGATGGCCTCCGGTTTCGCCAGCGAGCAGATTCAACCGCATGTGGCCAGTGGGGAAGAGCGGTTAGAACGCATTCGAGTTCTGTTGGATCAGCATGACGGCGACGAAAAAGAGGCGTGGTCATTGAAAATTGATCTGTTGGAAAATTGGCAACGCAGGGCAGGAAAAGCGTTGCCTCTGATTCTGAAGCTTATTGGGAGCGGCCGCCATGGATGAGGGATTTTCATTTGAGCCCGGTGAACATTGGTATTGCGTTCGAACGAAGCCTAAAAAAGAGCGCACGGCAGCGGCCCATCTGGCATCTCGCCATGGATTCGATGTTTTTTGTCCCCACATTCGATTCCGGCGGAAGACGGTGCGCGGTGTGGTTTGGTTTCAGGAAGCCATGTTTCCTGGATATATATTTGTGCGTTTTGAATTGTTTGAAATGAAACGGTTGGTTTCTTATTCGCCGGGTGTAATGAATATTCCCGCCTTTAATGGTCGCTATGTTTCGGTGCCGCATTCGGTGATCCAAACCCTTCAAAAAGAGCTGGATGAAAACGACTCGGTTGATGGGGGGCTTCCTTTGGAAGTGGGCGATGAGACCCTCATTATTGAGGGTTCAATGCGCGGCCTGAAGGTGAAGGTGATTAAAGTCATGACGGCTGAAGCCCGCGTTTCGGTGTTGCTGGAAATGCTGGGAACCATGGTTGAAGCCGAATTTGCAATGAATGCGCTGGAACACCGAGAGAAGTATCGAGTGACGATTCCAGACTAGTTTTACTCAGAGATTCCAATGATTGGATGTGCTATACCCCAGAAACAGGCGTGCGCGATTTCGGCTCCGTCCGATCAACCAAGGGCGGTGGCGTGCCTGCTCCGGGTGGGTAGGAATGAGAGTGCTTATAAAATCTTAACGAGTGAGTGTATTGGCATGTTTGTGATGATGTTTTCCTGTATACAGCACCTTAAACCCGTTTGAATGATAATTAGGAACATGAATTATGTGTGGAATTGTGGGATATTTTGGAACAAGAAAAGCGGCGGATATTTTGGTGGATGGCTTGCGCCGCTTGGAATATCGCGGATATGACTCGGCCGGTGTAGCGTGCCTGTATGATGGAAATATCGCGGTGGTAAGAACGCCCGGAAAGATCAACGAACTCCGTAAAAAAGTGGATGAAACCGCAACGCCGACCCTGATGAAATCGGTGATGGGAATTGGCCATACCCGTTGGGCCACACATGGCCCGCCGACCGAGTTGAATGCGCATCCGCATCTCGATGTTACGGGTCATTTTGCGATGGTTCACAACGGAATTATTGAAAACTATAAAGAAATACGTCGGGGACTTTCCCGCGAAGGCATTGAATGTGTCTCCGATACCGATTCCGAAGTCCTGATTCAGCTGATCTCTTTTCTCTATACGGATAATCTGGAAGATGCGGTGAGCGAAGCCCTTCATAAAATCAAGGGTACGTATGGCATCGTGGTGATGACGGATAAAGAACCCCGTAAATTGGTGGTCGCCCGCTGTGGTAGCCCGATTGTGATTGGTTTGGGCAAAAATGAAACGATCATTGCCAGCGATGCCTCCGCCGTGATCCCGCACACCCGCGATGCCGTCTATCTTGAAGATTACGATATGGCGGTCATTACAGACGATGGCTTGGAGATGTGTAATCTCGAGCGTGTCCCGGTCCGCCGTGAAGTCACTGCAATGGATTGGGATAGCGATGCTGCTGAAAAAGGGGAGTATGAGCATTTCATGCTGAAGGAAATCTTTGAGCAGCCCCAATCGATCCGAAATGCGATTCGGGGCCGGTTGGATTATGAAATGGGAACGGCGGTGCTTTCCGGGCTGGACTTCTCCTCGCGGGATGCCGCGCAGATTAACCGCGTGCTGATGGTGGGTTGCGGCACCTCCATGCATGCTGGCATGGTGGGGGAATATGCTATTGAAGAAATGGCCGGTGTTAATGCCGAAGTGGAGCAGGCGGCGGAATTCCGCTATAGAAATCCACTCATTACGCCAAATGATCTGGTGGTTGCGATTAGTCAATCCGGCGAAACTGCGGATACGTTGGCCGCAGTTCGCGAGGCCAAACAAAAAGGAGCGCTGGTGGCTGGTCTGTGTAATGTGGTGGGCTCCACCATTGCTCGGGAAACGGGCCGTGGGGTTTATCTCCATGCTGGGCCGGAAATTGGGGTGGCCTCAACCAAGGCCTTCACGAGTCAGGTATCGGTCATGCTGATGATGGCCTTGAAGATTGCCAGAACCCGTCGTATGACTGGATATGACGGAACAAAATTTGCGCGTTGGATTCAGCGACTTCCGGAGCTCGTAGAGAACGTGCTCGAACAGAATGATGCGATTAAAGCGGTGGCTCAGAAATATGCAAAATGCGAAAATGCCTTTTTTATTGGGCGGGGCTATCTGTTCCCGGTGGCGCTGGAAGGGGCACTGAAACTGAAAGAAATCAGCTATATTCATGCGGAGGGTTATCATGCCGCAGAACTTAAGCATGGCCCCATTGCATTGCTCCAAGAGAATACACCGGTCATCGCGCTACTGAATAATATTCCGGGTAAAGGAAAAACCTTGGGTAATGCGGAAGAATGCAAAGCCCGCAGCGCACCGGTCATCGCGGTGGTCAGCGAAGGGGATGAGGGCAGTGCGGAAGGATTCGACGATGTGATTGTTGTTCCGGATTGCCCGCCCGCCCTTACTCCAATCCCAACGGTGGTTGCTCTTCAACTGCTGGCGTATCACATTGCGGCCGCGAGAGGTTGCGAGATTGATCAGCCGCGAAATCTTGCTAAATCGGTAACCGTGGAATGAATGAAATGATTGAAATAGCCGTGAAGGCCGCGATTAAAGCCGGAGACGTAATTCTGGAAATTTATGCGCGGGATTTTGAAATTAAATTTAAAGCCGATACATCGCCTTTGACAGAGGCCGATGAGGCCGCGCATGAAGTGATTGTCCACGCCTTGCAAACCACCCCGTATCCGGTGCTCTCGGAAGAGAGTAAGGCGATTGATTATGAAGAGCGAAAGAGCTGGGACACATATTGGTTGGTCGATCCGATTGATGGAACCAAAGAATTCATTAAGAAAAATGGCGAGTTCACGGTTAATATTGCATTGATCGACCAAGGGGTTCCCGTGCTGGGCGTGGTCTACGTTCCTGTGGAAGACGCCCTATATTGTGGGAGGTCGGAAGGGGGAGCGCGGTCTTCCAACGCCTGGAAAACGGTGGGTTGCCGGAATAAATCATATGAGGAAATTTTGGAAGACGCCGTAGCGCTTTCGATCTCCAACTACTCCTCGTCAACCCATCGCCCCCTGCGGGTGGTGGCTTCGAAATCGCATTGTAATGAGGAGACCCTGACCTTTATTGCTGAACTGGAAGAGGAATATGGCGAGGCGGAACGGGTATCGCGCGGAAGCTCATTAAAATTGTGCATGGTGGCCGAAGGTCGTGCTGATATTTATCCGCGAATTGCGCTAACGTGCGAGTGGGATACCGCCGCCGCACAGGCTGTGGTGACGGCGGCCGGCGGGCGTGTTTTTGAATACCGAGAAGGTTCGACTGCCGCTGAATATAAAACCGGTTCTCAAACGGTTTCGGAGGTTCCATACAATAAAGAAAATTTGCTAAATCCATTCTTTGTGGTTAGTGGCCTTCAATAACATGTATTTTTCGGATTTAAC
>JBAHZU010000007.1:0-14290 GCA_037132875.1 Pontiella sp.
ATGGGGTTTGTCGCGTAGAGGTCCATTTTTGCCTGGAGCGAGGGTAACGATTCAAAATGGACGTTCATGGTGACGTTGGTGGTATAGGAATAGCTCCCTCCATTTTCTGGCGTGCTCTCTAATTGAGCGCTGCGAATGCGCAGGTCGGTCCATATCTCTGGATTCCGCATGGCGGCCGCCGTTTTTTCTTTTTGCCAGGCGCGTCCATACAGCGGAATGCCCATTATGATTTTTCCCGGGGGGATGGTCTGTAGGGCATAGTCGTATATTTTTTTGCACCAAGGGAGGGAGGCAATGGGGCCATGACCGCCTCCGCGGTAGTGCTCGTCGTAGGCCATGATGATGACGCGGTCGGCCACCTTTCCAATAAAGGAATAATCAAAGGCATCGGCGGGATTTTTCTTTTTGTGGTCTGCCCAGCGGGCCATCACGGCCACGCTGAAGATCTGGTCTTTCGGTAGAGCATTTTTAACGGCGACGAGGAATTTTAGATAGGAGGGTTTGTCTTTAGAACTGACACTTTCAATATCAATCTGGACCCCGTCGAACGGTCCACAACGCGCCACAATTCCATCAATAATTCGTTGGCGGAAGGGCAGTTTCGGATCCAGATAAATATGGGCGAGGGTGGTGCTCCATGGAATCGTAATGACGAGATGATAGCGCGTGTTCGGTGTGGTTCCGGGAAGGCGAGGCGGGCGAAGGTGGCCGCCGGTGAGATGGCCGTCCCCATTAACCGAAGCACTGAAACATCCGATGTCTGTGATGGGGGATGAGACGGGGAAATATTTTTCTTCCCCCTTCATCAGATAGGCCCACGTTTCGTTAAATTGGGCTTCCGCGGTGAACACAGAAACGAAGGTGAGCACGGTGAATATAAATAGTTTCATGCACTCACGGTAGGCGGGCACATGAAAGCTGTCAAGGATGGGGGTGGTTTATCCTACTAAAAGCGGTAGAAAGGAATAAAATGAAGATTTAACCAATAAAAGCAGTGCTTTCATCTGATTTTTGTTTCCTACATTTATCCCCTTCAGATGGTTGATTTCCCCACATCTACTTTCGTTTGATCTCCTCGGAGTAGGCATCTGCGCCGTCAGGACTCACGCCTCGTATCTGCGAGCAACTGGGCCCTGCATTTTTTAGGTTGATGCGGTGTGGTTCTATTTTCCAAGGGTTGGAAATCCATGGCGTAGAAAGGGGTTGCATTTTAACCAGAGATATAAATATCCTTCGATGTCCATATTTGGGAGGAGGGAACGTTTTCTTCTTGAAGGATGCGACGCCGGATTTCATTGAATGTAAAGGTATGCAGGACGGGGCCTAAGGTATGATCGGTATTAAACGAGGCGAAAAAGTATTGGCGCTTGCCATATTGTTTGCAACGACGATACAAGGTGTTTTCGCGGTGCAGGATGCGGCCAGTGCGAAGATCGATCGACTGGTTCTTGCGAAGCTCAATGAAAAGGGAATCCCGCCTTCTGCTCTGTGCTCCGATGAAGTTTTTCTGCGGCGGGTCTATCTCGATGTAATCGGAACGCTACCGACCCCGTTGGAAGTCAAATCGTTTTTAAGCAGTCATGCGAGGAACAAGCGTGCTGCGCTGATTGAAACGTTGTTTGAGCGACCCGAATTTGCAGATTATTGGGCGCTGAAATGGTGCGATCTATTGCGCGTTAAAGCAGAATTCCCGAGCAAACTTTGGCCGAATGCCGTGCAGGCCTACTATCGTTTTATTCGAACCGCGCTCTATCAAAACATGCCGTACGACGAATTTGTTCGCGCCATGCTGACCTCCAGCGGGAGCAACTTCCGGGCGGCTCCGGTCAACTTCTATCGCGCCATGCCGCAACGCGATCCCGCAGCCATTGCCGGTATGGTGGCCCTCACGTTTATGGGTATGCGGATTGAAGGGTGGGACGAGGAGGCGCGTATGGGGATGGCCGCTTTTTTCGGGCAGATTGGCTATAAAGGCACGGCTGAGTGGAAGGAGGAAATTATTTTTTATGATCCATTCAAAACCTTTTGCTATCCCGACACCGAAACGCCGGTGGTTCCCCGATTGCCCGACGGAACGGGGGTGGAGATTCCTGAATATTCTGATCCGCGGATCGCCTTTTCCAACTGGTTGGTGGGTAGCCAAGTCTTCTCTGACAACATGGTAAACCGAATCTGGTATTGGCTGCTGGGACGCGGAATTATTCACGAACCAGATGACATCCGGCAGGACAATCCGCCGCAGAATCCGGCACTGCTTGCTTTCCTGAGTCAGGAACTCGTGGCAAGTAAATACGACCTGCGCCACGTCTATCGAATCATCCTTAATTCAAAAACCTATCAGCGCGCTTCGATTCATACCTTGCGCAACCTGAAGGATGAAGAAAACTTTTCGCACTATTATATTCGCCGTCTTGATGCCGAGGTTTTAATCGACGCCATCTGCCAAATCACAAAAACCACGGAAATGTATTCCTCCGATATTCCGGAGCCCTTCACCTTTGTTCCCGAGAATCTGCGGTCGATCAAACTATCCGATGGAAGCATTACCAGCCCCTTTTTGGACCTCTATGGCCGACCGTCGCGGGATACCGGCATGATCTCCGAGCGCGACAACACGCCGTCGGTATCACAAAAGCTACACCTTTTAAATTCCAGCCATATTCAGAATAAGCTCAATAAAAATAAAGCGTTGCTCGGCATGACCTCTAAAATGGTGCCGGGCAAAAAGAAGCCCAAAATCGGTTGGCTGGATCTGGAGGAGGCGATCGAAGGAATGTATCTCACCGTTCTTTCGCGCTACCCGACGGCCCAAGAAACGAAGATCGCCATGGCCTATGTTCGCGACAGTGGGCTGAAGCGCTACGAAGCATCGGTTGATATGGTGTGGGCTTTATTGAATTCCCAGGAGTTTATTTTTAAACACTAAGGTTTGTAGGAGGCTGAAAATGACAAGGAATAAGGGCATACCTGTTTCACGGCGCGATGCAATCGGACGGGCCACGGTCGGGGCCGGTGGGCTGATGCTGGGTGCGCCCTTGCAAGCATCTGCCATTCAGGCGAGCAAAGCGAAAGCCGTGATTCAAATTTGGATGTGGGGCGGACCTGCACATCTGGATACGTTCGATCCCAAGCCGGAAGCTGGAGTGGACTACTGTGGACCGTATAATGCTCCCATTGAAACCAACGTGAGTGGAATTCGCATTGGCCAGCGGCTTCCGCTGTTGGCTCAACAGGCCGATAAATATTCCATTATCCGCAGCATGACCCACGGAATTAATGGGCATGAAACGGCATCCTATGTCATGCAAACCGGTCGGCCGGTCGGTGGCGAAGTGTTTCCATGCACGGGTGCGGTGGTGTCTCGCTTTAAAGGAGTGGATGCCGGCTACAACGGGCTGCTTCCTCCCTATATTGTGCTGACGAAACCGCAGGGCCGCTTTTCTGAATCGGGCTTTATGGGGTTGCGCTATAAACCGTTTGCAACAGGAGGGCGACCCAATCAGAACCCATTTACCGTGGAAGGGATCATTCAAAAAGGCATCACGCAGCATCGTCAGAAAGGGCGCCGTGCACTATTGGATGCTCTCGATACCTACGGCACAATGCTCGATGGAAATAGGCAGTTTGAACAGATGAATCGGTGCAGGGATCAAGCCTATGAATTAATGCTTGGCGATGCCGGCAAGGTGTTCGATATTCGCCAGGAAGACCCGAAATTGCGCGAGCGATATGGGCGGAGCGATTTTGGGGCATCCTGTCTGATTGCACGGCGGTTAGTGGAAGCTGGCGTGCCGTATATCACGATTAACTACACCGGGTGGGATACGCATAAAAAGCATTTTGAGATTATGAATAATAAACTCACCGAACTCGATCGGGGATTTTCAACCCTGCTCGACGATCTGCACCAGCGCGGACTCTTGGACTCCACGATGGTCTGGTGGGGGGGCGAGTTTGGCCGAAGCCCCAAGGTTCAGATGGGAGCCCCGTGGAATGGCGGGCGCAGTCACCATGGCAAGTGCTTCTCGCATGTCATCGCCGGCGGCGGCTTTAAGGGCGGCCAGGTGGTGGGTGCATCGGACGAGACGGGCACCGAGGTGGCCGATCGCCCGGTCTATCCATGGGATCTGATTGGTAGCATGTATGAGCAATTGGGCATCGACCCCAATGCAAAGCTTCCGCACCCTCAAGGGCTCGATGTTCGGGTTTGTGCAACCGAAGCCGATGGCATAACCATGGGTGGGCGTCTTCGGGAAATTATGTCATGAGCCGCGGGGTGCGAATGGCCATTATTACGCTGCTCATGGGCATGGCTGATTTTGCGGAAGCTTCGAACGAACCGCATATTGGATTTGTCTTTCCTGCCGGGGCTCAACAGGGCATGACCTTTGAGATGCTCATTGGGGGGCAATATTTCAACGGAGCCACCCAAATTTTTGTGAGCGGCGAAGGGGTTCAGGTCGAGATCCTTGGCTATGCGGTTCGCTATGAAGCCCGGCGGGTTTCCCAGCTGTATCGAAATCGGGAAAATGCTCGAGCAACGCTGAATGATGAAACGGTAGACGATAACGCAAGGATCTCCGCAGAGCGACGGATCAGGCAGACGACGCAACAAATTCAACTCATCGATGTGCCCGAAGGCGTCGACCGCGAAGACAAGAAGGCCGTGCTGAAGTTTTATAAACGGGATAAAAAAGAACAGTTCAATCCGCAGCTGGAGAGTCGTCTGCACGTGCGAGTTCGGATTTCCAAACAGGCCCCGCTGGGGGCGCGGGAATTGCGGGTGTACACGCCTGCGGGTTTGTCGAACCCGGTTTTCTTTGAGGTGGGCTCCTTGGAAGAGGTGCTCGAAAAGGAACCGAACGATGATCACATGAGCCCCGATCTTCAGTGGGTTCCGATTCCTTCCATTATCAATGGGCAGATTCGGCCCGGGGATTTGGACCACTTCCGCTTTAAGGCCACCCAAGGCGACTCCATTGTTGTGGCGGTTAGTGCGCGCCGGATCATTCCCTATCTCGCCGATGCCGTGCCCGGCTGGTTCCAAGCCGTGGTTGCGCTCTACGATGAAGATGGGAAGGAGGTGGCCTATCAGGATGCCTATAAATTCAATCCCGACCCAGTTCTCTTTTTCGATGTTCCAACATCAGGAACCTACACCCTCTCCATTCGCGATTCGATTTACCGAGGGCGAGAGGACTTTGTCTACCGCATTGCCCTTGGCGAGTTGCCTTTCATTACGAGTATCTTTCCGTTGGGTGCTCAGGAGGGTAGCGAGGTGGACATTGCCTTGAGCGGGCGCAACCTGCCGAAGACGCGCCTCACCGGGAAACTCCCTGCAGATGGGTTAGACCTGCGCCATATCTCGGTCCAAAAAAATGGCTATCGTTCCAATCAAATGCCTTTTGCCATTGGCGATCTTCGAGAGATCTTCGAAGTCGAACCCAATAATCGGCCTGCCACGGCTCAGCCGGTCAAACTACCCCTCATCGTGAATGGAAGAATTGGTCAAGTTGGGGATCGCGATGTCTTCAGCTTCCACGGTCGGAAAGGGGATTCGATTTCTGCCGAGGTTTTTGCCCGGCGCTTAAACTCGCCGCTGGATTCGGTCCTCACCTTGACCGGCCCCGGCATGGAGCAACCCGTGCGGAACGATGACTATAGCCGCAAAGATAAAACGCATTTGTATTCTGGCGCGGGCTTGGTGACGCACCATGCAGACTCGTATTTATTCCATAAACTTCCCGCCACTGGAACCTATTTTATCGAGATAGCTGATATGCAGAATAAAGGCGGCCATGACTATGCTTACCGCTTGCGCATCAGCCCCGCCAACCCCGACTTTGCACTGCGGATGGAACCCTCTGGGCTACCGATCAGTCCCGGAGGAACCGCCGCCTTTACGGTGAGGGCTTTGCGGTTCGATGGATTCGAGGATCAAATCACCTTGGAGGCGACCACCTTGCCCGCTGGATTTACCATGAGCTCATCCATGATTCCCGCAGGATCCGATGTGGCCCGCTTTACCATCACTGCGCCCAAGCAGATTCAAGAAGAATTGGTTCACCCGGAAATCAGTGGAATAGGCATCATCAACGGCAACCCCATGATCCGCGCCGCCCTTCCCGTGGATAATCAGATGCAGGCCTTTCTCTATCGTCATCTCGTACCCGCAAAAGAGTTGGTGTTGGCCCCGGTGTCCAAGCGCCCCCCAATCTGGTTCCATGCAAAAATTCCAACGTCTGGAGTCATCGAGCTAGAGGCCGGAAAAACCACCCGCATTGTATTGGAAGGAAGCATCGTTGGGCAGAACCGGGGCTACGCGATCATGCTGGATCATCCGCCCGAAGGTTTCCGCGCCGAAAAAAATGGTTGGATCGGAAAGCAGAAAAAGAACAATAAAAAGGACGGGAAGAATCGCGGGGCCAAGGATAAAGCCAACGGCTCGATCAGGATTGTCGTGGATGAGTCGGTTCGCCCCGGAACCAAACTCAGTCTCGTTCTTTCTGCCGAAGTTAAGCGCGGAAGAGATAAGGCCTACTTCGCGGCCCCCGCCATCCCGATCCACGTGGTGAAACCAAGGGATTAATTTTTATTTCCCCCGAAGTATGCTGCTCCCATGCTCTGGGTGGCTCGCACGACGAGGGATGTTGAAAAATGGGGATGTCATTTCGGTATTTTTCTGAACGGCAGGATTGTGAATGCTAATCCTTCTTGGCTGGAGGATTTCTGTGGGGTTTTTTGGCCGGGCGGCCTTCATCCTCTTTCCCGCTTTTCTGGCGGTCGGCGGAGGGGAGGTCGATATCCATGAGGTCGCCTTGTGTGCTGAGCAGGAGCAAGCGCAACTCGCCTTCAACATGAATGGCATAGGGGAGTACCCGCATCTGAATCAGCACTTGCGCCTGATTGCGTGTGAGCTTGATTCCTTTGTATTCTGCTGGAAGCACAAATTTACACCCTTCTTTCCATCCGGAACAACCGAAGGCGGTCTTGCCGCGAATGACTTTTTTTCCACAGAGGGGGCAATTGCCAAGGGTATCCAATTCCAGTTTGGTGGAGGTTCCGCTTTCAATCAGGCCGCGGGTATAGCGGTTGATGCCGTCCATGAAGGTGCTGGCATCGGATTCGCCGCGTTCAATTTGTTTCAATTGTTCTTCCCATTCGCCGGTCATTTCGGGCGACTTTAAGAGGGGGTCTTGAATGAGTGCAATGAGGCAACGGCCCATATCGGTGGCGCGGATCTGTTTCTTTTCGCGGCAGATATAGTTCCGCCGCAGCAACGTTTCAATGATGGCCGCGCGGGTGGCGGGGGTGCCAATGCCGCGCTCCTTCAGGGCTTCACGCATGGTGTCGTCGTCGACGAGCTTGCCTGCGGCTTCCATGGCGCCGAGTAGTGAGTTTTCGCTGAAGGCTTGCGGGGGTTTGGTTTTGCCTTCGCGGGCGGTCGGTTCGTGCGGGCCGGTTTCGCCTTTTCCAAAGGTTGGAAGTTGTTGATCTTCCTCTGCTCCAGCCCCTAGATCTTTTTTCTTCTTTTTCTTTTTCGGGAAGAGGATCGACCAGCCGGGATCCACAATCACGGTGCCTTTGGCCTGAAACTTCACGGCAACACTTTCGCCATTGACGGTGGTGATTTTCTTGATGCAGACGGGATAAAATGCGGCGATAAATTGGGTTACGATGGCGTTGTAGACCATCTGTTCATTCGGTCCGATGGACCCGGGGATGATTCCGGTTGGGATGATGGCGTGGTGGTCGGTGACCTTTTTGTCGTCGACAATCCGCTTGGTGAACGGAAGCTTGGAAAGGTCGAGGGGTTGGATCTGTTCCTTGCGTATTTTTTCCAAGGATTGGAAAATTTTCGGGATGCGCGGTTTCATGTCGGCGCTGAGGTAGCGGGAATCGGTGCGGGGGTAGGTCACAAGTTTCGATTCGTAGAGATTCTGCGTGGCGGCGAGGGTGTCGGCGGCGGAGAGTCCGTGGAATTTATTGATTTCTCGTTGCAGTGTAGTGAGGTCGTAGAGTTGCGGGGGCTGCTCTTTTTTCTGGCGGCCAGAAACGCTGGTTACTGTGAAGGGCTGGCCGGTAATCTTTTCGAGCAGTTCCTGAGCCTTCTCCGGTTGGTCGAAGCGGTCGCCGGTATATTTAAAGACGGTTTCTCGGTATTTCGTGGCGAGTTCCCAGAAGGGCTTGGGCCGGAATTTCATGATCTCGTCGTCGCGCTGAACAATCATGGCCAGGACCGGCGTTTGCACGCGGCCAATGCTCCAAAGCACGCGGTCGTCGCCGGAGGCGAGACGGCCGTGGCGGACGGTGAAAAAGCGCGTGGCATTCAGACCCACAATCCAATCGGATTCGGAGCGGCATTTGGCGGCGGCATAGAGCGAGTCGTAGTCGTGGCCGTCTTTTAGGTCTTTAAAGGCGTCCTTAATGGCTTCGGGGGTCAGCGAGCTAAGCCAGAGGCGCTTGATCGGTTTGTCTTCGCATCCGCTCAGCGAAAGAATGTAGCGAAAAATCAGTTCGCCTTCTCGTCCGGCATCTGTGGCGCAGACAATTTCTTCGGCTTCTTGGCAGAGCCGCTTGATGGTTTCGAACTGTTCGGCGACCCCGGGGTTTTCAATGATCTTGAGCTTGAACTCCTCCGGAATGAAGGGGAGGGAATCGAGCCGCCATTTGCGCATTTCGGGATCATATTCGCCGGGCTCCAGGAGGGTTACCAAATGGCCAAAGGCCCAAGTGATGCTGCACCCGCGGCCTTCAATATAGCCTTTTTTCTTTTCGGTGATGTTGAGCACGCTGGCAATGTCGCGCGCGACCGATGGTTTTTCTGTGATGACAACTTTCATAGATGGGGCAGCCTGCGAGTTCGTTGGATTTGAAACCAACATCTTGAACAGGAATGAAAGGCGATTCAATCCCTAACGGTGTTCCGATGGGAAGAAGACTACTTTTTCAGTTGTTTTTGCAGGTCGCCGATGCTTCCCGCATTCACCACGTTGGTATAGCCCGCTTCGATGAGGTCGTGTCTGGCAAGGGAGGAGCGGTTTCCGCTGCGGCAATAAACAATGATGGGCTTGGAGGGGTCGGTTTCATATTGTCCGATGCGCTGGACAATTTGATCGTGCGGGATGTTAATGGCGCCTTTCACATGCCCGCCCGAGAACTCGCTCGGCGTGCGTGTGTCGATTAATAAGGCGCCTTGCTCCACCTGTTTTGCGAGGTCGGTCGGTGCGTTTTCTGGTCCTCCAGTGAGGAGATTTATTAATAGAAACCCGATCCCAATGGCCAGTCCTATTTTTCCAATAATTTTGATCATGATGATGTGCCAATTTGCTGACGAAGCAGATCGATGGCCCCTCCGTTTTCTACCTGCGTGTATCCAGCATCGTGTAATGTTTTCACGGCCATTTGAGAGCGCCCGCCACTTTGGCAGTAGACCACCATGGATCGGTTCTTTGCTGCGGCATGGGTTTTGATTTCTTGCCCAATGATGTCGTGGGGAAGGTTAATGGCTCCGTCAATATGCCCCCCGGAAAATTCCATCGGGCTGCGCGCGTCAATCAGCAATGCACCGTCTTGAATTCGTTGCGGTAGATCGGTCTTGCTGGTTTCTTCGGATGAAGATTTAGAACGAAATTTCATGGGGTTCTCCGGTGTCATGCTGGTCGTACAAAGTGGGGAAAAATAAGGGATGGGGTCAGAAAAGTTATCGCCCCATCCGATTTCATTCCCTTACAGGATGATTTGCTTCTCCAGCCCCTTGGTGGACTCAAATTGGATCTCTTGGGCGCCGAGTTGCAGAACCACTTCGTGGCCCGAGACCTTCAGCTCGATGGTGTCGTCCGGATGGCGGGACTTCCAAACATTGGAAAGGGCAAGCGCCAGTTCCAGTCCATCGCCGCGCTGGAAGTTCCAGACTTCGTCGGGCTGGGCAACGCGCGAGCCATCGTAGATCGATTCCTGCGTCAGGTTTTTCAAGGTTTGGATTAATTCGTCGTCAGAAAGGTCGGCGGTCTGTTCAATCACAACAGGGTTGCGCTCGAGCCCTGCTTTGAGGAAGGGGGCCCAATCGGTTTTTGCAAGATCGCGGTTCGCATAAAAGGCGAGGTCGGCAATCGGATGCCTATTCCGCAGCCCCGCGAGATAGTCGATGATGTCTTCGCGGGAGGTCCCTATTTCAAAGCAGATCGGCCCCGGCCCGGTGAAGGTTTTATTTTCAACCTCTGGAAGTTCTGGTTCCAAGTGAACGAAATCCACGAGGCCTTCAATCACCGAGATCTTGCGCTCCATATCCTGAGTGCATTCAATTTTTTCTGCCAAGCCGCGCAGGTTTTCTTCGTCGTAGTGGGAGATCGGATTATTCTTCAGGTAGTCCCCGAGCTTATTGACCTGAATGCGTCCTTCAATGGGTTCGGTGTAGAAATCGTATTCATCAATCTGATCCAGCAGCTTGTCGCGTGTGGCATTGTCGGAAACCTTATAGGGGCTTCCGTGCTCGTAGGCAAAGGCACGTTCAATCGGTAGATACTGTTCTTTCCCGTGCCGCAGATATTTAATCTGAAAGCACTTCTGGAATTCGGACCGTTCCCGGAGGAAGTTGGCCAGGATTTCATAGGTGATCTCTGTGGTGGTAAAGGCATCCAACTTTTCTTTAAACAGCTCAAAGCTCTCTTTAGAAATCGTTGCTTCTGGATAGACCGTATGAATGAAGCCGGAGTTGTTGGCAATAATGGTTACCTGCTCATTGCGCAGGGCGCGCTGGGCTTTTCCCGTTAGATCTGTACCGTTAAACCACATATTCTTCGTGACCAGTCGGCGATTGTTCGTCAAGACGCCTCCATTCACATTAATAAAGTTCTGGGAATGCAACGGGGTGGCAATCAGAAAAATGTCTTCCAGCGGAATGTCGCAAATGATGAAGAGGGCAGCAGCATATAGCGTGGAGAGCGAAACGCATTCGCCCGCCCCCACCCGATAATCATCTTTATGCCGAAAGGCATCCATGGCTTCCAACGTTTCCGTTTTCCAGAACGGGATAATGTCAGAGGTATATTTATCCAGTCCGAAGTGTTTTCGGATATCCAACGTGAAATAGTGTTTGTCGCCCTCATAGCCGAATAAGGCATTGGACTGCCCAATGGTTTTTTCATCCATGAAGGGTTTAAAGCGCTCGATCTCCGAATCTTTCGTGGTCAGGCCCCACGTATCCAAATCGAGGTTGAATTCATAATTATCAATAATGAATTGCTTCATCCGTTGGATTTTTTTGTACGGCTTCATGGTATCCAGCTTGGCAAACCACGGGTGATTTTTCCATTCCCAGATGCGCGGCGACATGATGTTGGCCAGCACCAGACTGTAGAGTAATTCCGGGAAAACAAAAATTTCCATATCGGAGAGGGAAATGGCCGAGGAATATTTTTCAAGTTGGTCAGCAGGGATTTTGGGGTATTTATTCATGGGTGGCATTCTACGGGCCGAAAACGTCTTGAAAAGCAAACAATGGTAGGAATTAAGTCTGGTTGGTTTTATCCCTGCATTTTTCTGCATCGGCGGCGTTGACGACCTATATGCGGCATGCTACGTTCTGCCCTCAATTTTTACGGAAATTGAGATGTCGGGGCGTGGCTCAGCCTGGTAGAGCGCTACACTGGGGGTGTAGAGGCCGCTGGTTCAAATCCAGTCGCCCCGACCATTTTTTAAATAAGGTGAAGACGGGCGCATCGAAGTGATGCGGAGACCAAATCCCACTTAAATGTTCCGGCTGCGATCCCGCACGCCATTCCATGAGTTGTTATTCGCCGCTTATATTCTATGTCGCAATTCATTTTTAGAATGCCATTTTAAAAACCTCTTCAGGTTGGAGGTTTCCCGGAAAATGGGTGCAATTCCCTTGCCTGTAAATTCAACACCCTTCTGAAGCGCCCTAAGTAGACTTGCTCAGAGTTTGTTGGCTGAATAGGCAGCGGGGATGTGGTGGACGATCGATGAAAGGGGCCTCGCTATGGAGGGGGCGCCCGGAACCTCGTCGAGGCGGTAACGACGTTCTTGCGGAATCAAATGGGATGGATATGATTTTTCTCTCTAATTTATTTCCGTTCTTGGAATAAAAAAAATTTACCCAGTTAAAGACTTGTGATCTTGCTCGTTTGTCAAATCGGCCATATTTTTAAGAGGGATACACGTGGCGGACCGGAGGTTGTGAATCTGGATTAACAGGGTAACTATAAGGGCGATCGCTTTTTTTGACGATATTCTGACTTACTGTGTCGTTAGCGGGCAGTTTCTTTGCGCAACATTATAACCACATTGATTAGGTGAGGAATTTATGAAAACAGCTTTTTTTAATCGGGTTGATCCTGTGGGCAACACAGATATGATCGATCAAGTTTATGCGGATCGACAGGGCGTTGTTGCCAGCATCTCAGATTTACATCCCGTGCTAATTACTCCGGATAATTTTGAGGATGAATTGGAAGCACTTCATGATCTAGAGGTTATTTTTTGCACGTGGCGTATGCTCGAGCTGACCGAAGAGCAAATTGATCGCCTTCCGAACCTGAAAGCCGTCCTCTATGCGGCCGGTTCAGTTAAAGAGTTTGCACTGCCTTATCTGGAACGAGGCATCGTTGTATGCAGTGCCATTGAGGCCAACGGGGTGCCGGTTGCAGAAATTGCATTGGCTCAAGTGTTGCTGGCGGGAGCCGGATTCTGGCGCAACAGTCGGGAGTGTGTGGATGAAAAATCAACCTTCATGGGGGTGAATCATCGCGGATATGGAAACTATGATAACCGCGTATCCATTCTTGGAAACGGAACGATCTCCAACCATTTGCAGGAGATGCTGGCTCATCATCGATTAGAGGTTGTGGTGGTGCCGTCGCGGGCTTCCTCGCGAACCATTTCGCTGGAAGAGGCCTTTAGCACATCGTTTGCTGTGGTGAATCTTTTTCCTGACCGGGATGATAATACCGGCGTATTTGACGGAAAGTTATTTGGAAGCATGATGGATAGTGCGAGCTTCATCAATGTGGGCCGCGGCCGTCAGGTGAATGAACCGGAACTGATCTCCGTAATGAAAAAACGACCCGATTTGACGGCCTTACTGGATGTTCAGCATCCGGAACCCCCAGCAGATGGGTCGGAGCTGTATACGGTGCCGAACATTTTGTTGAGCGGACATATTGCAGGCTCCAAAGGTACGGAGCTGCGCCGCATGGCTGATTACATGGTGGATGATTTCAAGCGACTGTGCGCTGGAGAACCTCTTCTGCACAAAGTGGATTTAGAAACTGTGCGTTCAATGGCCTAAGTGGATCGAGAATAGGAGGAAACAACATGAAGACTGGAATTTGTTCAATTACCCTGCAGCAGTTAAAACCCGAGGAATTGGTTAAGCTGGTTAAACAAGCTGGCCTCGATGCCATTGAGTGGGCGGGGAATGCACACGTGCAGCCCGGCAATCTGAAGTTGGCTGCTGAAGTTGGTAAAATGACGGCCGATGCCGGTCTCGAAGTTTCATCTTACGGTTCATATTGGAAAGTGCTCGATGCAGATGGGAAGCCCGAGTCTTTCGAACCCGTATTGGAAAGTGCCCTGGCGCTGGGCACCAAGACCATCCGTATTTGGGCGGGTCATAAGCCATCGGATGCCGTTTCAGAGGCGGAACGGGCTCTTATTCTGGATGGGATTCGTAATGCCTTGGTGGCCGGTGAAAAACACGGGGTTAAATTGGCGTTGGAATTTCATGCGAATACCTTGTCGGATAGTAATTATGCAACCCAGGACGTACTGGACGAAATACCTCATCCCAACTTTTTCACCTATTGGCAGCCCGTTTATTGGCTGACTGATCCGGCGTATCGTTTGGATGGGCTCAAACAGCTTGCGAACCGCGTGCTGAATATGCACGTCTTCCATTGGATGTTCAGTCCCGGAGCAGGTTCGTGGGGCGAGTCCACCGCCCGCCGTCCGCTGGCGGAGGGGGCTGAAGATTGGGCCTCCTATTTTGAGGTGCCTTTGGGGGCCAACAACGACCATTATGCGTTGATGGAGTTTGTGCGCAATGACTGTCCCGAGCAGTTTCTCGCGGACGCTAAAATACTCAAGGGTTTGATTGCTAAGGAAAAGTAGCGATTGTTTGTGTTTAAACAAATAAGTACATATTTTAACATCAGGGTTGGACGATGATGAAAAAGCAAAAAATAAGTAAGGGTGCCCCGAGTGGTTTCGTAATTAGCTTAATGGTTCATGCCGCCGCTTTTGCCCTGGCTGGTTTGTTGGTTGTTTTTAC